>QWQH01000050.1 GCA_003670915.1 Planctomycetota bacterium | reverse complement strand
GCAATAGTTTTGCGTTTATCATCAAGTTTTTTTTGGTCGGCCGCCGCCTGTGAGGCCACTCGCTTGAGAATTTCAGCATATTCGACTTTGGTGGACTCGATTTCGCCGTCATAGCGAGTGCGTGTGGCAGCCAGCAAGGTTTTTGCGGCGGTCAACGCACCTGCCGTTTCGGCTTCGTGCTCCGCAGCGATACTCTTCTCGAGCCGCGAGCGGAGCGACGCCTCCCGTCGCAGGATCTCTATTTGGGCGCGGAGGAGATCCCGATCGTAGCCCGACTTAACCGCAGCCATATCGGCTGCTCGGGTATCTGTGGGCGTGGCGGGCGTGCTGGGAGTGTTGGGCAAGTTGGGCATGGCAGTTATGAGTTCGAATCGCTTACGTCGCGAGCAGCGCGGGCGAGCACCTCGGCGAGCCGCCCGATGGCTTCGAGCGTTTCCTTCACGTCGGGCATAAGCGGCTCAATGTGCTCCTTGTGAAATGCCTTGCTCGTGGCATCGTTCCACGTGTCTTTGGCAGACTCCCACTTGAGGTCCAGTTGTTTCAGCGAGAGCGCCATTTTCGACGCACCGCTGGAGAGATCGCCAACACGCATCACAAACCTCCAGAAGGAGCGCTCCTTGAACCATCCCCATCGGCAGGCAACCTACCGCCTTTTGTGCTGTGAGCCTCCGCGGTTTCAGCCACGCCCATTGGGCCACCGTCTGTTGGTCTGGCAACCGATGTGGCAGGGGCGGTGCCATCGGCATTCGTAGAAGGCCTTGGCGACGACATCTCCCGATAGGCATCGAGCGATTTGATCATCCGTTCAATGCGTGCCATGGCCTTGGGACAATCGACATCGATCACTTCGTGGAAGTGCACCAGACGCACGCATGTTTCCCGAAACTGCTGCTGCACCACGGGCGACCATCGACGGACGGCCTCTGCTTTTTCCTCCGAGAAAGCTAGGCGAGCCCGAGCCTTTTCGAGTTGCTTTTTTTCTTCGATGCACGAAGGCTGATTGTTGCCAACTTTTTTAAACGTACGGCAATGCTCGAGGTCTTTAATGGCCTGGTTCACCATGTCGGAGGATCGCCGTACTTCCGCCTTCCAATGCGCCGCGCGGTCGATTGTGATGTAGTCGATTGCGCGACGTCCCTCCAACTCGACCTCCGCAATCGCTTGCCCAGTCTCGTGCGCAAAAGACGAGATCGCGGCTTTGATGAACGCAAGCGTATCAATCGATTTAACGTCAGCCTGTGTTGACATGGGTGATGAATCAGCGTTGCTGCTGGTATTCCTCAACACGTTCAGCCTTGCGGATCAGGTAAGGCACGTAATCGCCAGTGGCCTCAACAAAGCGTCCAAATGTGTTGAGCTGCTGCTCAAACTCTTCGCTGAATTTCTGGTGCTCCTGATCGCGCCACGAAGCACCCAACGCTCCCAATTGCCGCTGCACAGTTTGCATTTGAGTCATCACCTCGGCGCTAAAGTGACGCAGCCTCGCCGCAAAGCGACGCAGCTCCTGTGGGTCAACGATTGCCTGTCCCATGGATGTGCTCCCCTTCTGGTATGGCTCGTGTGCTACCTAATAAAACTAAAACTATGCACCGTTTGGCCTAGCGAAAGCGAAGGCCATTCCCACGCTGCATCTCGTATCCTATTGTGTATCGTAACGGAAAACTACGATGTTTTGCCAGCCGGTTGCCAGACCGCCTCCCTGAGTGGTCGTCGAGACGGCACGCCAACTGGCCCCCACTAGCTGGCCCCAACAGGAGATCCCACCGCATCATGCGTCCATCCGAGCAACCGCCCGACGACACCGTGTCGCTGGAGCCCTCAAAGGGTTGGCATGTGAGCCATCTCTTTTATTCGTTTGATCGCGGCCGCATGGGTGCAATTTCCGAGGCGACACGCGTTGAGGGGGCACGCCACTTCGTTGAATCGCTCGACCCGGCCGGCCCATTGGCTCCGAGGCGCCTCCAGACGTGGATCGTGCCTGGGCAGAAGGCCGACTTCGGCGTGATGGCAATGGATCCATCCCCGCTGCGGGTAGAGGACGTCCACCAACGGCTATTGGCCGGTCCATTCGGGCACGCGCTCGTGCCGAAGTATTCTTTCATCGGCCTCACTGAAGTGAGCGAGTATGTGCCAACTGTTGAGCAGTATGCCCAGCGTTTACTTGTGGAGGGGGAGGTAGACGATAGCCCCTCCTACAAAGCCAAGGTGCAGGGGTATGCCAACCGGGAGGAGTCGATGCGGAAGGCGCGGATTGAGCCAGATCTGCCCCCGTGGCCCAACGCCTGTTTTTATCCAATGAATAAAAAGCGAAAGGTGACGGAAAATTGGTTTTTGCTTCCGATCGCCGAACGTACGCGACTTATGGCCGAACACGGCCGTACCGGCATGACATTTGGCGGCCGCGTGACGCAATTGATCACGGTGAGCGTGGGTCTCGACGACTGGGAGTGGGGCGTGACTCTCTGGGCCAGACGGCCCGATTTTTTGAAGGAAATTGTCTACAAAATGCGATTCGACGAGGCGAGCGCCCGGTACGCGGAGTTTGGACCATTTTACACAGGCTATGTGGCCTCAGCTGCAGAAATTCTCGCGCATTGTCACATCTAGAGCGCATTCGACTTTGGTGTAGGACCGGCTCGGGGCGGCAAAAGTCTCCTCGCGTGGGCCGCGGCGGCCCCATGCTCGTCGAGCGTTCGCCGACCCCATCGCCTCTCTTTTCCAGTTTGCCGAGTCGCCGCTACAGCTATCCGAGATGCAATCTAGAACACGGGTCGTTTCGAGAGGCCAACTATTTCGCTCGGGAGAAAACGATTTCGACTTCAGTGTCCCGTGGCGGCACGCGTCCTTCGAAGACCTCGAAGAGTAGCGCCTCGTTTGACTGAGAACTCTTGACGGGTAGATCGAGAGTTGCCGTGGGAAAGTTGGAAACGCAGATCAAGTCGCCGCCGTCAGCTTGGTAATACTCCTGGCCGTCGGTGGGATCAGTCCAAAACGAGCTGCCAGCAAACACCCAGTCCTCTTGCATCGGCTTTCCAGTCCGAGCATTGCGGATCCACTCTTTGGCGTTTGATTCTGCATCCGTTCCATCCGGCTTTTTCCAGCGCATGCGGACGCGCACCGGCGACCCTGTCGCAGCCACATATTCTGGATCAAATGAAACGGGCTTTCCAGGCTCGAGGCCGATTGCTAAGAGCCCGGCGTGGACCAATCGGGCAGTGGCCCGCACGGCCACAATCGATTCGTGTTCCTTGGTTTGGCGGGGGCACGCGAAAAACTCGATCGCGCCCTTGTCTAACGCAATGAGTCCGCCGACAACGACCTCCTTCGCCTTGGAGTCAATCCACACATCCGCATCCGGAGAGAGGCGTTTGAGCTCCGGGTGTCGATCGGCTGCAATGCACAGGCTGGAAGCAGCCACAATCCATGCGATCCAGCCGCAGGAGAGGGCGTGGCGGGATAGCAAAATCGCGCCTAGTTGGGTGAGCGTGGCTCTCGGCATAATTCTATGCGGCATGTGGCACCCCTTGAACAGCGGTGGATTCCTCAGGTGGTCGCTGTGGAGTAGTATAACGCCATCATGATACCAACATGAGCTGAAATAATACGTCTCAGGAATTCTCAGATGGATGCAACAAAAAGTGGCAAGCGGCGGGCACGTCGCGAGAAAGCCACTCACGACCAGTCGGGAAATGCAGTCGAAAATTCAACGTCTCGCGGTGTGGCAGCGGCGTATGGAACCGTTGTCAACGTGGCTTCGTCCATTCAGCCAGCGGGGACGATCGTGCCAGTTGCGCCATTGGATCACCCCCTGGGGTCTCACGCAACGGAAGCGACTCGGCAGCCACAGGCACCCCTGAGCGTCAAAAGCAGAGAGGTCGCCAGACGTATCCGTCGGCTTGCCAACCAGAGCGAATCCATCGATACCCGTCGCAGGCTTCGCCAACTCGCGGAGCAAATTGCTCACGGGTCGCGCACTGTGCAGGGCATTGCTTTCATCGAAGCATCTCTCGGGGAATGCCTCGATGAAGCAGGCTTGGCAACCCAGCCTCACGAGCAGTGGTTGTCCTGCGAGGCCGCTACGTGGGGCTTGGCGTGGCTCGCTCGCACGCGGCGAGCCGGTGGCTCAGCCGGTGCCTTACTTCAGCGATTAGTGAAGATGGCTCAATCGGCGCAGGCTCTCCTGCGCGGCACTGACACAGGCCCAGCGATATTTATTCTGGCTCTGTCCCGACTGTTCTGCGACATCGAGGCGTGCAAATGCCTCGAACTGGATGTCACGCATAGTTTGGAAGAGGAGATTGACCGACTGGTCTCGGCTGGCGGGGCAGTGTCGCTGGCCGTATCGTCCGTCGCAGGATATTTAAACACCGGATCCGCGGCGGTTGTCCAGCGAGTGTCGAGGTGGACTGCTGTGCGTGCAATTGCAGTGCAAACCGGTAACTCACTGCCTTGGAATGCCTCAACCGATGAGCGATGGTCTGCGGCGTGCGAGATGGCACTGCGTCTGCTGGGTGCTGGCGGCAGGATTCTGTCGACTTCAGGCAAGCTGCCGAAGGCACTGTCCGAGCCTCTTTTAGACGCGGCTCTGGTGTCGAAAAAGAAGCCGATGTGTCGCACAGCCGAAGCCATCTGTAGGGCAGCGGCTCCGAGGGCCAACGTGCCAGTCAAAAAATTACTACCTCGCGATCTACATGATCCAACAGCTGCAGTCACCATCATGCGTACGGGCTGGAGTTGCGATAGTGTGCGTGTGAGTCTGGAATACCGTGACGCCACGCCGCGGCTGGAGATCGCTGCTGGCGATCGGCTTTTAATGGAGGGGCTCTGGCACTGGCACGTATCGCTCAACGGTCAGTTGCTGGATGCGGAGGGCCCGTGGAGCGTGTCGTGCTTCGAGTCGGATCGGAAGGCGTCATTTTTAGAGATCATTGCGCCGCTGGCCGAGGGACTGCAGATTGAGAGGCAGGTTGTCATTGTTCCCAAGGATCGTATTGTGCTGCTGGCCGATGCCATCACAGTCCGCCCTGGGGGCACATACGCAGAGCGTGGCGCACTGACATACGAGGGGACGACCCCCTTAGCAATGTCGCTGGCGACCGAGACAGCGGCAGAGACTCGCGAAATCATCGCATACGATACTGGTATGCGATTCATGGCGATGCCCCTTGCGTTGCCCGAATGGTCGAGTGCGGCTGCCCTCGGTGCGTGCGATCTGACGCCGCAAGGAATTCGGCTGCGGCAGCAGGCTACCGGCAGCCGTCTCTACGCGCCGCTTTGGCTCGACTGCGATTCCAGTCGCATCGGAAGCCCACTGACATGGAGACAACTGACGGTTGCCGATACGCGGATGAATCTGGCGAGGCATGAAGCCGTTGGGTTTCGCGTGCAGGCGGGACATAAACAATGGCTTCTCTATCGGGCACTCGACAAGCCCCGCAACCGCACGCTTCTCGGATGTAATTTATCATGCGAGTTTTTGCTCGGCCGTATCGGCGGGCGAGGAAACGTGTCGCGCACCCTTGAAATTCAATGAACCATCGCCGAGTGATTCTTGGCCTAGGCAGCACGATAAGACTGCTGCGCATATGCTTCGCTGCCGGGAGAATCTCGAGGCTGTGCGAGGCAGAGTTGCCGAGGCCTGCCGTAAGGGAGGTCGCGATCCCAGCAGCGTGCGGATTGTGGGCGTGACGAAGTACGTTGCGTCTGATAGGGCCGCAATGCTGCTTGAGTTGGGATGCCTTGACCTAGGTGAGAGCAGACCGCAATCGCTCTGGCAGAAGTCTGCTGCCATGGACCGAGCCAATCCCTCGCCGCGATGGCACTTCGTAGGGCACCTGCAGCGCAACAAGGTACGACGCACGGTGGGCGTGACGAGCCTCATTCACTCGCTTGATAGCATGCGGTTGCTCGAGGCCATCGAAGCCGAAGCGGCAGCGTGCGGCCACGTGTGCGAGATGCTTGTCGAGGTGAATCTTTCAGGCGATAGCCACCGTACTGGGGTATCAGAGCAGGACGTTGGTCCATTGGTGGAAGCCGCAGCACAATGCTCGCACGTGCGAGTCTGCGGGCTAATGGGGATGGCCGGCCAGCCCGAAGGAGCAGACTCACCGGCTCAGGCTAGGCGGCAGTTTGCGCACTTGCGACAGATTCTCGAACGTCTAGTGGCATCGTTACCATCGGCCGCCGGACTCAACGAACTTTCAATGGGTATGAGCGGAGACTTCGAAGAAGCAATCCTGGAAGGAGCAACACTCGTGCGGATCGGATCCGCGCTGTGGGAGGGAATCACGGCGCACGACTGAGAGAGAGCGGGCCTTATTCGTCTTCAAATCGCACGGCAAGAATCTCAAACTTCATGACCCCAGCAGGCACTTCTATGGCAACTTTTTCGCCCACTTTATGCCCCAGCAGGCCTTGTCCCAGCGGGCTGGCGACGTTGATCTTGCCGGCGTCGTAATCCTCTTCGCCGGCTCCCACCAGCACAAAGATTTCGTCGTCGCCAAATTTCATATCGCGCACAACAACTGTAGCGCCAAACACCACTTCGTCGGTGAGTTCCTTCTGCCGCTCAACAATCACAGCCCGAGCGAGCCTGTCTCGTAGCATATTGATCTTGGCCTGCATCAGTCCTTGGCTTTCGCGGGCTCCGTGATACTCGGCATTTTCGCTCAAGTCACCCTCGCTGCGGGCTGCCGCTACTCGCTGCGCCAAACGAGGCATTTCAACGGAATCGAGTTCATCGACCTCACCCTTGAGCTTGTCATACCCGGTGCGGGTCATGGGAATGCGATCAGTCATTGGCACTTCTCACGAAAAGGAAACGAGTGAAAATACTATTTTGCCAAGTACAGCAGACGGCCACAGCTTCGGCATGCGATAATCTTGCCCATTTTGAGTTCGGCCACCATATTTCCAGTGATTTGCTGAAAACATCCGCCACAGCTCTCTCCTTCGACGGAGGCAAGGGAATCGGCGCCCTTGCTCTTGGCCACACGCCGGTAGCTTTCCAGGGAGTCGGCTGGCAACTCGCCTTCGGCACAGATCAGATCGCCGCTGATGCGGGCCACCTCGGCTTCGAGCGTGGCAGTTTCGCCAGCGATCTGCGATCGCGTATCGGCCAACTGCTTCTTGATGGATGCAACCTCCGACTCGGCGGCTGGAAGCGTTTTCTTCACTGCGTCGATGCGCTCGAGGGCTTCAAGGATCTCATCCTCCAAAACCTTTGTGGCCATTCGAAATGCGGCAATTTGTTCTCGGAGCGTTTGGTATTCGCGGTTGGTCTTGCAGGCATTGAGCTTGCTGTCGAGGTTCAGGATCTTGGCTTCGTCTGATTTAAGCTGGAGTTGCTTCTGATCAGCCGAAACTTTTTCTTTTTTTATGTTGTCCTGGATCGCGGTACGAGCCGCCTCCGATAACTCCAGAAGCTTTCCTCGGGCCAGAAGCTGGCGAGGGCCGGCGGCTAGTCGATCCTTGAGGTCAGCAAGTTGCTGATGCAACCGATGCAGTGTGCGAAGGATATCAGCGGTAACGGCAAGGGACATGGAGTGATTTCCAGAGGCAAAGGGGGTTCGCAAGAGTCTAGCAGATCGAGCGAATGGCTGGAATTGTTCCAAAAAATCGGGCCGGCTGCCATGGCTGGCAACCGGCCCGCAATCGATGTGCATCAGGAAATCGCTCCCAGACGGCGAGAGCACGCTTAGGCTGGAGCGCTGGTTAGAAAAGTCTCGAGCTGTTTTGAACGAACGGGGTGCTGTAGCTTCTTGACGGCCTTGGCTTCGATCTGTCGGACCCGCTCACGCGTCACTCGAAAAATACGGCCAACCTCCTCGAGGGTGTAGGTGTAGCCGTCGGTGAGCCCATACCGCAGCCGAATAATTTCTCGCTCGCGATAGGTGAGCGTTTTCAAAAGCGAATCGATCCGGTCCTTCAGGAGGCCGTTGGTGACAGATTGCGTGGGCGTCTCCGCGCCGAGATCCTCCACAAACTCACTGAAGCTGGCATCCTCACTTTCACCAATCGGGCGGTCGAGGCTCATGGGTTGACGGCCCATGTCGAGTACGCGACGGGCCTCTTCGGGCAGAATTCCGGAAGCGTGCGAGAGCTCCTCGGTGGTGGGATCGCGACCGAGCTCGTGGAGGAGTTTTTTGGACGCCGTACGCAGCTTGGAGAGCACATCGATCATGTGAACAGGGATCCGAATTGTACGGGCCTGATCGGCAATCGCCCGCGTGATTGCCTGGCGAATCCACCATGTCGCATACGTTGAAAACTTAAAACCGCGGCGGTACTCATACTTGTCAACTGCCCGCATTAAGCCGGTGTTGCCTTCCTGAATGAGATCCAGAAAGCTCAGCCCACGGTTGCGGTATTTCTTCGCAATTGACACCACAAGCCGTAGATTGGCTGCCGAAAGCTTTCGTTTAGCAATTTCGTATTCCTCCTGCAGTCCCTCAAGCGCATCAACCCTCGTGCGCAAAGAGCGAGGGCTCTCCAGCGTCGAGAGCATCAAGTCGCGTAATTCTTTGCGCATGTCGGAACGGTCGTCGCACGACAGATGCCCGTGATCGATTAACCGCAGGTCCTGCTGGATCCGATCCATGCGAGCCGACATGCCCCGCAGCAACTTGAGCAGGGGCTGCACCCGACGGGTGCGAAGGCTCAACTCCTCGACGAGTACGAGCGACTTGGCCCGACGGCGACGGAATGAAATGCGGGCAGCTTGTGCCAGTTTCGGGGGCGTTGCCTTGGTTACAAGGAGCCGAAAGTCGTTTTTATTCTGCTCAATCAGGCGTTCAAGTGTCGAGAGATTATGGGGCATTCTCGCCTGAATTTGTTCTTTCGTGAGACGCTCGGTGAGCGATACTTTAATCGTACGGTCGAACGGCAGTTTGCCCTCATGCACCCGTCGTAATGTTTCAACGGTCGTCTGCAGGGAGTAGGAGCAGCCCAGGATTGCGCGCCGGAAACGCTTGCGCGTGACCTCGATCCGCTTGGCCAGCGAAACCTCCTCGTGCCGCGTTAACAGTGGAATTTCCGCCATCTGCGCCAGATACATGCGAATCGGATCGTTCCCTGCGTTGGAAGGGGCCGTCGTAATCGCCTCGCTGCGTCGCGGTTGTGCTGCGGGCCTTCTATCAGAAGCCACACCCTCGACGAACTCCGGTGAATTCGCTTCCAGAACGGGAGGCGTGTCGACCAGATTAAACCCCTTTTCCTCGAGTGCGACGAGGAGCGAGTCAATTTTTTCAGGATCCACCGCTTCGTCCGGCAGATAAGCGTTGACCTGGTCAAACGTGAGATAGCCCTGCGCCTTGCCAGTTGCGATCAACGCATCCAGATCGTGGTGCTCGCCGTCGGCACAGTCAGGCACCAGTGAAGCACTCGCGGCAGACGCTGCCGGTAGCGTTTTGGAGTGGCACGCCTGCTTACCGACGGGCTTGCTCATCTGCTTGCCAGTCTTTGTTCGCATGTGCTTCCCAATCTGCTTACTCATTCGTGGTCTCCTTTATCATCGTACCGTCACTCGCACACCGCCCCCCGAACCGTCATTGGATCATTCCTCCGACGAATCGATTGCAGTAACGAGACGAGCATCCTTACCCGTCCTTGGGTTCGGTCATGCCCTGAACAGCCCGCCGTTGAGCGACGAGTTGCTCTAAAAGTTCAGCCTCCGAGTCGGGGTCCAACCGAGAGGTTTTCAGTGTCCTCGCGCTGGATTGCGCCTGCCGCTGAGCACAGCGGCGTCGCAGAGCGTCTTCGAGGTGGTGCAGGCGATCGACAGGATCGCCTGTACCGCGATCGGTGTTTAAATCGTCTACGGCAACTAAGAGGCTCTGAAGGGCAGGGTCGGCAATCTCCAGCAGCAAGCCAGCCAAGGCCACAGGGCGGCCCTCCGCGTGCAGGCGTCGAGCGGTTTCGAAGACGGTGCGGCCTTCATGGCTTTCCAGTTCGGCGCCATCCACCTCGCGTATCACGAGGCCTACGATATCGGGAACACCCACGAGCACTTCGAGCACCTCGCGATCCCACGCCGGTAATCGCTCGACCGCGATTGGCGAGCGAAGCAGGCCTCCAGAACCAACTCCGGAGTCATTCGAAGTGTGACTGGCCAAGCTGCCTCCAGCGTTGTCAGTGATTGCAGAGGGCGACCGGTCGCCTTTTATCTGGCTGCGAAGATCCAGCATACGAAGTCGCAAAACATCGCGAGACAGGCCGAAACGACGCGACATCCTGCCGAGCACCTGATCTTCGCGCAACCGCCTTTGCGAGGCGCTCATCGGGGAGTCTTGTGAGACACTTGCCAACGCCTTAAGTACGCTTTCGACCGCATCGAGCGCCGCATCATCGCTGGCGTGAGAGGTCAGCTTTGCCACGGCTCCATCGAGCCGATAGTCGAGCGGGTCAACCGCCGATTCCACAAGCGACTCAAATGCCTCGCGTCCGTGCGTCAGAATGAAGTCGCATGGGTCGACCCCGCTCGGAAGCCTCGCAATCCGAACGTCGATCGGCTCGGCTAAGAGTACGTCCAGAATTTCGTCGGCTCGACGGCGGCCGGCATCGTCGCCATCGAGGACGAGCACAATGCGATCGGCATACCGTCGCAGTAACTTGGCGTGCCGTTGACCAAGAGCTGTGCCCAACACAGCGACCACGTCATCGACACCTGCTTGGCGGGCAGCAAGGCAATCGGTATACCCCTCAACGACAATGGCTCTTTTGGAGCGACTCATCGCCTCCCGGGCTGTGTCGAGACCGTAGAGCATTGCACTCTTTGAAAACAGGGACGTCTCCGGAGAGTTGATGTACTTGGCAGAGTCTGGAGCCGCTCCTGGCAAAATACGACCGCCAAATGCAACGCATCGAGACAACGGATCCCGGATCGGAAACATGACTCGGTCGCGAAAACGGTCGTAGTGGCCACCCGTTGCAATGCCGCTGCGAAAATCTCCGGCTCGCTCTTGGCGTTCCACGGCCATGCCGGCACGTGCCAAATGATCGATCGAAATGCCCGAGGTCGATGCCTGCCTGAGGAGCCAATCCCAGCCAGGAGGTGCAAAGCCAATCTGAAATCGCTCAACAGTGCCGATCGTGAGGCCTCGGGCAAGAAGATAGTCTCTGGCTGCCCGCGATTCAGGGGAACGCAGCAGACACTCGTGAAATCGTTCCGCTGCCCAACTCATTGCCCCGTAGAGAGCTGTTTTCTGATCGGGCGGGAGGCCGCTTTTGCCCCGCTGGACCTCGATTCCTGCCCGTTCGGCGAGGTGCTCGAGGGCTTCACGGAACTCGAGTTTCTCCATCCGCATTAAAAAGTTGAAGGCATCGCCACCGATATTGCACACCCAGCAGCGGAAGGTTTGGCGATCCGGGTTGACTTGGAAGCTGGGGCGGGAGTCCTCGTGCCACGGACAGATTCCAACCATGGCCTTGCCAGCACGACGCAGGGAAATGTACGTCCCTACAAGATCCACGATGTCGATTGCATCGCGGACACGTTCCTTGAGATCGTCGCGACCATGTGGCAGCCCAGCAAAACCAGCCGGTTGGGCCGCTGCAGGAACGCGCTGCGAAAAGGGGGGTTTGGAGGCCACGGGCACAGTCCTAAAAACATCTCTGCTGAAGTGACCGATGGAATGTAGCGCGTGGCCCGAAGCCGGTCAATCGCAACACTTTCCTGCGCATAACACCCATTCTGCCCTTCCAATCAGCAAGGGGCCGGCAAGCTCCGGCGAGGGAAGACAGCACTGCCAAACAAAGAGAATGGCTTAGGAAAGCAAGCGTTGCACGCTTTCCAGAAGGCGATCCATGGCAAAAGGCTTGCGAATGTAATCGTCAACGCCGAGCATTTCGGCATACGCCTTGTGACGGCTTCCCTCATTGGCAGTGATCATGATAACGCGAACCGGAACCGCGCGGCTGCGACGCAACCTCTCCAAGACAAGAAAACCACTCCGCTTTGGCATCATCATATCCAAAACGACCAGATCTGGATCCTCTTTTTCCGCCATTACGAGCCCTTGATTGCCATCCCTGGCAATCAAAATTTCGTAGCCCTTCGATTCTAAGACCGTTCGCATCGACTCCAGGATTTCTACGTCGTCGTCCACCAGCAGCACGCGTTTCGTGTCCCTCATTGCGCCTGACTCGCCCTCAGAGGCCGTCACCTTCGCAGACACGGTGTCGCCTGCGGAAGGCTGCGTGGCGAATGAATCCTTTGGGGCTTTCTTGGATCGCTTTACAGGCATGACTCGTACTATCAACTTCTTTTAGGGGACGGAATATTTCCTAAGCACACAGTAGCAGGAATGAGGCCGCACTGCCAAACCGCTTCCCGATCACGTTGAGAATAGGTCGAGAAACGGCTGAAATACCATTAAAAAGAAAAGGTGCATCCAAGGTGACACGCCACAGTCGCATAGTGGCGAGAAAAGGGTCTAGATCAGAGTCTCAGCAGTGGTGATTTGTTTGCAGGAGGCAGGAGGCCTGTTGCCGAGGAAGATTGTAGCGCCCAAAAGCCCGCACGCTGCGCCCCAGCAAACGTCGCTGGGATAGTGGGCCTGCGTGGCCACCCTCTGCAGACTCGCAAGCACCGCAAAGAGCGCAAAGAGCGGCATGCCGCGGGGATATTTCCACGACAGTCCTGCGGCCAAACCCGCTGCCACCGCTGCATGCCCCGACGGAAAGCTGTGCAAGTCGGAGTGGCTCGTCGCTGCTACCAGCGAGGAAGTGCCGAATGTATCGAGCCCGGATCCATTTGCCAGCAGATCAGCCAGGCCGGCGGCCCGCGGACGCACACGCTCGACAAGAAGTTTGAGGCCGTCTGTGAGGAGGCCGCCTGCCGCCGCTGCGCCGATCAGTCGAGCAAAATTCTGTTGCCCTGCTCGCGGCTGAAACGAAGGCCAACGTATGGCGGGCCACCTGAGCGATGGGAATGCAAGCGACGGATCCAGCCAGAGCACCGTGAAGAGCAAAATAGCAACGCCAGTTCCCTGGGCAAACACCTCCGCAAAGTTCACCACTTTGAGGAACTCTTTCCAGATCGCCCTGAAGAGCAGGATGGCGACGTCGGTTCGGTGGGTAAGTAATTCCGAAAGGTTTGTCACTCGCACAAACGGTTTCGCGATAGGATCCGCTCTACACCACTGAGCTACAGGCAGATCGATCGCCAAGGAAGCCAGTCCCAAGCCTGTCAGTATCGCAGCAGCGACGAGGAGCCGGTAAGGCAGGGGCCAGGAAGGGAGCCTGCGAACGGTATGTCCAGTACGTGCAATCGGGGCGGTCATAAAAAACGTGAGTACGAATGAAGCCGGGCTCGGGCCACAAGGCCGCAAACTTTTTGCGGCGCTTTCCTTCTCTCGTGATTCTACTGCGAGTCCGGACGAATGTGACAGCCAGATCGCTTTGGGTCCCATTCCACGCGAGCCCAACCTCAGAGTGTCGTAGCGTGAGTCCTGCAGTCGATTGCAAAAAGCATATGGCAATGCGTGGCGAATCACTCGTCACGACTCACGTCCATGCGCTGCGGTCGAGCACGCGGTAGCTGATCGCCTCTGCTACATGGCCGCACCCGATTGCATCCGAGCCATCTAAGTCGGCGATCGTGCGGGCCACCCGCAGCACTTTGTCGTGCGCCCTGGCCGAGAGTCCGAGGTCGGTGACCGCAGCACGCATCAACTCGATGGCAGCGGATCCCAGTTGACAAAACTCACGAATCTGCCGGCTCGACATGCGGGCATTGGATCGAATGGATAGACCCTTAAGCCGCTCTAACTGCCGTTGCTTGGCTGCCAGAACGGCTTCACGCATCTGGCTGCTGGATGTGCCTGTGCGAGAGGCCGAGAGCTCGCGAAACGGCACCGCCGGCACCTCCAGATGAATGTCGATTCGATCGAGCAGCGGCCCGGAAATCTTACTCATGTAACGTTCGACCTGCGGCACGGTGCACTGGCACTCTCGTCGAGGGTCCCCGCGGTAGCCGCATGGGCAAGGATTCAACGCCGCAACCAGCATGAAGTCGGCAGGAAAACTGCTCGTGGATTTCGCGCGGCTGATCGTAATATATCCATCCTCTAAGGGTTGCCGAAGCACTTCCAGCGTGCGCCTGTGAAACTCTGGCAGTTCGTCTAGAAAAAGCACGCCGTTGTGTGCGAGGCTGATTTCGCCAGGCATTGGGGTCGATCGACCGCCCACGAGGCCAGCCTCGCTGATCGTGTGATGCGGAGCGCGGAAGGGACGCGTCGCCAGAAGCGGTTGACCCACCGAGAGCATCCCTAGGGCACTATAGATTCTGGTGGTTTCGATCGATTCGGCAGCCGAGAGCTGAGGCAGAATTGTGGGGATGCGCTTGGCAAGCATTGTTTTTCCACCCCCAGGAGGGCCCAGCATGGCTACATTGTGGCCGCCCGCAGCGGCCACACAGATAGCGCGCTTTGCCGCCTCTTGGCCGCGTACATCGGCGAAATCAATGTCGTACGCAGCAAACCGCTCAAACCACTCATGGAGGCGTGGAGGTGATCGTGGGATCTGAAGATCGCCCGCAAAAAACTGCACTGCTTCGATGAGCGTCGATACGGGAATGATTTCAATGTCTTCTACAACGGCTGCCTCAGTGGCGCTGGCGGATGGCACGACCACGCCGCGGAGTTTTTTCTGCCGGGCCGCGGTGATGGCCATCGAAAGCGTGCCTCGCGCTGGGCGAGTGAATCCTTCCAGCGATAATTCGCCAACAACTGCATAGTCATTGAAACGATCCGATGAGAATTGCCCGCTGCCCGCCAGAATTCCCAATGTGATCGGCAGGTCGAATGTAGCAGCCTGCTTGGGCAGTTCGGCCGGCGCCAAATTTACCACAATCCTATCATTGGGACGGTTGAATCCCGAGTTGACCATGGCGCGAGCCACGCGGTGCGTGCTTTCCCGGATCGCCGTATCTGGCAGTCCGACAAGTACCGTCGATGGGAGCGAACCGCTCGACACATCCACTTCCACGTCAACGGGCACAGCATCGATTCCAACCAGCGAAAACGTCTGGAGTCGGGCAAGCATGGGCGTTGGTCCTTTTTGGGTTTCGACAAGAAAGTGTACGTATGTTCACTCACGAATGCAAGTGACCGGTTGCGGCGGTTCGAGCGCACTCGACTTTGGTGTGACACCGGCCTTCCCAGTGTGCCTGTTTCGCCGCCCGAGCTATCCGAGCAGCGCTCGAGACCGTTTTTCGTTATCTTAAGGGGCGCCGTGTCGGTTCGAAGCCTGCCGGACGTATTGATTCATCGCACCTGTCACCGTTGGAACAATCCACGATGCCTCCGATCTGCCCCCGCTCGTTGGGTCTTTTGGTCAGCATAGCCTTCGTCTGCGGGGCCGCATGCGCCGACGAAGGCATGTGGCTGTTCAACCATCCGCCGCTGGAGCGACTCAAGAAGGATTACGGCACACAGCTTCCAGACGGGACCCTTTCAACAGAGTGGCTGCTCCACCTGCAACAGTCATCGGTCCGGTTCAACTCAGGTGGATCAGGATCGTTTGTGTCGGCCGAGGGGCTCGTGCTCACCAATCATCACGTAGGCGCCGACAGCCTTCAAAAGCTTGGCGATGCGTCGCACAACTATTATCGCGACGGCTTTGCAGCGGCAACCCTCGAGGACGAACTCCGCTGCTCTGATCTGGAACTCAACGTGCTGCTATCGATTGAGGATGTCACAGCGAGGGTCGGGGCGGCGGTTGCCGCCGATTTGAGCCCGGAGGACGCCTTTGCCGCGAGGCGTGCAGTCATGGCATCGATTGAAAAAGAATCGCTTGCGGCAACGGGCCTGCGAAGCGACGTCGTCACGCTCTATCAAGGAGCGCGTTACCATCTCTATCGGTTGAAAAAGTACACTGATGTGCGGCTCGTGTTTGCACCCGAACAGCAGATTGCATTCTTTGGCGGCGATGCCGACAATTTTGAATTTCCCCGATACAACCTCGACGTCTGCTTCTTTCGCGTGTATGAAAACGGCCAACCCGCCGCGGTGCCGCACCACTTGGCGTGGAGCGAGCGGTCGGTG
>QWQH01000020.1 GCA_003670915.1 Planctomycetota bacterium | reverse complement strand
CCTGCCGGGCGTGCCTGCGAACCCACCGGTGGAGTGGCGGCCGGCTGCGTTGGATAAGCCTGTCGATCGGATCGCTACTGGCCCGCTGCGAGGGAAGGGCGGCGGCGGCTGCGATCAACACAGCAGTCGACACAAACGAGAGTTGCGTGCCGATCCTAAATATCTCCGGCGGATGCCAGAGAAGCACGAGGATTGCGGCCACGGCTAATGCGTTCAGAGCCAGCGAGCGACGGCCGACCAGAGCGGCTAGGCATGAGAGCCACACCAACAACGTGGCTCGCACAACGGGTGTCTCGGCCCGCACGAGTAACATGTACAGCCCCGTACACAGGGCCACTGACACAAGCGACCATCCGTGCGGCACGGCCAAGATGCGCAGCACCTTCAAAAGCGCCAGTGCTAAGATTCCAACGTGCAAGCCGGAGATTGAAAGAATGTGAATCGTGCCCGTGACCAGAAACTCGCGCGACTCTTCGCTCGGCAGCGACTCGCGGCTCCCCAAGAGCAGCGCAGCAGCCAACGGTGCCCGCTCGGGCGACACATGCTTCCGCAGCACCGCAATGCCGTTGGTGCGCACTCGATCAATGATCGCCGTCAGCGACAGCAGCGGAGCAGGGGACAGGATTTCAACGCACTCCATGCCGGGCGATCGCACGATCGACAAGCACCGCAACGATCTGGCACGCTCTCGGAAATCAAATTCACCAGGATTCAACGCAGGAGAAGGCCGAAGGCCGCGACCAAAAACCCTCACGCGACTGCCCGCGGTGAGCGATGGGGGCGGTCCATCCAGAATGACTGCAGCACGGCCGGAGGCCCCTCGCCACCGGCTCCCATCCCGCACCGCCTGCACGGCCACTATGCATTCACTCGATGGCCCTAAGGCAATGCCCCGTAAGAAGTCCGTGGAGGGTGGCGTGAGCACTCGGGGCGACTCGACGACCGTGCCCTGAATGGCTATCGGCACGGGTGATTCTGTGAGGCTCCACGCCAATTCGTCAGCCCCAAAGAGGTGATACCGTACAACCGACCATCCGGCTCCACCGCAGGCAATGGACACAATCAATGTCATGGCGGCTAGATTGTCATGGTCACACGCTGCAAAGCCACAGGCACTTGAGAAACGATCCCTCAGCAACACGTTGCGACCGCATGCCAGCCACACCCACACCGCCAGCGATCCGGCCGCTGCCAGCCACCAGACACGCTCGGAAATCCCGGCACAGGGGCCAATGGCGCAGCCCGCTGCCAGCACAACGGCGACACACACCAGCGGCCGGCTGGGGAGCGGTTCGCGACGGCACATGCTCCGCAGGCTCTCCAAGAGGGTGACCGCAACCAGAGAGACCGTCTCAGCGGCCCGGTAGCAGCTCTCGCCGCAACCATCTGCCGTAGCACAGCACCAATCGACTGCTGCGTATGCGTATTCCTTGGTCGAAGCCATCGGACACTCCCACGGATTGGGAACCCGAGTGTGAAAATGCGCCAACGTACTCTCTCTCTATAAAGACGAGCGCAGGGGCAACTAGGGGCAACGTCCAAGAAAGATTCGTATCGATTACGTGCGTTGAGCCTGCACGATGCGTGGCAGACCGGCCATATCTGGGAGTGTTGGCCCGCGCGTGAATTGCCCGTGGGATGCCAAGAGTGCTTCAGCCGCAGCGAAAACAGCCGGTCCGATTTCAATAATGAGCCAGCCGCCGGGCACCAGCTTGGGGGCGGCAGTTGCAATCAGACGTTGAATCACCTCAACCCCCGTTGGGCCCGCGACAAGTGCCGCTCGGGGCTCATACAGCCGGACATCCCTTGGCAGCGAGTCAAATTCATCTTCCCGCACGTAGGGAGGATTGCTGACGATGACATCCCATGGGCCAATAGCCTGCGGGTGGTCGAGCAGATCGCACTGGAGGCACGCGATCCGACCGGCAAAGCCATGCCTCGTGGCGTTGTCGCAAGCCACCGCGATTGCGTCGGCCGACGTGTCGGTGGCTGTGATCGCAGCTGCGGGCAACTGCTTGGCCAGCGCGATGGCGATTGCGCCTGAACCTGTGCCCACATCTACAATACGCGCCGCGGCCAGAGGCCGACAAATATCCAGCACTCGCACCACTAAGCCTTCTGTCTCGGGCCGCGGCACGAGCACGGCGGGACTGACGCGAAACGGCAACGAGAAAAACTCACGGCTTCCCACCAGATAAGCAACTGGTTCCCCGTCGCCGCGACGCTTGACCAGTTCGCGAAATCGGCTTCGCTGAGCGTCATCAACTACGGTTTCAAACGCTGTATAAATTTCGATCCGCTGGCACCCTCGCACGCTCGCCAAGAGCACTTCGGCATCCAGTCGGGGCGAATCGCTCCCTCGCGCCGAAAGCCAATCGGTTGTCCATGTGAGCAGGCGGCCCACCGTCCACGCGTCGGCATTCATCGCATTCATGGCCTACGCTCCCGTTTGGAGAGATCCGGTAGAGCCCTTCGAAGAACGTTCCATTTCATTTTTTCGTTGCTGGCGAGCATGCTGCTCGATCGCTTGGATCACCATCCCGAGCCGTCCAGCAAGCACTTGGTCCAGCGTAAAGCTCTCGTTGATTCGGTGGTCTGTGAGGCGGTTTTGCGGGAAGTTGTACGTGCGAATGCGTTGGCTGCGATCGCCTGACCCCACCAGCGTGCGACGCTCAGTGGCCCGCTTCTCGTGCTCGACACTTCGCCGGAGTTCATAGAGCCGAGTTTTGAGCACTCGTAATGCTTTGGCTAGATTTTTGTGCTGGCTCTTTTCATCTTGGCACTGCACAACCAGACCACTTTCCAGATGCGTGAGCCGCACGGCCGATGCCGTCTTATTCACGTGTTGTCCACCCGGGCCGCTGGCACAGAAGAGATCTTTGCGGTATTCGTCCGGTGCGATCGACACCTCCACGTCCTCCGGTTCCGGCAGCACGGCTACCGTAGCCGCCGATGTGTGGATGCGGCCCTTCGTTTCGGTGTCGGGCACCCGCTGCACGCGGTGGCCTCCGCTCTCAAACTGCAACTTGCGATACACCCCTTCGCCCGACACGCCCAGTACGAGTTCCTTAAATCCACCCAATTCGGTCGCACTGGCATCCAGCACCTCGATATCCCAACCCTGCTCAACGCCATAGCGTCTGTACATCTCGTAAATGTTCCGCACGAACAGTGCAGCCTCGTCGCCGCCGGTGCCCGCGCGAAGCTCCACGATACACCTCGAGCGATCGGCGTCCTCATCGTCGGAACACGAATCGATCAGCTCATTCCACTCCCGCTCGCGACGGTGCTCCAGAGCCGGTAATTCTGCCTGAGCTAAAGCCCTGAGATCGTGATCGTCGCCCTTGCTCATCTCAAGATGCTCGCAGATCTCCCGCTCGAGTAGGACGAAATTCCGATATTTGCGTGCCATTTTTGCGAGGCTACCGTGCTCGCGGGCCACAGCGGCAAGTCGCTGCGGCTGAGCCAGTACATCTGGATCGATGAGCGCCCGCTCGAGTGTCTCGAAGTGAGCAAGCTTGGCTTCGAGCTGGTCGCGCATGAATCAATGCCCACAATCACATAGTCAAGAGGCTCTCTGTCTCCAAGAGACCTCAAGGGCGTCTCAACGGGGCTGCACGCCCGCGAAGAGAGCAACGCCTCAGGAGGAAGCCGCTTCCGCCGGTGCGACAGGCTGCTTCTTAGGCTTCTTGAGACTGGCGTAGCCGGCTTCGGCAAACTTAGATTTAAACTTCTCGATCCGGCCCGCCGTATCCACAAACTTGAGCTTGCCTGTAAAGAAAGGGTGGCAGACGTTGCAAATATCAACCTTCATCTCGGGCACCGTGCTGCGGGTGGAAAACGTGTTGCCGCAGCCGCAGCGAACGAGGGTGTCGATGTACTTGGGATGGATGCCGTCTTTCATGGTCGTACTACTTTTTTAGCTTGTGAACGTGTCAATGGCTGACTTCAAACTGAAAATGCCGGGGCAGACACTTGTGCGGCATTGAATCATTCCTGCGTGGCTTGCACAGCTCCGCAGCGACTTATGCCTGAGAATACCCGCTGAAGGCGAACGGGGCAACGCAGAAACACAATCTCCGCAACTCAGGCAGCTTTTGACCGTTAGGCACGCTCAAAAGCCGTCGCCCTTGGGGGCACGGGCACTCCACTCAACGCCGTTGACCATCGGTTTGACCACACCAAGCGAAGGGGATTAGCGAGGCTTTTTCTCGAGGCTGTCGGCCAGCAACCGACTCCCAAAACGCTGGGGGGATGGATCTTCGCGGAGCAACTCAATCGCTTTGGCGTTGCGACCCATCCCGATCCAGACGCGGGCCAGGTGAGTCCTTGCCGCATCGGCCCATCGGCCATCGGGAGCCGCCTGGAGCGTCATCCTGTCCAGATAATCGGCTGCCGTTTCGTAGTCTTTTTCGGCCAGCGTGAGCGAGCCGAGCCAGTACGTTGCGTCTTGCTTCATCTGTTCGTAGAGCCGCTGGATCGCGTCGGCTTGGGGCGGGGGGGCCTGTTTGACGGCCTCCGCGATCGCTGCATTGGCCGGCCTGGCCAACAGATAGGACAGCTTTGCTCCGTCTGCACCGTCGAGTTCACCGCGAAACTCTCGCAGACGAGCTGCGTAGAGCGGACGAACCACTCGGCGCGATTGCCCCCCCACGGCCGACTGCTGCATGGTGACTCCCATCACCGCCAACTCGCGGCCGATAGCTGCATTCACCGTCGCGGCATCGGTGCGACGACGACGCAGCACCTCCCAGGGAAATTCCCACAGCTTGGGTGAGCCGCCTCCATTGCCGGGCAACGCACTGCAGGCCCGCTGCCCCAGCGGCGTGGCTGCCACAGCCAGGTTGATTTGCATCCCACCAGCCAGATGCTCGTCCAGCATCTGCATCCGCCGCGAGAGGCTTTCGGGCGTGGCCGCCACGAGCACCGAGAGCCCTGCGATGTCTGCGGCCTGTACGGGATAGGGTCGATCGGGAAGCGAAAGCCCTCGCAAAATCGAAGGGTCGGATGCTGCCAGCCGGGCGGTGGCCACACCCTCGCCGCGTGGGCCGGGAATCGGCATGCCGTAGGTGGGCTCGAAGAGATAGGCCTCGCCGCCTGAAAGGACGGCCGGAATCCACGGCTGCAGGGTGGCATCGCCCGTGGCCAACATGACTCCATCCAGCCCCGCGTGTCGCACAAGTTCGAGGAAAATCCACGCCCGCTGCGGGCCGCTGGCACGCCCGGAAAGCAGGATTTCTCCAGGCAAAAACCATCGCGACCCTGGATTCGTGGCTGTTGGCACCATCGGTGGATCGCTCGAAATTGCCAGCGAACGGATCGTCCAATCAAAAATATTTTTTGCAACATCGATATCGTCGATCGCGTCGCCGCGAGCGTAAGCGGCAATGTCGGCGAGCCAACGTTGATCCCGCAAGGCAGTGACATCGGCCGATGCATCAAACACACCACTGTCCAAAGGCTGCAACCGAACGCTTCCGCTGGCTCCATGCACGCTTGCATCCTGCTCCAACAAATAACTCTCTCGCAATTCCAACGGCAGTGTTTCGATGAGTGGATCGATTCGCCACTCTTGGCTTCCCGCCGGGACACCCACCGCGTGGCTCCACTGGTTGAGCCGATCAAACACCTGCGCACGCGCCAGAGCCTCGTCGTAGTTGTCCAGATGGCCCAACACCGACATGGCTCCCTCCAGCAATTTGTCGAGCACCGCCTGTGGCATTGCTGGCGGCAGACCAACAGTTGTGGCTGGCGCAGACACATTGCCCCGCGTTGCCGCACCCGATGGGCCGCATCCCGTACATCCGGCGCATGGGATGCCTCCCAACACGATCCATCCCAACCACCCCAAGACGCTCCATCGGCACGCACTCCGTCCACGCCCACACTGGGCCGGGAGTGTCTCCCTGAATTGTGCCAAAGGCTTGCCGACCGGCTTCATCCTTCTGCTCCTTTTGCAGCCACCATTCCTGCCAACCGAGCTTCGTGAATCCGTAGCACTCGCTCCAGCACGCCAGCGAGGCGATCCAGCGGCACCATGTTAGCCCCATCGCTGGGACTGGAATCGGGATCTGGGTGGGTTTCCAAAAAAAGTCCATCGATGCCCACCGCCGCAGCCGCCCGCGCCAGCGGCTCGACCAACTCCCGATCCCCGCCGGTGGCCCCGCCCAAGCTGGCCGGTTGCTGCACCGAATGCGTGGCATCAAAAATAACTGGCACTCCGAACGCCCGCATCGTCAGCAGTCCTGAAAAATCGTTGACTAACCGGCCGTAGCCAAAAAATGTCCCCCGTTCGCAAAGGCAAATATCGCGGCAGCCTCCCGCCAGAAGTTTTGCGACTGCGTGCATCATCTCGCTGGGAGCGACGAACTGGCCCTTCTTGACGTTCACCGCGCGGCCCGTGGCCGCCGCCGCCAACAAGAGGTCTGTTTGGCGGCAGAGAAACGCTGGGATTTGAATCATGTCGCACACGTTACCCGCCGCGGTCGCCTGCTCGGGGAGGTGTACGTCGGTGGTCACCGGAAGGCCTGTGGCCGAACGCACTTTCTCCAACACAGCCAGCCCCTCGCTTAACCCAGGGCCTCGAAAAGAACCGCCGCTCGTGCGGTTGGCCTTGTCGAACGACGCCTTAAAAACAACTTGGATCGGCAATCGCCTCGCCAGAGCGGCGAGGGTTTCGGCGATCTGGAGGCAGAGGCTCTGGCTTTGAATCACACAGGGGCCGGCAATCACAAGCAATGGGCGATCCGGCCCGCAGTGATGAGGGCCGATGAGTGCTGGCAAGTGGGGGGTCACGGTGGTGTTCCTTTTCAATTGCGTCGGTGCGGAAATCATCGTCGCTGGCCCACGTCGCAGCGTGTTGCTGCCAGAGGCCGCTAGCATACAAGCCCCGCGAGCGATCCGATGCATCCAAAGAGGAACGGACAAAAAAACATCCTGCATTGATCAAAAACGCTACGCGCCTGAGCAGAATCAGACACCTCTCCCGAGTGCCTCTCCGCGTGGATCCCCTAAAAACCCGTCTCAAACAAACGTGGACCACGCATACTTTTTGGCACGCCACGTGCACCTCAACAGAAGCGTTGGAAATTCCAGTTTCTGACACTCCACCGTTTTCAAGGTGGGGCCTTCGACTTTTTTCGGACGTGCGGTTGTCTTGCCCCTGACCCGCATGCCCATGGCAGGATGCTCCTGCCAAGTCTGAGGCCCCACTTTTTTATTGTCCCAAGCCCGTCTCTCGGGTTGGAGACGTCTGCCTCTGAAACGTCCACGCTGCTGCAAAGGCTCCAGACTTGCCGTGCAGCGGTCCCTGACCCAGGGCTTTTCGAGCCCTTGCCAGGAGAGGGGGGTGCAGAGCCCGGACTGGGTTATGATACGCACAGAAACACCGACTCTTGACGTTTGATGGCTTCCTGCGCTATTTTGCGGTGTTCTGGTCGGCAGTTTGTTGCCGTGCGAGGCTGCGCCTCACAACCGATCAACAACCAACGTTCCAAGCAGAAGGATGGGCCACCACAAGACCGCGAAGACACCGTGCGCGAGCGAACTCTGCTCGTCAACGCTCTGGGTTCGAAAGATTCGGTTCGTGCCAGCGTAGCTTCAATTGGCAGAGCACCGCATTCGTAATGCGGGGGTTGTGGGTTCGATTCCCACCGCTGGCTTTTGACGCGATACCATTTCGTTTTTGATTCGTTCCTCACCAGTAGAAGGTTTTTACCCCATGGTTTCCACGCCTAACGTTGCTGTCGGTGTTGATATCCGAGATCTTGTCACGGGCACAGGACCATTTGGTCCAGCCGACATCCGGGGCCTTCTCGAGACGTTGGCCGAGGATCCAGCCTCGCACAGAGATTTGCGAGGCGCTGTTCAAGAACTCGAAAGCGTTGGAGAACGCAGCCCGGCATCGTCCGTCAGGCTGGGAGTGTGTCAATTCATCCTTGGCAGGCCGACAGAAGCGATTGAAACGCTCAAATCTGCAGACGGTAGCGCTCTTGCGTTATTTTACGCAGGCCAGGCTCACGCAGCCATCGGAGGCCTCGACCAACCAGACTTCGATGCATCGACTCGTTCCGAATCGAGTGAATCATCCGCGACCTCTCACTTTGCAGACGCACAGGCCGCATTCGCCGGCGCGCAAAAGGCTGGGTACGATGCCACGGCCTGCACAGTGGCCATCGCCGCAGCGCTGCGGGCTAGTGGCCAACTCGATGCTGCCAGCAAAATACTCGACGGCATCAACCCGTCGCAGAGCGATTCGGCTGATTACTGGGCTCTCAAGGGCTCGATGCTCAGCGACACCCACATGCCGCTGACCCAAGCCGTCGAAGCTTTTGAAAAGGCACTCGCCATCGATGCCGGCCACCCCGGAGCGCTGTTCGCCATGGGCGTGATCAATGATCGGGTGGGGAATGACGAGGAGGCTCAGGATTGTTTTGAGCGGTCACTCAAGCGGTATCCGGCGTCGGTTGGCGCACTGATCAACCTCGGCCTGATCTACGAAGATAAGGACGATTTCAAGCACGCTCAACGGTGTTACAAACGCATCTTGGAAGCGTTTCCATCCCATCCTCGCGCGCGGCTTTTCTTAAAGGATTCGTCCGCGTCGGGCGATCTGCAGATGGATGAGAACGAACAGAAGCAGCGCGACCGTCTGGATCATGTGCTGTCGCTGCCAGTGACCGATTTTGAACTCTCGGTGCGTAGTCGCAACTGCCTTCAGAAAATGGGCATCATGACGCTCGGCGATTTGGCACGAACAAGCGAGAATGCAATTCTGGAAAGCAAAAACTTTGGCGAGACAAGCCTTGTAGAGATCAAAGAGATGCTTGCATCCAAGGGTCTCTCGCTGGGTCAGTTGGCCGATCCTGCTCCCGTAGAAGAGCCTGTGCCCGAACCAGAGGAACCCTCGGCCGACGATCAGGAAGTGTATTCGCTTCCGATTGGTGAACTCCATCTTTCAGTGCGTGCCAGGAAGTGCACGAGCAAATTGGGGCTTCAGACGATCGGCGACATTGCTCGCCGGACTGGCGAGGATCTCATGGAGTGCAAGAATTTTGGTGTGACGAGTCTCAACGAGGTTCGCGAAAAACTTGCCGAAAGGGGCCTGAAATTGAGGGGGGAGTAACCGGTCGCTGGGTGCTTCGAAAGAGGCCCGCAAACCCGAAAACCACCCAAAAAGGGGGTGCATGAGTTGCGTTGAAACCCCATTCTGGGTAGTGTTGAAGGGCGTGCGTTTCGCAGGTTCAACACCCACATGAGGGATTCTTTGTGACAACGGCAAGCCTAAAAGAAAAGCCTGTTCGGGATCTGGCACGCCTCGCCAAGCAGCACGGCGTGTTGGGATGGCACGCGATGCGAAAAGACCAGCTCATTCGGGCACTGGTCCGAAAGGCTCGATCGCGACAACCCGTAGCGGCCGCTGCAAGGCTCTCTGGGCCTGTCTTGTCCGTCCCCTCACTGGCCACAGTACGGGTCCCTTTGCAGTCACCGATGGCACGTGCGCCGCAGCCTCCACGCTCCAAGCCCACCAATGCCATGCGAGACGCTGCAGTAGCCGAGCGAATTCAGGACGCTCGGGATAGACTGTCTCGCGCGAAAAACATGGCCACCCGCTCCGAACATGGCCGCTCCTCTCGGATGGCTCGTGATCGAATGGTGATCATGGTGCGAGGCCCGCACTGGCTGCATGCGTTTTGGGAGGTCACTCCTCGAAGTATTGCGCGGGCGCAGGCTGCCCTTGGACAGGAATGGCATGGTGCGCGACCTGTGTTACGGCTGCTGGAGGTTGAAAACGGCATCCAAGCATCCCCCTCGGAGAGAGTGGTCCGAACGATCGAGGTTCACGGTGGCGTCAAAAACTGGTTTATTGACATCCGTACCCCGCTGCGATGCCGGGTTGAGATCGGCTACCTCGCCCTCACCGGTCGTTTTCACTTGCTGGCCCGCAGCAACTCTGTAGCCACGCCAACGACCTCACAGGTCGATGCATTGGACAGCCATTGGGGGGACATGGTGGGCGACTGTGAAAAGATCTATGCCATGAGCGGTGGCTTTTCGTCTGAAAACAATAGCACGGAATTACAGGAACTCTTCGAGGAGCGGCTCCAGCGACCGATGGGGCCTCCAGTGTCCAAGGCCTCGGCGCTCGATACCCCGACCTCTTTGAGAGCCAAAACCCTCCATCTAGACGTGGGTGCCGAGATGATTGTCTATGGTACGACTCAACCTGGCGCCTACGTCACGCTGCATGGCGAGCCGGTGAAGGTACAACCAGATGGCACTTTTCGCGTGCGAGTCGACATGCCGAACAAGCGTCAGGTCTTGCCGATTGTGGCGAGCACGGCCGATGGCAGTGATCGCCAGACCGTTGTGCTGGCTGTTGAGCGCAATACAAAATCCATGGAACTGCTGAGCCGCGAGAGTGGGGATTGTTTATGACTGCTCTGGTATGCGGCCAAGGATCGAACGAAGGAAAGCCAGACATCACAAGCTAGAAGGGAGTGTGCAGCGATACGTTTTCTGCCATGTCCGTGCTGTTGTCGAACCATGTCGGTAAGCTCTTAACGAGGCTCGCTGGGGGCCGATTGATAGTTTTGGTTGCGTGTACAGCCGAAGGTGCTTGGCTCCTGTCGTTTGACTCGAGTCCAGATCCGCTCGGATCACATGCCCCGAAACTAAGGCACCCCCGTCTTTTTTTTAAACGAGCTTTCCGCATCCTTGGCACCACGGCATTGCGGTGGAAAACGTATCGCCGCCTGCTTCCGATGGGATGCGACGAGTAGCGGTTAGGTGGGCCGCACAGGCTTGCGGGCTTCTTTGGCTGCCCACGCCTCAAAGAGGGCCTGCGGAGAGCCTCGAAAAACCTCCGTGAAAGCAGCCTCAAAAGGCATGCCGGCGTCCAGTTGATCTAACAGCGTACGCAGTTTGGCCCCGGAGGCAGCCAGTGAGCCTACAAATGCTCCGCTGATCGTTGCCGTCGCAACAGGACCAGCGTTTCCAGATAAAAATTCAGTGGAGGAACCGAGACCAGCCAATGCTTTGGGCACCTCCTGTCGCCACGCCTGCGCACGCGGAGCCTTGCCTGCCACCTTCAGGGCTACTGTTCGACCCGCGCCGCTGGCAAACCACTCGGTGGCACCAGCAGCCAGGAAGGCCGCAGCGGTCATCTGTTCTGCCACCACCGACGCGGTATCAGCTGCTTCATCCACCTCCTCGGAACCAGTGGGCAATGTCAAGGCCCCATACGCCACATCCCCCAACACACCCGCGTGGGCCGTGAGCCCCTTAGGCCGCTCATGACCGCGGATCGTTTGCCAGAAATTTGAGTAGTCGTAGGGCTTTGCAAACACAAATAAAACAACGCCCCCCTTGACGACCTGCCGCTCATCTCCCCTGATCAGCTTTTGAACGGTGGCCAACGACGCTTCTGCCACCGTTGCGATTTCATCGCTGCGGGACTGCGAGATGTTTCCCACCACACACACGCTGCCGCGAGTAACGATGGTTGCTTTTTCATCGGCCAGAGCCCGCTTCCACATCAAACCACCGGCCGAAAACCGCTGCGCAGCCAACTCTTCGTGAGAGAGGTGTTTGGCGCGGCCCTTCGCGGCGACTGTTTCCAATGCCGCCTGCGGGGTGAGGACATCCAGCCTCGCCCCTTGATCGATCCACTTTTCAACCCTCGCAATCACTGCATCCGACAACGGCGGCTTGCCTCGAGGCATCCGTTGCCCCTCGATCCCCACGCCCTTGAGCTTTCTGATCAAGAGGCTGTCGGCTCCTTTGCCAGCCACGAAAGTGGCTCCGCTTGCTCCGCCATGCTGGAGCGACTCCATGCTCACCATCCCGAGGCCACCTCCAGTGGTGTCCGTATGATGACAACTGACGCACTGCTTCAGCAGAATGGGCGCAATCTCCAACGCAAATGAAATATCCCCTGGCTTGAGCGAAACGGGCTTCGGCACTGCGGCGGCGGGCATGGCGGCCTTTGGCACAACCGCTGGCCCAATTGCATTCATCCTGAGCGTTGGATCGGGGCCGTCAAAGGCCGCCCCCATGTCGATCCATCGAATGAGCGTTGCCAATTCATCCGGAGTCACTTTGCCACCTCCTCGCGGCATGTCTCCGGTTTGGATCACATCCACCACACGGCTGGAAATGCCATCGCCGGGCCGCACCATGCCCGACCGCATCAAACCCTCGTACGACACCATCTGAAATTCGCCTTTTTTTCCGGCGATATGGCAGCCGCCACAGTGCTTCACGAACATCGGTGCCACCTGCCCGGTAAAGCTCACCCCCTGTGGCTGTGCGCCCTTGCGATTTCGAACCGGACCGGTTGCCACACCGGCCGCCGGCGGGTCCGCCGCCTTGATTGCACTGCTTTTCAGAGACGGAATCGTGATGCCGGTCACATCGATACCTTCCAATTCCAGATCGTCTTTGAGCGATGCGCAAGCGGCAGCCAACGCCCGTGCACCGGACGGCGGCTGCGGCAATACAGCAAGTTGTTCGAGTTGCTTGGCAGCCTTCGCGAGGATCTCGGAGGCCTTTGATGGCCTTCTCTCATCGAGCATCTCGCGGGCTTGGTTGAGCGTTTCCCTGATCTCCTTCGGAGTCGCTTGGGCATTCGTGGCAACGTCTTGTGCCGCAGACTGCAAGGCCATTCCTTGCACCAGCACAACAGCGACCACGAACCGGCCTGCTATACGCTTGCAATGCATACTGATCACACTGGTGTAACCCACCAGGCTCCAAGCAAAAACGACGCACAGGCAACAACAGCCAGCAGCACTCCCTGAGCATAGATCACCCAGCGGGGGAGTGTCATGCCATTCTTTGGAGTGGGCACCATCACCGGGGTCTCGCACGGCAGCGGTACAGCAAATGACTCCTCGGCAAAGACCCCCCCAGGCCGCGATTCCAAAGCCCGTAACTGAGTTTCAAGCTCTTTGGATTCAAAGTGCGAGTCCGGTCTCTGCGATCCGACTGGCACCACCACTCGCGTTTTGCACTTCGGGCAGGACACGGCCACCCCCCCCCACCGAGAGGGCACGTGCAGTTTGGCTCGACAGCCTGTGCAGCGAAAATCTATTGGCATGCGCGGCACCGGCTTTTGCTCGAGACAAACACGCTGCGAATTTTCCGTTTCTTCGAGCACTTTTCTGGTTATACGCGATCGTCAGGCGGTCTGGGAGGGTCTCGTAATTCTCGGTCTGGCACACTGTCCAGCACAGCCACGCCGCTGGCCACGGCCGTTGCGATCACCGCAATCAGCCACACAGCACCCACGACCAGTGCTGTGCGGTTGCACACCTGCCCACCCGCTGCGTCGCCGAGCGCACCGAGCAACGAGCCCAATCCCAACACCACCGTGAAGACAATGGGCAATAGCAGCGAGCAGGCAACGCCTCCTAACACAATACGCCGCAGCAATCCTCGCATACTCAAATGGGCTTTCTGTGGAGTGTGATCCAGTGCTGTAAGGCCACGCAGTTTGCGGCCGCGTTGCTGCCACAATCCTCAATCTCAATTGTGTGGTTCCACTGACGGCGTCGTCAAGCACACGTAGTCAAATCGCAGGCGATCATTGTGGGCCCAATGGGAACAGTTTACAGTACATGGCATTGGCCTCTCCTTGCAGGCTCAAGCGTGCGGCTCGCTGCGTTCCACAATCGCCACCGGACTAGAAGGCTCTTCGATGGCTGCACACCGGCTGTTGCGATGCAATCTTTTCGATGGGCCTTGGCTTGCCTGGCCAGTGCTGCTGACTGCCGCCGTGTGGCCATATGTGGCCACTGCAGACCGGGTGGAACTGGCCGATGGCCGCGTGCTGGAGGGAAAATTTGTGCTTGTGTCGGGCGTGGCCGTTGATCCAGCCGCCGAGCCAGCGGGCAGCCGATCATCTGGTACGCCCGTGCTCATGTGTGATGATGAACTGACGCGAACGATGGTCTCCAAACGACGGGTCGTAAAGGCAGAGCCAGGCCCTGCTGGTCTGGGTCTTGAGCGCATCGAAATTCCGCAGCGTGTACCAGAAAGTGGCCGCCGGCTCAGTTCCGTTGGAGCGATCCTCGAGACAACTCCGTTCGATGAGTTTGGCCGCCGCATCTTTTCGATTGCCACAGCTTCTGGACGCATTGATGTCGTGCAGGGCATCACGCAGATCACGCCGCGATGGACAAGCGTCGAGGGTGTGACCACCGAACACTCGGTGCTGATGGACATGCGGATCGCTACCTCGTCAATCCCTCGGGATGCATTGCGGAGAGTCATCGATCAGTACATCGATCGGAAAAACTCAGACCATCGGCTTCGGGTTGTGCGGCTCTACCTGCAGGCGGAGCGTTACGACGATGCCAGACAGGAACTCGATGAAGTGCTCGCCGACTTCCCCGACCTCGCCAACCTGACAGCCGAGCGACGGGATCTTGGAGAACTTGCGGCTGCGAAACTGCTGGATGAGATTTTGCTGCGGGGCCGCGCCGGGCAGGATCGGCTGGCATTGCGTCTGCTCGAAGCTTTTCCCGTGGCCGATGCCAGCGGAGAAATTCTGGAGTCGGTGCGAGAGGCTCGCGATGACTACCGCGACCGTCAGTCGCAGGCCCGTACGCTGATGGAGACCCTTCGCGACCGAGCAGCTGCCATCCCAGACGATGCGGTACGGCAAGAGACGAGCGATATTTTAGCCGAAATGACGGGCGAATTATCGTTCAGCACGTTGGATCGACTCTCCACGTTCCAACGGCTTGGACTTGATCCGGCACTGCCGCCCGACCGGGCCTTGGCCATCGCCATCAGCGGTTGGCTGGAGGGGGCTGCAGTGGCCAACGACAATCTGAAGGTAGCGCTCTCGGCGGTGCGAGTGCGCGGACTGATGGTCGATTTTTTCCGGGAGGCCGACGCACCGAAGCGGGATGCACTCTACGCTCGCCTGGAGGAGGAAGAGGCATTTGATGCGGCTACGGTCGCAGCCATCGCTCGCCAGATGCGGCCCCCTCAAGAGCCGCCAGCGGCCATCGCTCCTGGCCTCCACGAACTCTCTGTTCCCGGACTCGAAGGGGACAAGGGCTTGCGATGTCTGGTGCAACTACCGCCGGAATACGATCCGCTCCGGAAATATCCTGCCATTGTTTCTCTCAACGCTGCGTGGTCGACGCCACTCAACCAGATTGAATGGTGGGCTGGCATGCCCGGCCCCGACGGCCTGCGGCGCGGTCAGGCCGCACGCCACGGAGCCATCGTGATTGCGCCTCAGTGGTCGGCCGAGCACCAGACAACCTACGGCTACTCGGCTCGTGAACACGCCGCTGTGCTCAATGCGCTGCGAGAAGCGATGCGATGTTTTTCAATCGACACAGACGACGTTTTTCTCTCCGGGCATTCAATGGGAGGCGATGCCGCGTGGGACATTGCGCTCTCGCACCCAGACCTCTGGGCTGGACTCATCGCCATAACGCCCTGTGCGGGTAAGTATGTCAATCACTACTGGCGAAACGCACAATCGCTGCCGATCTACATCGTGGGTGGTGAACTCGACAATGCCTGCTTCGCCTGCAACAGCATGGATCTGGACCGGTATTTCGGCAAGGGTTTTGACACCACCTACGTTGAGTATCGCGGGCGTGGCCACGAGCATTTCTCGGACGAGATCCTGCGCATCTTCGATTGGATGGCCATGAAACGGCGGGCCTTCTTTCCGCCATCCATCGACGTGGTATCGCTGCGTCCTTGGGACCGGTTCTTCTGGTGGGTCGAAATGGAAGGGGCCCCAGAAAAAACAGTCGTTCTACCAGCCCAGTGGCCTCCTCCTCCAGGCAGTCGCCCGTTCTCAATTGAGGCCAAGACAACGCCGGGCAACACCGTGGCCGTACACTGCGGCGCCCAGCGAGTGCGCATTTGGCTGTCACCGGAGTTCGTCGATTTTACTAGGCCGATTGTCGTCACGCTGGACGGAAAGCGATTGTCTCGCGACGGCATCTCTCCCGACTCCCGCGTCATGCTCGAAGACCTCCGCCTGAGGTCCGATCGCCAGCATCCATTCTGGGCCGTTGTTGAATCCAACCGAATACGTTGAAATCAAAACTCAGTAAGAACGCTGACTACCGCCCCACAGGCGATGGAGTCTGACGTGCAATTTCAGGCTCTTGCTGACTCCGTGACAGAGCGATGCCCGCCATGTACCAACCTTCAGACACTGACTCCATCCCGAGGCCAAACGTACCGAAGTAACGCCGGATCAGGTCGAACTCGGGCAGCGTACTGCCGTCAATTTTCTGAGACCGCACGCTCCCTTCCTTGCCGTCTCCAAGAATGCCGTTAAGCAACTGACCAACCACGCTTTTTGACTTCGGCATCGCACCCTGCTTCAGCATTTCATAGGCAGGCCGCACCGACTCCTCGGCCCGGGCAAACGATCGCAGAGCGCTCGTGGATGGAAAAAACCGCTGCAATTCAGCTGCAACTCTCGTTGAATCGGCCGCCGAAGCGAGCGATTCGTCGCTGCCCGAAGGAGCCAGAACGCGTTCCAGAAAATCACGATGCGAGGCGATCAGCAGATGCCCATTGGCGACGGTTACAGCCGAATGCGGCAACAGCTTTTCGTCCCGATCCCGTCGCTTGTTTCGTCGGACATGAGTGTCGCTCTCCCCATCGGCATGCGCCACAGCGCCGCCTGGCGTCTCTACTTCCAGCGTCGGAATGGCCATCGTGCGATCGATCAACTCCCAGACAACGTGCCCCGCGATGTCAATTTTCTGCATGTCTGGGTCTGTGGACATACTCTTTGCAACCGTGGCTGCGACTCGCTCCGGATCAGTTGTTTCAATGGCAATGACTAACCGCTCGCTATCGGTGCCAATGGGTGTTGTGAAGTCGCTGATCAGGGTCACCTGCTTACCAAGGCAGGCGACCAAGTCTTTTTCAACATCGATCTGCGGGCCGTCTGGATCTTCTTTGAGCGAGGCAATCACGTCGTCAAATACACCTTTTTCGCCAACAATGTCGTCCACGAGCGACTCGGCCGAGGCAAATGCTGCCTGGATATCCCATTGCATCGCCACCCAACTTGACACACCCCGCGGCACCCACGCCAGCGGCGTGATGCTCTTGGCGTTTGGAAACTCCAAGATGCGGGCTGCCAAATCAAAACGATCCGACGCAAAGGGCTCGCGACCCGGTAACGGCGGGGCGTAGACAAGCGTGTGGTGCCGGGCCTGATGCACGCCGTCGTCAAACAGGACCACGCCACCGGCCCCCAGTACCGCATCAAAACCCTGCCGAGCGATGATGGCCACATAGTCCGGGCCCTTCCGCTTCTCGCGAGGAGGGTTGGCAGCTTGGTACACCTTGGCGTAGGCGAGTGGATCCACAAACCAACGTACAGGCGAAGCATGGGCCGGCAGTTGATTTTCACACCGCAATTTTACGGCTGCAAAAGCTGGCAACGTTGCCAGCGAATCCTTGCGGCCTTGCGGCAGCGTGCTGACGATCTGCGCAACAGTTGCTGGATGATCGCCAACAACGAGCACCGATCCCACAACGGCAAACACCACGCGGCGGGGCTGCGCCGCCTGCGTGGTGGCGTCTTGTGGAAGTACGAACACCGTGATCGAAGGAGCAGTGCGATCGGCGGCGGCCTTTGTGGCCTTCTGTTCAAGCAGTCGCTTGGTAACGGTCTCAAGAAGAGCTCGGGTTTCGGGTTCGTGGCCGGTGGTATCCACCAGCAGCACGGTAGCCAAGGTGCCTGGCTCCGGCTCGATCGCGGCAACCGCTAACTCCCCCCCTGGAATCTTCTCCAAATCTTCCAGAGTTAGGCCTAACTTGCCGAGTCGCTGCTTGCCTGAAGTCCGCATTTGAGCCCGAAAACTCTCGACGAATGCCTTCATATTTTGGTCTTTGAGCAACTGACCATAGTCGGTGCGATCGAAGCTCTCTTGGAGGCCCTTTGGATTAGAAATGCTCAGCCAAGCCCGCGTCGTGGACGGAAAAATAGTTTCGCTCGGCGGAAATGAACCAGCTGCGGTAACGCTCGTCACTGGGAGCATGCATGCCATGCACGGCATGAACGCAATGCCCAAGACCACGCGGCCAAGGCGATGCCACCGGCTACTGTCAATCCGAGCCAACGTATTTCCGTACACGGCAACGTACTCCTTTGATGATCCTGCCCGATGATCCTGGCTGATGATCCTTGGCTGAGGGCGGGCTGCACTGTCGGCGACCCTTTGGTGATGGCTGGGAGTTTGGCATGAATCCACGGTTTGCTCAACATCACTTCGAAGACCCCTCGAAAACCCGTTCCGGAAGACAGGGAAGGCTGGGCAGGGAAACGCGAATGCTCCACGCACCATTCGCCTCGCCACGCGCCATCGCCCAACCGAACAGCAAGGCCAGCGCGAGGCAAAGCGATACACAGAGCGATGTTTCTCCTGATCCGCCGGCTCGTGTGATTGTTTTGGAGAGTAACGCCAGCAAAACAGACGCAGCAACCAGCACGATCACTGTCGCGAGTGCCGACGCACCGCCGTCGGCAGTACCCGCCAGAACCACAGACGCCACCAGTGGGGGCCAGCCCAGAATGGCCCCGTACACCAGAGACGTCGTGGTCGCTGCACGGTCGCAGCCGACGTTCAAAAAAGCTCTTCGGATACTCTGTGAAAAAATCCTTACCTGCCTGTCAGTCCACCCACCAGAGGAGGCCGCCGGCCTTTCCGCAGCCGAGCGGTAGAGCCGCTGCCAGGCCCGCCGATGAACCACCCCATCGCCCAGCGTTGTCTTCGGAATCGCAAGGCAGACAAACCAGCCTACCGCCATGACACAGTAGAGTTCAGCACAGCCCGGAGCCAAAAAGAGCCAGCCGACCATTCCGGCCAAGGCCGTTGCCATAGCGAGTATTGTGAGCCCTCGCCGCAATGTGTTTGGCTGGAAGAGCGAGTCTGCGGTCCAACAGACACCCAAAACGATGACCACCCACGCCGCTGCGGCTACGGCAATACCCGTGAACGCGACAGCGTCAAAAGGCTCTCCAGCGAAGTGGGTGGCCAGCCATCCTGCTGCGGTCGCTGCACACGCTATCCCAAGCGAAAGGCTGGCCGCATCGGCAGCCTGCGCGGCACACCCTCGGCTGATGTGCATGACCGCCAAACTACCGATTATTCCAGCAGCCATCGCAGTGGCTACGCAGAGCCCCGTGCCAGAGAAAACGCTCAGCCCATAAAGGCTGACGAAAAGTCCCAGAAGCACTCCAACCATCGGCCACGCCACTCGCTCGCACATCCAGAGCAGGCAAACCCACGGCGAGTGACTCAGGCCATTCTTGGAGTGTGGAACGTCACCACTGGCAGCCACGGCGAGCCACGCCCCGGCAAGTGAGGCCAGCAGCACACTCCCATGGGATCGCAGAGCAGCACAGGGCGGATGGGCGAGCAACCAAACGATTCCAGCAGCAGCAGCCAGCGTCAGCCACGACGCTGGCCTGCGGCCATCGATCCGCAAAAGAATCCTCAGCACACCCCACGCTTGGATCGCAGAGGCATGATCCGACGACCCTTTTGAAGGCACCATATTTTGGCCTCACACGCGCGGCCGCACCTGCCCCTGCACCCGCAAAGGCAACCCCAAAATTCTCAGGAACCCCTCCGCGTCGCTCTGGTCATACGATCCGCCTCCCTCCATCGATGCAATCGCCGCATCGTAAAGGCTCTGCGGGCTGGACCGACTCTGCACCAGCATGTTGCCTTTGTACAGGTTCAGTTCCACCGAACCCGACACGGGCTTCTGCGTTTCTCTAATAAATGCCAACAAGGCATCCATTTTGGCGCAGTACCAGAATCCGTAATAGACCGCCTCAGCAACGACTGGAGCCAACTGGTCGCGCAGGTGCACCAGATCCCGGTCGAGCGTCATTTGTTCAACGAGCCGATGAGCTTCGTAGAGCAAGGTCATGCCCGGGGCCTCATACACGCCGCGACTCTTCATGCCGACGAGTCTATTTTCGACGATGTCGCTGCGGCCGACGCCGTTGCGTCCACCGATCTCATTGAGCGCGAGCACGATCTCGTGTGCCGCAAGTCGCTTTCCGTTCACGCGGACCGGCACGCCCGATTCAAAATCGATCCGCACCATCTCGACTCGATCGGGAGCAACTTGTGGCGATACCGTCATGCCAAACTCCACGAGACCAAAGCCATCCGTGGTGAGTTCCTCAAGCAGCCCAGCTTCGTAGCTGGTGTGGAGGCAGTTTTCGTCGGAACTGTACGGCTTGCCCTTGGATGCTTTGACGGGAATGTTTCTGGTTTCGCAAAACTCTATGAGTTCGGTGCGACCAGGAAAACGCTCGCGGAATTCTGGAATCCGCCAAGGAGCCAGGACGGTGATGGCGGGATCGAGCGCCTCGGCGGCCAACTGAAAGCGACACTGGTCGTTTCCTTTGCCTGTGGCACCGTGCGCATACACAGTGGCTCCTTCGCGGTGCGCGATCTCCACGCACACCTTGCTGATGAGCGGCCGAGCTATTGACGTGCCCAACAGGTAGGTGCCTTCGTAGCGGGCCTGCCACTGCATCACCGGAAATGCGAAATCGCGGCAAAGCTCTTCTCGCACATCCACGATCATCGACTGCGACGCACCGCAGTCTCTCGCCTTTGCCAGCGTGGCATCACGATCCTCGCAGGGCTGTCCCAAGTCGACGTACACGGCGATCACATCGTAGCCCTGTTCGATAAGCCACCCGAGGATCACCGATGTGTCCAAACCGCCCGAGTAGGCCAGCACGCATTTCTTCTTCATCCACCACTCCTGTTCGTCATCGATTCGTTCTGCGTTGCCTTACGTTGGCCGTCGCAGCCACATCACACTTCATGCACCAGCGCCATATTGTGCCCACCGGTTCCAAATCCGATACCTGCTACCAACAAAATCCGGTCGCCACGCTCCAACCGGCCCTCGCGAAGCCCCCAAGCACTCACATGCTCCAGCAGCCCATTGATATCCGGCGACTCAACTGCAGCCAGCGGGGTCACGCCCCAGTAGAGCGACATCTGCCGGAGCGTGGCCACGCTATCGCTTACGCCAATCGTAGGCACCGCACCGCGTCGCTTCGACCTCGCAATCGCCGTGACTCCGCTGCGACTTGCCACAACAACCAGCTTGGCGTTGAGTTCGGCTGCAATGCGGCTGGCGCCATCCACAACGGCCTGCGTGATTGGATGCAGGCCCTCCACCAGAAATTCGGGCGGTGGTAAAAACTCTGCGGCGGGAATGCCAACGGGTCCTCGCGACTTTGAAAAATGACCGTCTAAATACTGCCACCTATCTTCCAGATACTGCTGCTCTGTGGCGCTTGCAATACGCCGCATCATCTCCACAACCAGACGGGGGTGCTCCCCAATAGCTGTCTCTCCGGAAAGCATGCAGGCATCCGCCCCGTCCAAAATTGCATTGGCTACATCCGTCGTCTCGGCCCGCGTTGGCCTGCGGGAGTGCTGCATGCTGTCCAGCATTTGAGTCGCCACGATCACAGGCTTTTGATAGCGATGGCACACGCGGATGATCTGCTTCTGCACCATCGGCATGCTTGCCACGTCGATTTCCACACCCAAATCGCCGCGAGCCACCATCACAACATCGGCCGCATCCACAATCGACTCTAGGTTGTCGATCGCTTCTCGCTTTTCAATCTTGGCCACCACTCGCGCCACCGAGCCGCGAGTACGGAGCAGTTCCTTGAGCAATTTGACCTCCACGGCCGACCGTACAAACGAAAGGCTCACGAAGTCGGCCCCCGCCCCGGCAGCCCACTCGGCGTGCTGCCAGTCGGCCGCGCTCATGGCTGCCACAGAGAGTTTCACGCCCGGCAGATTCACTCCCTGTCGGCTACGTACCAGGCCAGGCTGCACCACGCGGCACCTCGCAAACGTGGGCGTACACTCCTCTACGATGAGGCTGATCGTGCCATCGGCCAGCATCACAGCATCGCCCACGGTCAACTCATCCAAAAGCGTCGCGTACGTCGTCACAAATTCGTCGGGTTGCTGGGTTTCACTTCCGCGTATAAAGCGAAACTCCGCTCCCTCGGCGCATTCAATCGCACCACCAGGAAGTTCGCCCAGCCTGATCTTTGGTCCAGCCAGATCCACAAGCACTCCTACCGGCCGCCCCAAGCCATCCGACACGCGACGGATGCGGTCGAGCGATTCCTGATGTTCCGGAATCGAGCCGTGTGCCATGTTCAGACGAAACACCGCCACGCCAGCTTCAACCAGCCCGCGGAGGGATTCCTCTTCGCGGCAGGCTGGCCCAATCGTGGCCACAATCTTTGTCCGGACTGTCTGGCGACTTTCAAACGGCCGGCTTGCAGTCTCCGCAATTCTGGGAACTTTTGAGGCCCTGCGGTCGCTGTCAAACATTTTCATTGGATAATTTCCTGATGATTCAACGGGAGAGGGAACGGCGGGTCTACTGTGACAGCAACGCCGCAGTTTGAATCCGATTGAAAGCAAAGCTTCACGAACCACACTCGCAGCCGCCTTCCGAGTACAGTAGCCTGTTTCGATCGGAGCCACGAGGCCCCGCAAGTCACTCCGCGCCCGAGGTGTTCCAGATGTGGAAAAAACGTCGTGTGATCGTTGCCGGAGGCACCGCTGGATTTGGACTGGTGCTGGCGGGGCACGTGGCCAGAGCAGGGGCCAGCGTACTGGTGGTTGGCCGCTCCCCAGAGGGAGTGCGTAGAGCCATCGAGACAATCGAGGCTTCTGGGGTTGATCCCGAGCAGGTGCACGGCCTGGCAGCCGACTTGACCCAATCCGGCGAAGGCAATCGCGTGGTTGACGAGGCTGCTAGGCTATTGGCCGGTGTGGATGATTTATTTTTCTGCGTGGGCCGCTCGGGGCGCGCTCTGATCCTCAACACGGGCGTTGACGAACTCCGCGCGTGGCTGGATGCCAACCTGCTGCCCGCTGTGGAGATCACGCGGGCCTTCGCCGACTTGCACCTCAAAGCCGGCCGGACCAACGGCAGCCGCATCGTCTATGTAGGCAGCCTGTCTGGAAAACTGGTGACGCCCTTCATGGGTCCCTACTGCGTTGCGAAATCGGCACTTGCCGCCTATGTCGATGCGGTTCGGCTGGAGCTCTCGCCGCGCGGCTGGCACATTCTGCTGGTCTCGCCAGGGCCGATTCGCCGCGCATCGTCCGACCCCCGCCAAGCCGATGCCTCACTGCCTCGCTACGCTCAGGAAGTGCACGGGGCCAACCTACCCGCTCAAGCCAACGCACCAGGCGGCGGCACAACTCTCAGGCCGCTGGATCCCGATTGGTTGGCAGAGCGGGTGCTCGCCGCATGCCAGCGACGGCACAGCGAACTCGTCGTGCCGCGTGCGGCCGGCCTGCTGGCTGGTCTGATCGAGTGGTTTCCAGACTGGGGACGCCTCCTTCTTGCCTCCACGGCGGCGAAGCGGCAAGCCACAAGACAATCCAGCTCCGAGCCGGTATGTATGGAGCAATCCACATCCGCTCGTAGACCCCCTCAGGAGTGAATCGATGGCAGTCACAAGCAAACCAAAGGCCGAGGCGTTTCCTGGTATTCCAAAAATCCGGTACGAGGGCCCGGCCACGAAAAACATGCTGGCCTTCCGCCACTACAACGCCGACGCTCTTGTCGAGGGTCGACCGATGCGCGATCACCTCCGGTTTGCGGTGGCCTACTGGCACACTTTTCGCGGCACGGGCAGCGATCCATTCGGTGCTCCGACAATGCTGCGACCTTGGGAGACCCACGGCAACGCACTCACTGCGAGCCTGGATCGCGTGGAAGTGGCGTTTGAATTCATGGAAAAGCTAGGCGTTGGTTTCTACTGTTTCCACGACCGCGACGTCGCACCAGAGGGCAACACGCTGAGTGAGTCACACTCGCATCTCGACGCAGTGGCCGAGTCGCTCAAGCGTCATCAGGATGCAAGCGGCATCCAGCTCCTCTGGGGCACAGCCAACCTGTTTAGCCATCCTCGCTACGTGCACGGTGCGGCGACGAGCCCTCAGGCCGATGTGTTTGCCTACGCCGCAGCGCAGGTGAAGAAAGCGTTGGATGTGACGCACCGCTTGGGCGGCGAGGGCTATGTGTTCTGGGGTGGCCGCGAAGGCTATCAGTGCCTGTGGAATACGGACATGAAACGAGAAGTGGGGCACCTCGCACAATTCATGCACATGGCCGTCGACTATGCCAAGGAAATTGGCTTTACAGGCCAGTTCTACTTCGAGCCCAAGCCCCGCGAACCCACGAAGCATCAATACGACTTCGACTGCGCCACATGCATCAATTTCCTGCGGACGTATGGCCTAGAGAAGCACGTGAAGATGAACATCGAAACCAACCACGCCACGCTGGCTGGCCACGAGATGCAGCATGAGCTTGAATATGCGGGCATGCAGGGCTTTCTCGGTTCGATCGATGCCAACACCGGCGATCCGCTGGTGGGTTGGGACACCGATCAGTTTCCAACGAACATCTACCTGACAACGCAAATCATGTACACAATCCTGAAATACGGCGGCCTGGCTCCCGGCGGCGTCAACTTCGACGCCAAAGTGCGGCGAGAGAGCTTTGAGCCCGTCGATCTTTTCCACGCTCACATCGGTGGCATGGACGCGTTTGCCCGTGGCCTCACAATCGCTGCGGCGATGCGGGCCGACGGCGCGATTCAAAAACTTTTGGAGGAGCGTTATGGGTCGTGGTCAAGCCCACTGGGCAAACGCATTGAGTCGGGCAGCGAGACATTCCGTTCGCTCGAGAAGGAGATGCTGGCCAAAGGAGAAGCCGACCCCTGCCGCAGCGGCCGTCAGGAACTTTTCGAAAACGTGATCAACACATACTTTTAGTGTCGACCAATCCTGCCATTCCCTTTCGGGAATGGCACTGTCGGAGGCTGTGCGAGGAGATGTCTTCCATCTGTCGTTCATGCGTTTGAAAACAGTTTCAAAGATGTTTGGATGGTGCTTGGCAGGCTGCTTGGCGATCGTGCCGCCTGCAGCGTTTACCGACGAACCGCGAAGCCTGACAACCGCCGCATGGAAACTCGAGTCGATTGAACTGACCGACGGCAGGCACTTGGCTGGACTCGTCATCGATCCCGATCCGCTGGACGCGAGCAGTGACGTGGGCTTTGTGCAGGTGGTGCGACCGCCGGGAAAGCCGATGTATCTCATCGCATGGGCCCGCGTGGGGGCCGATCGCATCCACTCAGTCGAGCGACTTCCTCCCGCCGAACATGCGTTACTCAAGGAACGAGTACAGGCTTTTCGCGACCGAGGCGACATCCGCGGTAACGCAGAAGCTGCGATCCACTTGGCCCGCAAGCCATCGGGCGATCCGAATGCTGAGGCATGGTGCTACGAAGGGGAGTGGTTCGCGGTGGAGAGCACCGCCGATCCGCGCCTCACGCGACAGTCGATCGTCAGGCTGACGCAGATGTTCGACGCTCTGCAAGCTCTCTTGCCACTCCGCACAAGCGATGCCAACCCAAGCCCCCCTCCAGCCACGCTCAGAGTTCGATTGTGCGGGACGGCCAGTGAATACAAGGCCTTGCAGTCCGAGATTGGCATCCGCGTGGCAAACCCGGCATTCTACGTGCCCTCTCGCCGGCTGCTCGTAGCTGGCAGCGACATGCCTGCCGTAATCGAGCAAGAACGCATTGCAAGCGAAGCACTTGCCGCGACGGAGCAACGCTACTCCGAACTGGATCGTACGCTCGACGAGGGCATCCGCCGCCTGGCGGCAGATCTCGACAAGCAGGGCGTTCCCGTGCGACAGCGAAGTGAAATCGTGACTCGCACACGCCTCCGTTGGCAACGCGAGCAATCCCAGGCACGAGCCAGGATCGAAGCGGCGCGACGCCACAATGCGGCGAACGTTGCAGTTGCCAGACAATCCTTCTACGGGTGGCTGGCCCATGAATCGTGGCATGCGTACGCCGACAGCCGATGGGTGAAGAGTGCCGGTGGCAGCCTACCTCTGTGGCTGGACGAGGGCCTCGCACAGGTTTTTGAAACAGCCGTGATCGAGGCCGGCGAACTGCGGCTGGACGCTGCCGACCCGAACAGGCTCATTCTGCTTCAGGAACTGCTCCACAGCGGACAGTCGCCGCCACTGGCCCACGTGCTCTGTGCAGATCAGGAGCAGTTCTTGATTGGGCACAGCGGCGCGGCCTCCACCAGCCGGCAGGTCTATCTCATGTCTTGGGGGCTGGCATTTCATCTGGCACTCTTGGATCCACTGCTTTCGCCAGCGGCGATCGAGGCGCTCGTAGCCCCAACGGACCGCATTGAGCCAATCCAACAATTTGAGCAACTCGTGGGTATGCCAATCAACCAGTTTGAAACAATGTGGCGGGCACGGATGCTCTCGCTGAGTGGCCGTGAACTCCTTTCATCGCAAAACGAGCCCTCACTGCCGCCGGCTGTTATGCCGGAGGCAACGGAGCCGTAAGCGGTGCCGCTACCTGCTCCAGACGGCTCCGTACAGCAGCCAACCGCTGGGGATCGATGATCTTGTGCCCCTCGGCATCAGTCACATGAAAGGCGTCCACGACCTGATCGAGGTAGGTGCCGATTTTTGCGGCCTGCACGGAAAGGCCCGCCTCAAAAAGCGTTTTGGCAATCGAGTACAGCAAGCCGATCGAGTCGTGGGCAAACACTTCAATAATGGTTGAGTATTCCGAGCTTTCGTTATCGAAAAGCACGCGTACGGGAGGCAGCGTGGCTGGATTCATCTGGGGGACAAGTGGATTCCACCGCCTTGCAAAAAGCGGGGCGCGATCGGCCTTGAGCGCAGCCCGGATCGTATCGGCAATCTCCACCAGTCGCTCTGGGGGAGGTGCTCCTGTGAAGTCGGGATCCTGAACGATAAAGTGATCGATCACGAGGCGACCTTCCAACGTGTGAATATCGGCCGCGAGAATTTCCAGACGCTGGCTGGCAAGGGCGCCTGCGAGCCGGTGAAAAACGCCTGGGGCAACGTTCTCCCGGGTGCCCACGGTGACGGCCACGGTGGCGGTGTTGGATTGCCATCGGGTCGCGACGAAGACGCCGCTGGCCGGCAATCGAGACAACTGTCGCAGTTCCTCCACAATCCGAGCCGGCTCTGTGGTGTGGAGATAGGCGCGAGGTAACTGCTGGGCCAACCGCACCACCAGATCATCAGGCTCCCATTCGGCTAGCAGCTTTTCAAGCGAACGGCTGTTGCGATCTGCGTGGACCGAAGGGCTCTCTCCATCCAGATACCCCAGCGTCTGAAAGTAAAGCTCACCGAGTAGATCGGCTTTCCACCGAGTCCACGTGCCTGGCCCAACAGCGCTGACGTCAGCCGCCGTGAGGATCGCAAGCATGTGGAGTACTTCCGGAGAGCCCACGTCGCAGGCAAACCGCAGCACCAAGCTGCTGTCCCCCAGATCCCGGCGAAAGGCCAGTTGGGCCATCACTAAATGTTTCTGTACCAGAAACTCAAGAATCTCAGCCTCATCGGCGGGGAGCGACAAACGGCTGGCGACATCGCGGGCGATTGCCGCGCCCACGTCGCTGTGGTCCTCCATGAACCCCTTGCCTAAATCGTGAATGAGTAGTGCCAAAAGCACCGTGCGCTTCCGCTTAATTTGCCGCCACACAGTCCCCAGCCAGCCAGCGTCACCGGCCAGATTCACGGCCCGCTCAACGGCGAGAATGCAGTGCTCATCCACCGTGTACTTGTGGTAGTTATTGAATTGCAGGAGGTCTCTTGCGTGCCCAAACTGGGGAATTATTTTTTCCAAGAGCCGCACCGAATGCAGCCGACGCAGCGCTTCGGCGAGCTGCCCAGAATGCCCAAAGAGGGACAGAAATCGAGCGTTGGTATCGGCATCCACCGGCTGGCTTGAGCCACGGCTGCCCGCTCCCCGAACGGCCTCCCACGTGGCATGGTCGATTGGCAGGTCATAGAGCAGCGATAACTCCACCAACCGCACCGTCAAGGAAAGGCTGCCGGCCACCCGGCTCTTGGTCCCGGAGAGGGCCGCGATCTCCCGGGGTCCAACGCGAAACAGGCCATCCACCCGATGGCCCAGAATCGCTCCCCACCAGTGCCGAATCGAGTGCGGCCGCTGGCAGCTCAGCCGCACGTTCTCCAGCACGTGCGCAACCTCCTTGGTGTGGTGGAAATAGTCTCGCATGAACCGTTCCACTCCCAGCAAGCCCTCGTGCGAATCAACGCCCCGCGCGTGCGCGATCCGGAGTTGCTCGTCGCGAGTGAGATCGTCGACCGAGCGGCCAGCAGCGAGGTGGAGATCGTTGCGCAGCCGCATCAAAAATTCCAATGCATCGCGGAGGCAGTCGGCATCGGGCCGCAGCAGCTTGCCCGCTCGAGCGAGGGTATCAATCGACGACTCCCCCCACATCGTCCAGCCCAGCCATCGCACCAGCTGAATGTCTCGCAAGCCTCCAGGCGAACGCTTGACGTTCGGCTCCAGAAGCGACACCGTCTGGCCGAACTTTGCTCGCTCATGGGCCCTTGCCTCAAGCAGGTGTTCAGCGGTGCGGCGACGCAAGCGATTCGCATTCGTGCGCAGCTTCGCCATGAAATGGTCGAGCAATGCCACGTTGCCGGCCAGCGGGCGGCAATCGATCATCGCGCTCAAAATCGTGGCGTCGGCGGCCGCAAGGCGGCACGCATCGCCGAGGGTGCGCACGCTCTGCCCGACGTCCATCCCCGCATCGAAGAGATCCTGAAGCAACTGCCGAGCCACGTCCCCCACGACAGGACCTGCGTGGGAATCGTGCAGGAGCATGATGTCGAGATCGGAATACGGCGACATTTCGCGGCGACCATACCCGCTGTGTGCCACGAGCACGACGTGGCTGCGAACCCTGTCGGCTGACTCGGCTGGCAGTTCTGCCACGATCGATCGCCAGACTTCGCACACCATGCAGTCGAGTAGGTCGGTGGCGAGCGCACCGGTTTGCACCCCCGGTGCGCCGGCGGCATGCTGCGAGGCGATTGTCTTGCGGAATTCCGCGAGCGATTGGGCCGCATCCACAACGGCTGCTCGGGGCTTAAGCCGGATGCCATGGATCATCCGCAACACGCTCCTGTTTGTTGGTAAACCTCGCCAAAACAAACAGCAAATCTCCGAGTCGGTTCATGTATTCGATGGCGTTGGCTGGGATCGCCGTATCGGGCTGCGATGCCAGCTTCACGATGCGTCGCTCCGCTCGACGGCAGACCGTTCGGGCCACATGAATGGCCGCTGCCAGCGGCGTGCCGGTTGGCAAAATAAAGCACGCCAGCGGATCCAGAGTCTCTTCGTAATGGTCGATTGATGCCTCCAACGATTCCACGTGGTGCACGCCGATCCGCTCAACGGAAGCACCGGGCGTAGCGAGCTGCGCGCCCAGATCGAAAAGCTCGCACTGCACAGCCCGCAGCAATGCGTCAATCGCAGCGGCCCCAGAAATTGTTCGCACCAATCCCAAGTGGCTGTTGAGTTCGTCTACCGTTCCGAACGCCTCGATTCTCGCGTGATCCTTCCGCACACGCGGCCCGCCAAAGAGGCCCGTTTCACCAGCATCGCCCGTCTTTGTGTAAATTTTCATGGTTTTTGTATTCTTGGTCCTGTGCCGCAGCGGCCTCTGTGTCTTTCCGTGCAGTCTATACTTACGGCCATGAGAAAAACCTTCAACCCACACTCGCTGTCTTGCCTTGTTGTTGCTGCCTGCATGCCGACTGCCACCATCGTGGCAGAGCCATCAGTGTCGCTCGAACAACGCTATCTTTCACCCCCCACCTGTGTCACAGATGGCCTGACGAAGGCCGGGGAAGGGTATTTCTCACCCGATGCTCGGCAGGTGTGCTATCAGGGAGTGCCTGCGGACTATCCATTTTATCAGATCTACGTGCAGCCATTCGATGTGGCCGCCCCACGCGTTGCCGTGCCGCAACGCATCAGCACCGGACGCGGGCGAACCACTTGCTGCTTTTTTTCTCCCAGCGGCCAACGGCTGCTCTTTGCTTCCAGTCATCGCGATCCCAACCTCGACCAGACCGAGGCAGTGGCTAAGGCGCAGGCTGAGGAGGATGCCCGGACCGGTCGGCGGCGGCGTTATCAATGGGATTTCGATCCGCAGATGGATATTTTTTCGGCGCGTCCCGATGGCCGCGACCTTCAGCAACTCACCCACACAGCGGGCTACGATGCAGAATGTTCGTACTCGCCCGATGGCCGGCAGATTTTGTTTGTCAGCGATCGGGATGGTGATCCAGATATCTACGTGATGCAAGCCGATGGCTCAGGCGTGCGGCAACTCACGAACCAGCCGGGCTACGACGGTGGACCTTTTTTTTCACCCGACGGACTGTGGATTGTCTACCGCACCGACCGCGTTGAAAAAGACATGCTTCAGATTCACGCGATGCGTGCCGACGGCTCGAACGATGTCGCCTTAACCCGTGGAAAAGGTGTGCGATGGGCGCCGTACTGGCATCCCACAAAACCGTGGCTGATCTGGACGGGGGCCGATCATTCCGACCCCACCGCTCGGCCCAACTACGATCTGTGGGTGGCCCGGTTCAGCTCTGGCCATGTCCGGGCCGACCCAACGAAGAAGCCCGCTGATGGAATTGCTCCGGCAAGCGAGGCAGCAACTGACTTTCGTATCGGCCAGCCGTTGCGGCTCACGGACCACGAGGGGGCCGACGTTTTGCCCGCGTTTTCGCCGGATGGCAACCTGCTGATGTGGACGGCCAGTCGCAATGCCACGGGAGGCCGGGGCACGAGTAGCCAACTCTGGGTTTCCACGCTCAATGCAGACCACATCCAACGGGATCTCGCGCCCGTTGGAGGGGCATCTGAAAGCCACGATGTGCACCCTTAGATCACATCCATAACTTGATCCCCCCAGTTGCGTGCGATCCGCACTCTCTTTCACAGAAGGAATCCTTCCATGGGCCAGACCACAACGGCGAGCAATTCTTTGGACGCAATCACAATGGTGGGCGGCGGACAAATGGCGATGGCATTGGCGGAGGGCTTTTGCCGAGCCGGCCTGAGGACTGCCGCCGACCTGACCGTGTACGACCCCGAGCCGATGGCCCGCAATCGCATCGCCGCGCGTGTGCCGGGGATCTGCTTGGCCGCCACAGGCGTTGGGGCGGTTGCAAGCGCCGGGATTATTTTCTTGGCCGTGAAGCCGCAGCACGCCGCGGTTGCGTGCCGCGAAATTGCTGCTGGAATCCGAAGCGATGCCGTGATCGTGTCGATTGTGGCCGGGCTTCCAATCTTAGCGCTCGCAAGCCTTCTCAACACGCAGAAAATCATCCGCGTTATGCCCAACACTCCGTGCCTTGTGGGGCAGGGTGTGTCGGTTGTCTGCCATTCGCCGGCGGTGCCAGAAAAAGATCTGGGGCGCGTGATGGACCTTTTGGCCGCTGTGGGCCACGTGCATGCAGTGGATGAAACGCTGATGAATGCGGTGACGGGCTTATCCGGATCGGGGCCTGGGTTTATCGCCTATCTGGTTGAGGCCTTGGCTGATGGTGGCGCAAAGGCGGGCCTGCCTCAACCACTCAGCTTGGCTCTTGCCGTTCAAACGCTCGCTGGCACTGCCGCTCTCTTCGCACACACCGGTGAGCATCCTGCCCAGATCAAAGAACGCGTTTCGAGTCCCGGTGGCACGACGCTTGCCGGGCTCGCCGTACTGGAACAGCGAGGCGTGCGAGGCAGCCTGGTCGACGCGGTTGTAGCGGCAGCGGCAAGGTCACGCGAACTCGGCCAACCGGCACCGTAGCCCCTCTTTGTGCCGGCTGCCGTCGCTTGAATCAGCGTCGCTTCGGAACCTTCTTGATAGGTTTCTGAACACTTTTCTTGGCCGATTTCTTCACAGCCTTCTTTGACTTTTTTGCTGGCTTGGCTGCTGTGCTCTTTCTTCCACCCGAGACTTTGCTAAAGGCCAAGCCCCAGCCATCGGCATACCGGCTGTTGGTGCCTACACGAACAAGCGACATAGTGCTCTCTCCTGCGAGTTTTCTTCGGCAGCCATTGCGATGCACTGCATGGGGATACAAAACTGTTCTGCATGCCATGGGGTGCGCACGCAAAGCAGACGGCCACTTGTAGTAGCGATCGCCCCGGTAGTATGTCAAGGATGGCTGTGGCGGATTTCAATCCACACACGGCCGTACGCCTCGGGCAAGGGGGATCGCCCGCGGGTATCGCAAAGCGTGACCTCCATGAGTTCTTGCCCCACTCCATCGCCCAACACCAGCGAAAGCACGTTTCGCTCTCGCAGCATCGCCGCAATGTCGTGATCCCATCGCATCTGCCCCACGAGCGGCGGCAGGGGGGTCCCGTTCAGCCAGAGCGTAGCCATCACCGGCGATTCAATAACCAAAAGCACTGCATCGCCTTGGGACACGCCAGCGGGCTGGCCAAACCGCCGCACCCACGCTTTGACCTCTCCAACTCCCGGGAAACGGAGCGATTCCCCTGGGGGCTCCCACGCAGAACTGAGTCGAATGATATGAGGCTTCATGGAGTCCACTTCAAAACAATCATCTTTCATCGTTGGAACACGAGGGCAGCCTAGCGATCTGAGGCACGACCACCGCCCGACCAATCGATTCCCCTCGCCGCATCGCATCTGCCCAACTCCCCACCTGTTCGAGGCCGATGGTTGTGACGGGAAAAACGTCACGAATGCGCGGCCACAGTGCGGCGAGGCGTGGCCAGAGGTCCTGTCGCTCTTGGGGTGTTGGCAGCGTGGATGTATCGATCCCGGCCAGCGTGACGCCTCGCAAAATAAATGGATACACCGTTGTATGCAGCTGCGTGCCGCCGGTCATACCGATGGCCGCCACGGCGCCCCCAGGCCGCACCGCTCGCAGCACGTCTGCCAGCAACACGCCTCCGACGGTGTCGATGACGCCGGTCCAGCGGGCTCGCACAAGTGGCTTTGTAGAGGGATCAATGCTCTCCGCAGGCGACAACACCTGCGACGCACCAAGCGACTTCAACGCATCGTGGGCCATTGGCTTGCGCGTGCATGCCACGACCCGCCGCCCAGCGGCAGCCAGAGTTGCCACGGCCAGCATGCCAACGCCACCGCTGGCCCCAGTTACCAGCCATTGATCGTCCTCGGTATTCTTGACCTCACCTATGCCAGCCTGCCCGCGACTCGACACAAGCATATCCAGTCGGTCGCATGCCAGGAGCACCGTCAGACCGGCAGTGCCCATCGCCATCGCGTCGTGCGCCGAAAGCCCGGCAGGCCGAGGGACCACAGCCTCGAAAGGGATGCGCAACTGCGTGGCACACCCGCCGTGACGGCCTTCGCCCATCTGATTGGCAGTGACTACAACAGGCATCCCCGCCTGAAATCCGCCTCCCGGATAGACGAGCGTGCCGGCGGCATCAATTCCGGGAATGAGCGGGAACTTTCGTACCACCCCCTCATGACCCGCACACGCCAACGCATCCTTGTAGTTCAGTCCAGCTGCCTCAACACGAACGACTGCCTCGCATGCCCCCCCGACAGGGCCTTCGACAAGAGGCCTAGGCGGCTGTGAAGGATCCCACGGCAATGCCGCAGGCCCGCTGGTCACCAGACCGGTGGAATCCTGCGAAACGAGCCAACAACTGGCTGGCCGAGAATCACTCATTGCTGACACCTACCATGGTTTTTTGGGAGCCTGATTGTGCAACCACTTTTTGAGTCGCTTTTTGAAGAAGCCCTGTTGATCTGTCGCCTTGATGTACGCGCAGGAGGCTGCTGGCTATACTCTGCCACTGCACTTCGTCGCGTATGGCCGTGTGCAGCATAGACGTAATTCGAACCAGCATTTGGAAACGGAAGGAGTTCACTCACATGGGAACCGCGATTCAATTCACCGACGACAACTTTCAGCAAGAGGTGCTCGATTCTCCCGTGCCAGTGCTGGTTGATTTCTGGGCACCTTGGTGTGGCCCATGTCGGATGATTGGCCCAACGATCGAAGAACTGGCTGCGGAAAATTCGGGCACGTTTCGGATCGGCAAAGTGAATGTGGATGAGAACAACAACGTAGCAATGACCTACAATGTAGCGAGCATCCCCACGATCATGATTTTCAAGTCGGGCCAACTCGTGCAGCAGTTCATGGGCGTGCAGCCAAAAGCAAAGCTGCAACAAGCCCTCGACGAAGCGAAGAGCGTCTGATAACCCACCAAAAGTAGTTGCCCGGCCTGAAACCCTATCGGCTTATCCGCTCAACAGCTGCGTCGTCCACAAAGCCCGATAGATTCCGATGGAGGTCGGGCTGCCGAAGTTTCTCCACAGCCTTGGCTTCAATCTGCCGTACCCGCTCGCGCGTAACGCTGAAGATAGTGCCCACTTCCTCGAGCGTGTAGCTGTAGCCGTCGGTCAGGCCAAAACGCAGCCGGATAATTTCCCGCTCTCGATACGGCAACTGTTGAAGCACTCGTCTAATCGAATCGCTGAGCGACTGCTGGTTAACGCCCTTGAGCGGGTCGTCTTCTCGATGATCCTTCACGAAGTCGCCGTAGCCTCCCTCGTCGCTTTCTCCGATTGGCTGATCGAGCGAAACGGGCTGCCGCGACATCCTCGCGACGCACTCGACTTCTTCGAACGAAAGGCCGCTGCGTTCGGCCAACTCCTCGACGGTTGCCTCTCGGCCGTTCTGCTGAAGAAAGATTCGGGAGGCATTGCGCAGCTTTGTCATGGTGTCGATCATGTGGACGGGCACGCGAATCGTGCGGCTCTGATCGGCGATCGCACGGGTGATCGCTTGCCGAATCCACCACGTCGCATACGTCGAAAACTTAAACCCTCGAGCGTGCTCGAACTTGTCAACGGCCCGCATCAGACCCGAATTCCCTTCCTGGATCAGATCCAGAAAGCTGAGTCCTCGGTGCCGGTATCGCTTGGCAATAGACACAACCAGCCGCAGGTTACCCGCAGCCAGCACTCGCTTGGCCGCATCGTAGCGTTGCTGCAAATCGTCCAGTCGATCCAGCCGCCGCTTGAGCGTGCAACGGCTCTCTCCCGTCGAACGAAGCAGTTCCAAGCCTTCCCGTTCGTAGGACACGCCAGCAGGTCCCTTGTGTCCCTCGTGCTGCCCGTCCAGTGAGTGGAGCCGGCTAGCGAACGTCCGCAGTTGCTTGAGCAGCGGATAGAGCCTCTGGATGCGCAGGTTCAGCTCCTCGACGAGCCGCACCGCCTTGCTCCGCTGCCGCACCAACCGTCGCCATGCATCCCGCCTTGCCGCTGCAGGCGTGCTGCGAGACATCGCGATCCGAAACAGCACTTTTTTTTCCTTTTCGAGGCGCTTGAGCGTTTCGAGATTTGGTCCCAAACGCTTGAGTGTTCGCTTCTTTTCCTTGGTATTGGTAACGGCCACCTCAATGGTGCGGTCCAGCCGCACCGTCCCAGCCTGCACCTTCTCCAAGAGCTGCACTGCGCCGGACAAAATCAAGTCGTTTCCCAGCATCGTGTCGCGAAACTTCCGTCGCCACAATTCGATCTGCTGCGCTGCCGACACCTCCGTATCGCGAGTGAGCAATGGAATCCCTCCCATCTGCAACAGGTACAGCCGCACCGGATCGTCGATAGCCGCCAGCTTCCGGGCAGCGGGGACTTTCGGAACGGCTCGCTTGGTGGTAACGGCTGGAAACTTGGTAGCAATAGCTGGATACTGGGTAGCACGGCGCATGGGTTCTTCCTTTTCGAACGGCAATCAAGCGGAGAAGGGGCTCCAGCAAGGCAGTGCATTTGGGATGCCGCATTTCCGATCGCTGGCACAGAGCCGTCCGCAGAAGGCTTTTCACTCTGTTTTTACGACACGAGATGAAATTCCAGCGCCGTGCGACTCACGTTCCGCAGGCCGCGAGTGTCGCCCGCAGGCGACACTCGCGCCGCAGGAGGGTCGACTAGACGCAACGCACGCTCAGCAAAAGACAACACTGCGGCACGGAAAAGAGCGTGGCAAATAGGGTAGGCCGACAGTGAGCGTGGAGCTATGATGGCCTTCTCTCGATCACGGTTTCGCGATTGCCATAATCGCTGTTGGCATTTGTTTTCTCATTATTTTCTGAATGGTGGTGCATGCCGCTTGTCCTGCTGGCCCTGATTGCAGTTGTCTTCCTGACCGGCGTTGTGACGTTGGCTATGGGCTCCAAGGGGTGGCACTGGGGGACCATAGCCGGGGCATGGATGGTGCTCTTGGCGGCCGTGGGGTTTACCTATCTTGTGGGCATGCTGGCCGAACGAGAGCGTGCGTGGCGAGCCGTCATCGCCACCTATCAATCGGCAATTGCGAAAGAGCGCGATGCGATGGTGCGGGACAAAGACGGCTTCCTCAAGGCCGACCTCGGCAATGGCAATGATGGAAAGACCAAGTCGGTGGCAGAACTCAAGCAGGATCAGGCTCGTTGGGAGCGGGTGCGCGATCGAATTAATACTTGGCGAGGCCGCTCGTGGGAGAAGGCGACATTCCAGCCGCCAGCGGACGACAAAGCTGGCCGCATCACGATCGAGGGCATCGACAATCCGTCGATCAATCCAGGTGCAGAACTCTTCGTCTTTGATACCATCGGCATTGAAGAGGGCGGCAGATTTCTGGGCGTGTTCAACGTGGACGCCGCAGATAAAAACACGTTTCAAATATCCGCCGCAATTGCGCCCACAGAAAACGACGCCTCGCTCTGGGCTAAGCCCCACGAAGAGGTCACGATCTACGAAAATTTGCCGATCGACCGGTGGCTCGCTTTCTATAAAGCCACTCCCGATGGAGAGGAAAAAACCACCCCAGAGGACATGCTTAAGGATCTCGAAAAAAAGCTTCGGGAAGTCACAACGGACGAAGAGCCTGTGGCCGACGAAGAAGTAGGCAACTTGGTTTCAGCGCTTCAAAACAAAGAGGTTGCACCGGGACTCTACTGGGCCACCGTCACATTCACGCAACCGCACGTGTTTCCTCCTGCGGAAGGCAACACTGCTGAGCCGCGGCAGTTTGAGCCTGAAGACACTGCCACGTTCGATCTTGAAACGGCCAAGGAACTTGAAACGGCTGGTGTTGTTTCAATCACTTCGGTTGTGTCGCGTCGGCCGCTGACAGACGGTGATATGGCCATGCGAGGCAGCAGTGTCTTTGAAACCAACGGAAAAAAACTCCCGTTTCATGTCAATGGCATGGCTTTCATTCGGCGCACGCTCACCAGTGACATAGTCGAGGCCGAGTCGATGACCGAGCAGTTCAGGGGTGCCCTTGAAAACCTGAGGAGCGGCCAGATCCAACCGGCCAACAACGACACCAAAGCCATCGAAGATGATCTCAGAAATTGGCAGAAAGACGCGCAAGCAGCCCTCAAAACGTCCGACTCCTTCGCGGCCCGTGTGCGAGAAGTCACCGCCGAACGAGACGCCTCAGAGGCCGCTGTGGTGCAGTTAGGGCAGGCTTTGGTGAAAGCAGTGACCACGCTGATGGCCGAAATCGACCGCCGCACCCCGCCCCCCGCCAACCCGCCCCCGGCAGGCTGAATCAGAGGGTCAGCCACGCTGGGGCCCCGGATTGGCCAACTGCCCTCAACACTCGGCCGCTGGCTGGTTATGCTCTACGGCGTCGGCCACCAAACAACGCCGTCTGGTTTCACTCACGCATCCCTCCTGACTGACACTTTTCCACCGGCATAGCCATGGCTACCCTTGCAGTTCAACCAACCACAAAAACCCACCTTCAAAAAGCCGTCCACCACCATAGGCTGGCGAGCAAGCGAGGCTTGCTCGAACGGATGTTCACGCTCTGGTTTCAAGGATTTGTTTACAACCAGATCTGGGAAGACCCGCGAGTGGACGCTGAAGCGCTCCAGATGGGGCCCGAATCAAGCCTGCTGACGATCTCCAGTGGTGGTTGTAATGTGCTCAACTATCTAGTCCATCGACCCAAGCGAATCGTCGCGGTGGATCTCAACGCCAATCATATGTGCCTCACGCGACTGAAGTTGGCGGCCATTCAGTACCTCCCGGACTACGATTCGTTTTATAACTTTTTCGGTTTTGGCCAGCACAAGGATAACGTCTCCAACTACCGCCGCTTTATCCGGGATCACCTCGATCCGCAGACGAGAAAATACTGGGAGACGAGCGACTGGCCCGGGCAGACAATTGGTCCAAAGCGAATCGGCTACTTCAAGCGAGGCCTTTACAACCAGGCAAAACTTGGGCAGTTTTTTCGGATTGTGCATGGTATCGCAAGGGCCACAGGCCGAGATCCTGCACGCCTTGTGGCGGCCAAGACGATCGCCGAGCAGGAGCGCATCTTTGATGACACGTTTGGGCCGCTCTTTGAAAACAAACTCGTGCGATGGCTGGGCCGGCAGCCTGTGGCCGTTTACAGCCTTGGCATCCCGCCAAGCCAGCATGCCGCGATGCTCAAGGAGTCGGGCAACAGCGGTAGCAAGCTTTTTGACATGTACAAGCAACGGGTCCGGAGGCTGGCCTGTGGCTTTCCGCTTGAGGAAAATTACTTTGCATGGCAGGCGTTTGGCCGTCGCTACGACCACGCCGAACGCAAGGCCATTCCGGACTACCTCAAGCCGGAACACTACGAAACGATCCGGTCGTGCGTTGGCCGAGTGGAAACGCATGTGGCATCGCTAGCCGACTACCTGCACACGGAGCAACCGGGCGGCCTCAATGGCTTTATTCTGCTCGATAGCCAAGACTGGATGCCGCCGCAGGTCATTGAGGAACTGTGGGGACATATCGCTAGGGTCGGCGGCCCAAATACCCGAGTCATTTTTCGTACCGCAGGCGAAAAATCGCCGGTAGAAACAGCACTCTCGCCCGAAATGCATAGCCAATTCTCTTACGATACTGAGCGGTCGCTGGAACTGCACAAGAAAGATCGTTCAGCGATCTACGGCATGTTTCATCTTTACCAAAAAATTGCCGCACAGCCGGGCCCTCTATGAGCGATCCGGCTGCATCGGCCCCTGTGTCACCGGCAGAGCACACATCGTCCTCGAACAACAGGGGCAGCGGGCCCGCCGATCAAGCAGTTGCCATGGATCGGATGTACCGCCTCACGCGGCACATCTACGACCTCACTCGCCGCTACTACCTGCTCGGCCGCGACCGCCTTCTCGACAAGGTGATCACATCGCCGACAACGGCCACTTTGGAAGTGGGCTGTGGCACCGCGCGCAACCTCATCAAGCTGGCAGACCGCCGCGAACCCGGACTACTCTACGGTCTCGACGCATCGCACGAGATGCTCGAGACTGCTGCCCGCAAGAGTGCCCAGGCAGAGATCAAGCGACCGGGCAGCGGTCAGATCGTGCTGCGGCAGGGATTGGCCGAGCAACTTGATGCCCAGCGGATGTTTGGGCGAAACGAGCCATTCGATACGATTTTGTTCTCGTATTGTCTATCCATGATTCCAACGTGGCCTGGTGCGATCGACGCGGCCATGGCAAACCTGCGGCCAGGTGGCACGCTGCTGATTGTCGATTTCTGGGACCAGCGGGAACTGCCAACCTTCTTTGCCGCTGCCCTCAAGCGATGGCTCAGCCTCTTTCACGTTCACTACCGGCCAGAGGTACACGAGGCGCTCGTGGAGTTGGGGCGATCAGGCCGCGGTGATGTGACATTTGTTTCGGTGGCCAAACGCTACGCCTACATTGCAACCATCCGGAAGCAGTAATAGCCAGAATGCTCCAGAATCTCATGGCAACAGGAAGACGATGCCCGTAACGGTGGCCGCTTCAATCGCCATGCCTCGCACGCTGATTGGCACGGCCGGACACGTCCACGGTGCACAGTTGCCAGGGCGATAATACCCCAACGGATAGACGCACTCCCATGGCAGTTCGACGCCCATCTTGTAGGGAAGCACGGGCAGCGTCACAAAAAAGTGTGCCGCCGACACAAATGGATCAGCCAGCCATCCGCGCGAATGGCCGTAGCGCTCCAAATTCCAGTCTTCAAAATACAAAGGCTTGTGGCAGTAGCCGGCCGCCTTCCACGTAAACATCGTCGCTGCGAACCGTCGAGGTTCAAACGTTTCCCCTTCGAGGCGGCATTCGCAGGGATAATCGTTTCCCGCCCGGCCGACAACCCGAATATCTAAACCAATATTTGCCAATCGGTCGTCCCGCAGTAACTGCAGGGCTTCCCGACAATTCTTCGACGCCGCACCGCAGGCACCGCTCTCATCCGTGTCATCATCCCCCTCGGTTCCATCGCCTTCGGCGATGCTCTTGCCTGTATCGACCGACACTAAGTCGATCGTGTCGCTCTCCTTGCGGCCATCCTGCACACGTTCGAAGGCTGTCTGGGCCTGCTCCGCTGCAATGGGATGCCGGTCGAGCCTCTGCCACTGGTCGGCAGAGGCTGGAAACACAGTCAGCATGGATAGGACCACCGCCACAGCGACCCTGATCGCAGCGACGTCAGTCGGCCTGCTTGTGCTCCGCACTGTAGTTTGGAGCTTCTTGCGTGATAACGATGTCATGGGGATGGCTTTCTCGCACGGCTGCCGAAGAAACTTGGATAAATTGGGCATCTCGCCTGAGCTCATCGATCGTCCGCGTGCCGCAATAGCCCATGCCGGCCCGCAGACCGCCAACGAGCTGATACACAAACACACTCAAAGGGCCTTTGAAAGGCACTCGCCCTTCAACTCCCTCCGGCACCAACTTGTCTCCGCCGCGTCCCGTTGTTCGCTGTCGATAGCGTTCGCTGGATCCTTGAACCATCGCTCCGAGCGATCCCATGCCACGGTACGCCTTGAACGTGCGCCCTTGGTAGAGCACGGTCTGTCCTGGGCTTTCCGCAACACCGGCCAGAAGTCCACCTACCATGCAGGCATGGGCTCCGGCCGCGATCGCTTTGGTGATGTCTCCCGAGTAGCGAATACCTCCGTCCGCAATCACCGGCACACCGGCACCGGCCGCCTCCTTCGCTGCCTCCCAAACCGCCGTGATCTGGGGAACGCCAACTCCAGAGATGACCCGCGTAGTACAGATCGACCCGGGACCTATCCCAACTTTGACTCCATCTACTCCGGCCTTGATAAGATCTCGACAGCCCTCCCGGGTTGCCACGTTTCCCGCAATAACCTCAATCCCCCAGCGTTTCTTAATTGCCGAAACTGTTTCGATGACGTTCGAGGAATGGCCGTGCGCCGAATCCACGACGAGGACGTCAACTCCCTTTGCAATGAGGTTTTCCGCTCGCTCGTAGTCGAACACCCCAACCGCCGCACCAACCCGCAGCCTACCCTGTTTATCTTTGCAAGCGTCTGGAAACCGCTTCATCATGTCGATGTCTTTGATCGTGATGAGGCCGGTCAGGAGGCCGGCTCCGTCAACCAACAGGAGTTTCTCCACCTTGTTGGCCATCAGGATCTTCTCGGCCTCGTCGAGCGTCACATTCCCCGTTGCCGTTACCAGGCCGGCGGAAGTCATGATGTCGGTGATCGGAGTCTCACCACTCTCGAGAAAACGCAGATCCCGGCGAGTAATGATCCCCACCAACCGGCGGCCATCACCCGTGATCGGCACTCCGGAAATGTTGTACTGATCCATAACATCCCTCGCCCGGGCCACAGTGGCCGTGGGTGGCAGGGTCACGGGATCCATGATGATGCCGTTGGCACTTCGCTTGACCTTGTCAACCTCTTCGGCCTGCCGCTCGATGGACAGGTTTTTATGGATCACCCCCAGCCCACCTTCCTGCGCCAAGGCGATGGCCATCTCGCTTTCTGTCACCGTATCCATCGGGGAACTGACCAGCGGAATATTCAATCGAATGCCGCGGGTCAGGGAGGTGCTGACATCCACTTCCGCCGGCACAACGCTCGAATACCGGGGGACAAGCAGGACATCATCAAAGGTGATCCCGGTTGAGACGATTTTCCCGTCCATGACGCGCTCCCATAGCCGAAGGAAAACGGCAGAGTATGAGGTCCAAGGAGCCCAAAGAGCAACGACCGCCCTTCGCGAGCGGATATTTCGTAAACCTTGCCGGCCGTGCGGCGCACGGCGCAAAACCATGTCCTACGTTTAAGGGAACCAGCAACGTCCGTTGCTGGCCGTGTCGCCTCGCCGGTTCTCCTCCTCCAACCCAAATCCAACATGCGATTCCTCGACGACTATCTCGACGTATTCCAGAGCCCTCGCCGTTCGGCTGCCCCTGAGGGTGTCATCGCCCGTCCAGACCGCGCCAGCCTCGAGGCGCACCTTGCCCGCCGCCGCTACGGCCGGTTTACGCTGACTGAAGCGATTCGCCCCAGTTGGCAGCTCGACGTCGTGCCACAGGCTGGATACCGCCTCGACACGTACGTCGACCCTCGCACCGGCTCTCGTCTACCCGCATTGATTGCGTCGGTCTCAAGCGAGAAGCTTTTTGAAACATTTCTCTGCCTGCTCGAGCCACTCGGCGAGTCCTGCGATATCGTGCTCGAGACATCGCACGAGCGTGATGACACGCATCCCAACAGTTTCACGCGGGATGGAATTGAACGACTCGTGCTCGAAAGCGTCCTATGGGATTTCGAGGATCTGCTGACAGATGATGGCTGCACGGGCATCGCCATCATGCATCCAGAGCTTTCCATGGAAGTACAACTCGACGAACACAAACTGCTGGTTGTATATGCCCCATCACGGGGCCCATTTGAAAAAATCCTGATGGATCAGGGTATCGACTGCTGTGATCAGATGCGATTTATCTCACAGGGCGAACACCTGCACACCTCGCACACTCGCTTCGCCCGACGCTTCGACGAAATGACGAACCGTTTCGGTGCGTGCTAACAGACGATGGACCATGTCGCCCGATCCGGCGGAAGGCGGCATGGATATGCTGTGGGGCCACCTCCCACACCCCATGGTGAAGTGGCATCTGCCTCTGATGACTCCCTATGGGGCTGCCCGTGTCCTCGAGCGGGCTGTGGGAGCACGCGCCACCAACGCCTTGGGTGAGCGTATATTTCGCAGGAATAAAGGCCCCGAACTGGCCTTGAGCCGGGCCAGACGATCCACGACGATCCCAGCACAACCAATTGCTGACCACACCACACTTTTCTAGGGCATGCACTCCATGCACTCTTCTGGGATCGAGATGCCCCGCGTGATCTCCATCATTTTCGGAACGCTGCTCCGCGCGTCTTGCGTTACGTTTGCGATAGGGTTCGTCTGGATGCTGTTTGACGCACTGTTTGTGGGGCGGGCTACCCATGCCCAAGCCCCACCGCCGTCCGCCCAGCAGTTTGATCCATTTTCCCCTCTGCCCCACGATGTGGTCATCGGGCCGGGTGGGCCGATCATGCCAAGCCCACCGAGCGCACCCAAGAACTCTGTCGTCATTCCACCGCTGGATTCGGAGCTTGTGTGGAAACAAATGGTTGATGTTATGGACGACTACTTTAAGGTTCAGGGCGAGCAGCGGGTTGTATTTTCCAACGGGATTCCTACCGAAGGTCGAATCGACACGTATCCGCAAACCGGGGCCACGCTCCTCGAACCGTGGCGGGGTGATTCAGTCGGTTTTCAGGAGCGACTGGAAAGCACGCTGCAGTCCATTCGACGAACCGGAACGATGCGACTGATACCCGACCCGGCCGGCTGGCGCATTGAGGTAGTGGTGCTCAAGGAGTTAGAAAACATGGTCCGGCCGATGCGAGCCACGGCGGGCGGAGCCTCGTTTCGTAACGACGATTCACTCTATCGATACGGCACACCTCTGCCCACGTTGGGACAACAGGTTGGCGATCAGCCGCGGCCAGTTGCCAATCCGATGCAAAATATTGGCTGGATCCCGCTGGGCCGCGATCCGCTTCTGGAACAAAAAATGCTTCAGCAGTTGCTCTCTCAAGTCGGGATTGCGCCTCTCCCGCAAGCCGAGCCTTACTACCAGCCGCCCGACGGTGCCACCGGACCAATGCCTGCTGGCCCAATGACTGGTGCGGCATCTGCCGGTGGCGGTGCCGTTTCAAGTGGACCTGTCTTCGGGGCTCCACTTTCACCAGAACAACTTCCTCCCGGCGCGGTCATCCAGCCCGGGCCGCCTGTGCCTATTGAATCGTTGCCGATGCCTCGGTAGCGATCCAGTGGCTACTCGCCTTCGTCCGTAACACAGCCGGCTGAGGCCGGGGCCACAAAGCGGATGTACTTGGCCAGTACGCCACGCGTGGCCTTTAGAGGCGGAGCATTCCACTCCTCGCGGCGACGGACGAATTCTTCGTCAGACACCTCGGCGTCGATCGTTGCGGTGTCGGCATCAATCACAATCCGGTCGCCATCCATCACCAGCGCAATAGGGCCGCCTTCCTGCGCCTCCGGAACCACATGGCCCACAATGAATCCATGCGAACCGCCAGAAAATCTGCCGTCGGTGATCAAGGCCACATCCGCGCCCAAACCAGCACCCACAAGCGCCGATGTGGGCGTCAGCATCTCCGGCATGCCTGGCCCGCCCTTGGGGCCCTCGTATCGGATAACGACCACGTCGCCGCGGTGGATAGCTCCCTGTTCGAGGGCTGCAAGCATCGCCTCCTCGCTGTCAAACACCCTGGCCGGCCCACAAAACCGCGAGCCCTCTTTGCCGGTTATCTTGGCCACGGCACTTCCAGGGGCCAGATTCCCGTGCAAGATTGTAATGTGCCCCGTTGGCTTGAGCGGGCTTTCCACGGGCTGAATGATTTTCTGCCCCGGCGAAAGCCCCTTGCTCATTGCTAAATTTTCGGCCAGTGATTTGCCGGTGACCGTCATGCAGTCGCCGTCAAGCAGGCCCTTGTCGAGAAGATATTTCATGAGGCCACTGGTGCCGCCGATCGAGTGCAGATCCTCCTGCACAAACTTGCCGCTGGGCTTTAGGTCGGCAAGGTAGGGCACTCGCCGCGACACCGCCTGAAAATCGGCAGGGCTCAGCGGCACATTCACGCTCCGAGCCATCGCGATGAGATGCAAGACCGCGTTGGTGGATCCGCCCAGCGCCATGATGACAACCATTCCATTTTCAAAGGCGCGTCTGGTCATAATGTCGCGAGGCTTGAGATCCAACTGAAGCAGATTCCGCACCGCGGCGGCGGCCCTCATGCATTCCTCCAACTTGGCCGGGTGTTCAGCCGGAATCGAGGCGCTATCGGGTAACGTCATGCCCATAGCCTCGATCGCGGTGGCCATCGTGTTGGCTGTATACATGCCACCGCACGCGCCCGCCCCCGGACAGGAATGCCGCACGATATCGCTGCGACGGGCGTCGTCGATTCTGCCGGCGACATATTCTCCGTAGCACTGAAATGCAGAAACAATATCCAGCGACGTGCCATCTGCGAGGTGTCCAGCCCGGATCGTGCCACCGTAGACCATGATCGACGGACGATTCAGGCGGCCCATGGCGATCAGGCAGCCGGGCATGTTTTTGTCACAGCCTGGAATTGCCACAAGGCCGTCGTACCACTGCGCGTGCATGACCGTTTCGATCGAGTCAGCGATCAGGTCTCTGGATGGCAGGGAGTAGCTCATGCCATCGGTGCCCATCGAGATGCCATCGCTAACACCGATCGTATTGAACCGCATCCCCACCATGCCTGCAGCCACCGCACCCTCACGGACTTTGGCTGCAAGCTTGTCGAGGTGCATGTTGCAGGTGTTGCCGTCGTACCACATGCTTGCAATGCCGACCTGCGGCTTGTCGAGGTCGGCCGGCTCGAGGCCCGTGCCCAAGAGCATTGCCTGCGAGGCCCCTTGGGCTCTTGGCTGGGTGATTCGGGAACTGTAACGGTTCAGAATGGGCATGGCTTCAATTCCTAGGGTGATGTGGAGAGAATAGTGTCCCCGTCATCCCATTGAAAGCCGCCCCTCTCTATGCGTCCTCAATTTATCTATCTCGACCTTGGCAATGTCATCGTTTGGTTCGATCACGCCAAAGCGTGGCAGCAGATGGCCGATCTGGCAGGCATCGACTCCGTCGCGGTCCGCGCCGTCGCTACGGCCGGCGGGCTGCAGGAATCGCTGGAAAGGGGGCACATTGATTGGCCGGAATTCCACAGCCAGTTTTCTAGCCGCACGCACACCGCCACCGACCCCGAAGCCCTTGCTCACGCCGCCAGCGACATGTTCTCGCTGAACATCGGCATGCTGCCTGTGATTGCCGGGCTGGAGCGAATCGGGTGTCCAACGGGCATCCTCTCCAATACCTGCGCAATCCACTGGGAACACTTGCTTGCCAAGCACTATTCCGTGCTGCCCGGCAACTTCGTCCAGATAGTGCTCAGCCATCTGGTTGCGCTGCAGAAACCAGAGCCAGGAATCTATGAACTGGCCGCCGAACGTGCCGGGGTGCGTCCCGACCAGATTTTCTTTTGTGACGACATTCCGGCCCACGTCGACGCAGCCCGCGCAGCCGGATGGGATGCGGAGATCTTTGTGTCGGCTGTTGGCCTGGCCGATGCGTTGGATCGCCGTGGAATCAAGCTGGGGCTCTGATCGGTTGCAAAAAAGGCCTGACGCACACTTCGCTGCATTAGGTCTTGGTCTCCGTCGGGGCGCCGGTACCTGGTCGACCCAAGTGCCATAGCAATTCCTGTTCGTCAATCTGTCCCTCGGCTGCGATTCGGCCGTTCACCTCCAACACTGGCACCCGCGTGCCAAAAAGGTGCTCCAGATCGGGGGATGTGCCGACATCCATCGTGACGGCCGTTGGCGCGTGAAATGCCAGCATTTCCTCAACCCGTTCGCACAGATGGCAGCCCCGGCGGGTATACAACAAAACTTTCATTTTCCCTTTTTCAAGATGCAGGCCATACTATTACTGAGGTGGCCGGTACCAGACCGGTCGGGGAGCCGAACTTTCCAACTGAGTTGTATCCGATGGCAGACGATAAAAGCCCAAAGACGATTGAAGATTTTTTGCGCATCGTGCGCGCCAGCAAACTCGTTGAAGAAAAGCAACTCGAGGCTGCAATGAAGCCTTGGGAGGGCATCGCAGGCCCCTTGCCCGAGGCCTGCGTAGATGCCCTTCTGAATGCCCAACTCGTGACGGAGTGGCAGATGGAGCAACTGCGAAAGGGAAGGCACAAGGGATTTTTTCTTGGCTTTCTCGAAGAAAAGCATGCCGACACCGAAGAACTCAAAGGGAAATATAAACTCTTAAAACTGCTTGCCGCCGGTGGCATGGGCAGCGTCTATCTGGGCGAGCATGCCGTGCTTCAACAAAAAGTGGCGATCAAGGTTTTGCCGGTGAAGCGGGTCACGGAAACGTCGTATCTGAAACGATTCGAACGCGAGGCGATGGCCTCCGCCAAACTCAACCATCCCAACATTGCACGCGCCTTCGACATCGGTTCGGCTGCCAATATCCATTTTATTGTGATGGAGTACGTTGACGGAATTGACTTATATAAGAAGGTCAAGGAGCAGCAGGGGGGACCGCTGGACATGGATGTGCGAGAGGCCGCTGACTTCATCCGTCAGGCGGCGTTGGGCCTGCACTCCGCACACGAAGAGGGGCTCATTCACCGTGATATCAAGCCGGCCAACCTCATACTGGACAAACGTGGCACCGTGAAGATCTTGGATCTTGGGCTGGCTCTAGCGAGTGCCGAAGACGAGGACGAAGCCGCCTCGCTCACGCGAGAGCACGACGAGAAAGTGCTTGGCACAGCCGATTATCTCCCCCCGGAGCAGGCCAAAGACAGCCACAAGGCCGACAGGCGATCCGACATCTATTCGCTGGGATGCACGCTGTATTACCTCCTCGTCGGCACTGCGCCATTTGCAAAGGGCTCGCTGGCTGAGCGCATCCGAGCGCACATGCAAGAACCGCCCCCAAATCCGCTGGACAAGCGGCCCGACCTGCCCGCGGAAATTATTGAACTCTATTTTCGGATGCTGGCAAAAGATCCCGACTCCCGGCCTCAGACGGCGCAGGAAGTGGCCGATGCGCTTGCCTCATGGCTGGGAATCACGACTGGTACACATCAGCGGCTTGTGTCGCCGCGACGAACATCGCTGCGACGCAATCCGGCTGACACCAAAGCTCCTAGTGCCGCCACGAAGCGACTTCGTCCCGGGACGGTGCTCCGCAGTGGCTCCGGGAGCGGCTCCAGCACCAGCAGTGTCTTCAGCAGTGGTGTTCGAAGTGGCACTGGTTCAGGCATCGTGGACACCACGCACAACAACCCCAGTTTAGACTTCACGCTCTCCGGGAAGACCAGCCAAGCTATCAGTCAAACAATCGTGACGGGTGGTAAAAAGCCCGCTCATGCCGAGCCCGTTGCCGTTAAGCCAGTTGTCGCCAAGCCCGCTGCCGTCACCCGTAGCGGACCGCAAAAAAAACCCTGGAATGAAATTCAGATTGCTGGCCTGCCAATTGTCTTTTGGATCTTGGCGGGAGTCGGCGTACTCGTGGCCATCGGCCTAGCCATTGTGGTAATTCAAAAGTTTTCTGGCACATGACGCCATGACGCCATGACGCCATGACATCTTGATCAACGCCGATCACTCGCTTTGAATCCGGAGGCGCGGGCTGATCTTCCATGGCCCCTCGGCGAGGGTATGGAGCGAGCCCCGATGCGTGAGATCGTAGTCCAGTTGGGTGAGCGTGACGTTGCCGGCAGCCAATGCCGTCACGTCGCAATCGTGGGGTGAAGGTGGGGGCGGCGGTTCGTTGGTGGCCCAATAGTACGTTCGCCCACGGGGATCGATGCGTCGCTCAAACGCTTCCCCGTAACGGGCTGTGCTCATCTGCACCACTTGCAGTTCTGGCTGGCCGTGGAGAGCTCGCGTTGGGATGTTGATGTTGTAGAGACTGCCTGCCTGGGGCTTGCGGGAAAGGATTTCGGTAATCACATCCAGCGCGATCGAGGCGGCGCGATCAAAGTCTGCGTGCTCGTCGTACTCCAGCGAGACGGCGATGCTTGTGATGCCAAAAAACGCCCCTTCGATCGCCGCAGCGACAGTTCCAGAGTAGAGCACGTTGATGCCGGCGTTGAGACCGCCGTTGATGCCGCTGACCACAAGATCGGGTCGCTGTGGACAAAATTGCGAGATGCCCAGCTTGACTGCATCGGCCGGACTGCCGTCCACGGCCCACCCACGGCGACGGTCACCCTCAAAAATCTCCTTAGCCGTCAGCGGTGTGAGAAACGTGATGGCATGACCAACGCCGCTCTGTTCAGTGGCCGGAGCCACGACGTTCACCGTACTGATCCGATGCAGACCTCGCTCCATCGCCGCTAAGCCTGGGGCATAGATGCCGTCGTCGTTGGTGAGAAGCGTCAGCATGGGCATCCTGCTCAGGGAAAGAGGGGCGTAAAACCGTGGGAATCTTGTGGCACTATAGAACCTTCGGCCCAAAGGTTTCTATACTGCGGGGCTTTTCACGTACCTCCGCTGGCCTCTTGCGATGACCTTCAAGTCTTCTATGCCCCCCGCCACTCCATCAGCCACCCAAACCGCTTCTCGCGGCAAACCCCTCTCCCCAGCGATCGCTGCTCTGGGCAACGCCCAGCAGGCCGAACGGGTGATCGTGCTCGACTTCGGATCGCAATACGCGCAACTGATCGCCCGACGCGTGCGGGAACAGCATGTCTACTGCGAAATCGTGCGTCATGACATTCCTGCCCAGCGAGTCCGCGAAATGGCTCCCCGTGGAATCATTCTCTCGGGCGGTCCATCCAGCGTGTATGACGCGGGTGCCCCTCGCTGCGATCCAGCGATCTTTCAATTGGGAATCCCAGTTCTCGGCATCTGCTACGGCATGCAGTTGGCCTGCGATGCTTTAGGAGGCCGGGTCGGCCAGGCACATGCGCGCGAATACGGCCGTGCCAGCTGCGAGGTGCTCTCTGAGGAAACGATTTTTACAGGCATCCCACAGCACACCGACGTCTGGATGAGCCATGGCGACCAAGTCGATCAGGTGTCAGACGACTTTATCGCGCTGGCCAAAACTCCCAGCTGTCCGCTGGCTGCGGTGCGACACAAATCCCTCCCCGTGTATGGCCTGCAGTTTCATCCCGAGGTAACCCACACGCCGGCCGGTGGAACGATCCTATCTAATTTTGTGCGGGTTGCCTGTGGCTGTTCGGGCTCGTGGCGGCTGGAAGACTTTGCCACCAGCGTGATCCAGCAAGTACGGGAGCGGGTGGGCAACCAGCGGGTGATCTGCGGGCTCTCCGGTGGCGTCGATTCAGCCGTTGTCGCAGCGCTCTTGAGCCGGGCCATCGGCAATCAACTCTCCTGCATCCTCGTCGACAACGGCCTGCTTCGAAAAAATGAGGCGGTCGCTGTGAT
>QWQH01000121.1 GCA_003670915.1 Planctomycetota bacterium | reverse complement strand
GCTCCCGCATCGCCATATCGCCGCTATGCAGCCATCCATTGGAATCAATGGCCTTGGCGGTTGCTTCTGGAAGATTAAAATAGCCCAGCATGACACCGTGGCCCCTGGCACACAATTCGCCAGAAATGCCGTCTGGCATCGCTTTCCCTGTCTCCGGATCGACAATCGTGGCTTCGACCCCAGGCAAGACACGCCCCACGGTTCCCACACGCAATTCTAGTGAATCGTTCACGCGTGTTTGAGTGATCAATGGCGATGCCTCGGTCAGGCCGTAGCCAATGGTCATCTCCGATGCTCCCATTTCACCCGTTACTCGCTTCATCAATTCGATCGGGCATGGGCTACCAGCCATAATGCCGGTGCGTAGTGATTTCAGATCACGCGTGGGATAGTCGGCATGCTCGAGCATCGCAATGAACATGGTTGGCACCCCGTACACCGCGGTACAGCGTTCTGTTTCGATCGCATTGAGCGTCATGTCTGCTTGAAAACTCTCCGCAGGAAACACCATCGTGGCGCCATGCGTGAGCGAGCAGAGAGTACCCAAAACGCATCCAAAGCAATGGTAGAGAGGCACCGGAATACAGATGCGGTCGTGGGGCGTCATGCGTTGGCACACCCCGGCGTAATAGCCGTTGAGCAACACGTTGCGATGCGACAACGTAGCACCCTTGGGAGAGCCGGTTGTGCCGGATGTAAACTGGATATTGATGGGGTCATCGCACCGCACCGCTAGCTCTGCCTGCTCTAACGCAGCCGGTTCGACCGACTCCGCCAAACGCATCATGTCGTCCCACGAAAAAGCGCCGGGCAGGGCTTTTCCGCGGATCGACACCACCGCCCGCAATGCCGGAAACGAATGACTGTTGAGTTCGCCGGGCGTGCTGGAGGCGAGTTCGGGAACCGCTTCGCAGAGTGATGCGTGGTAATCGGTGGACTTAAACTGATCGATCAACGCGATGCCCTTCAACTCGGCTTGGCGAATCACAAACGCGAGTTCACTGGTGCGATACGACGGATTCACCGTCACCAACACGATGCCAATTCTGGCGGTCGCACACTGCAACAAGAGCCATTCGGGGACGTTGGTAGCCCATACGCCAAAATGATCGCCTCGCTGAAAACCCATCGCCACAAGAGCTCTTGCGACTCGGTCTACTTCTCGATCAAGTTCGGCCCATGTGGCTCGCCAAGCACCCTGGTTCATCACCACTGCCGGTCGATCTGGATGGGTGCAAGCCGTGTGGCGAAGGACTTCACCGATCGTGAGTTGGTCTACCCAGGGAATAGTCTCTTCCTCATCGTGCGAGCCTACGACAACAGCAGACGGCCTGGATGCCAACATATCTGGCGACGATCCATCGATCGGAATCGACAGCAAGGCCTGTGCAAGCGCCTTGCCTTGTGCATCATTGCGGATGCCGCGTCGCAAAATTCCCAGCAGCACAAAATTCACACCTGCTAGATGTGGCAGTTCATATCGCTGGACAGACTCGACCCCAATGCCGGCAAACCAGGCAGCCACCCTCTCCGCAGTCAGCCACTGCAGCAGCCATGCATAATGCTCGTTTGAGCGAACGAGAATGCCGATATTGGCTCCCGTTCCCTTGTCTCCACTGCGACCATACGCAACGTCAGCCAAAGTGCGTGGCTTATCCACATGCACGCTCAAGGCTGTCTGGTGGAGAATCGGCTTCTGCACAGTCTTTTCCGGCGGCCACTTCGGCCGCACGAGGCGACGGCTAAGCGTGTCGAGCGTAGCGATGATTTCCATCTGTGGCACAACTTCTTTGGTATCGATCAAGCTGGGCCAATATCGAAAGATGGGGTGAACGCGTGGCCTGCCTTCGGCATACCCGGTCGTGCCCTGCGGCCCGGCAGTGACAAGGGGCATGAGTTCGCGGGTGAATGCCTGCACGGCGAGTTCCGAATCAGATTCGACTGCCATGCGAAGCACCGTCTCATAGGCATCCTGGCAGCGGTGCTCTCTGCTGAGCACCGGCACGCTATCGGCAGTTCCTAAGCATTCCACAATCCAATCCCGATACACATATCCAGCCTCGTGCAACCGCTGACGAACGATTTCACCACAGCGTTTGGCCTTTCGCACCGACTCGGGACCAAAGAGTGTCACCATGCCAGCCGCGCGATACCCATCCCGATACGTCGCACTCACTTTCAGCGAACTGGTGCGTGGCGATCCCTTTGCTCCTCGCACACGAATCCGATTGGGGCCAATGGAATCCACATGCACGTCCTGAAACGATACGGTGACATCCGGGCTGACATAGCGGGATGGATCTCCGATCTCGTAAACCAACTGTTCTTTCACAGTCTCCTCAGTGACCATGCCCCCTGTGTGATCGGGTTTGGTGATCACGCACTCCCCTGCCCGGCCGATCTCCGCGATCGGAAACCCCAGATGCGCAGGATCCGGAACGTTGAGCCAATCGGTAGCGATTCCTCCGGTGACGTGGGTGCCGCATTCCAGGAGATGCCCCGCGACAGTCGCGCCAGCCAATGCATCCCATGCATCCTGTTTCCAACCAAACGCATGGACACACGCCGCCACGACCATCGATGGGTCCGCCACGCGACCGGTAATGACCAGATTGGCTCCGGCATCCAAGGCTCGCGCGATCCCCTCGCACCCCATGTAGGCGTTTGCTGTCACCAATCGATCCCGCACAGTCGAGATCGGTGCGTGAGAATCAAGGTTCGCAAAGCTGGTCTGAGAAGCTCCGGCGGGACCACCGGTTGCCTTCAATACTGCCAAGCAATCGTCTCCAAAGACGACTCCGATCTTCAGCGATCGGCATCCCTTGTGGTCTAAGACCGCCTGGCAGGCGTGCGCACACGCTTGAGGATTCAAGCCACCTGCATTGGCGATCAAGCGGCATCGTCCCCCGGCTGCCCAATAGTCGGCCAGACCCATTATCACATCTACAAAATCCTCTGCATAGCCACGTCGCTCGTCTCGCTCCCTCTGCACGGCGAGGATCGACATCGAGACCTCGGCCAGATAGTCCATCGTCAGAAAATCAAGATGTGGTACCTGGGTAAGTATCTCGTGCGCAGCAGTTGGCCGGTCTCCCCAAAAGGCTTGGGCATTTCCAATTCGAATGACGTCGTTCACACATACCTCTTGGCGATTGGTGGCGGTAGGAGATCTGATGGCCTCACGACAGACAGAGCCGCCCCAAGCCACTTCCTGGTGTCGTGTGGGGCGATGATGGCATCGACCCACCCTCGGGCAGCCCCATAACGGATGTCGGTTTGATCGTGGTATTGGTGGCGAACGGATTCTCGCAACGCCTCGATCGCCTCGGATCCAAGGGGCTTGCCTGCTTTCTCCGCTTCCCGAATGCGCAGACTTACAAGCGTGTCGGCGGCCTGATTACCACCCATCACCGCATACCTCGCATTGGGCCATGCCAGGATCAGGCATGGATCGTAGGCTCGACCGCACATGGCGTAGTGTCCGGCACCAAATGAACTTCCCATAATCACTGTGAACTTCGGGACCGTCGCGATGCTCATTGCCCGCACGAATTGGGCGCCCGACCGAATGATGCCCGACTGTTCTGCCTGTTTGCCAACCATGAAACCTTGAACGTCTTGGAGGAAGATCAACGGGATTCTGTTTTGATCACAGTCTGTCACAAAGCGAGCCGCCTTTTCGGCGGAATCGCCGTACAGAACACCACCGATCTGCACTTCTCCCTCCGCGGTTTGGACGCGACGGCGTCCATTGGCCACCACGCCAGCAGGCTGCCCTTGGATTTGGACGTACCCCGTGACGATCGTGCGCCCGAAATCGGGCTTGAATTCTTGAAAGCTTTCTGCGTCGACAAAGCAGGCCAATACATCGCGTACGTCGTATTCGCCGTGCCCATCGTCGGGCATCAGTTGGTAGATATCCTGCACGTCTCTCGCCGGGTCAGTGCCGTCAGGCAACCGCCCGCGCGCAGGCAACAACCCGAGTAACGATCGCAGGCGGGCCAAGCACGATGCGTCATCTTTTTCATGAAAATCAATCGTACCACTGACCTTGGCGTGCATGGTGGCTCCCCCCAGTGCCTCGGGGTCGACCGTTTGGCCAATGGCAGCCTTCACGAGCGCCGGCCCGGCCAGACACATCTGACTGCCCTCGGTCATCAGGATTGTGTCGCAGAGCGCAGGCAAATAGGCGCCCCCAGCAATGCAGTTGCCCATCACAGCAGCATATTGTGGAATCCCATCGGCGGACAGAATTGAGTTGTTTCGAAAGATGCGTCCAAAGTCATCCTCGTCCGGAAACACCTCGTCTTGAAGCGGCAGAAATACGCCGGCGGAATCGACCAGATAGATAATCGGAACTCGCAACCGGTGGGCAATCTTTTGAGCGCGAATCATTTTCTTCACCGATTGCGGAAACATCGATCCGGCCTTCACCGTCGCATCGTTGGCAGCAATCATGCACGGCTGGCCTGAAATCCAACCGATCCCAGAGACCAGTCCGGCTGCAGGTACGTCGCCCCACTCGGGATACATCTGGTAGCTGGCCCACAAGCCCAATTCCAGAAACGGCGACTCGGGATCTAGTAAAAGCCTCAATCGCTCACGCACAGGAAGCCGGCCCAGCAATCGCTGTCGCTCCCAACCCGCCGCACCGCCACCCAACAACAGGGCCTGTTCCCCGGTGTGAATCGTCTCGGTTATTTCGCGAAGCGTCGCCACCCTTGAGCCTCCTTGCCAGCGTGCCTGAGAGAAGTAAAAAAGCCAACCTCAATGATATCGGTCTTTGTACCAGCACACGGCGTCACTCGCTTTTTACCGCATTGCCCTCATGGATGAAACCAGTTTCTATGTGAGGGATTGCCATGAGGGCCATGAGGGACATGACAACCATGACGGTCATTACAACCCCAGAGCACCATGGCGGACGCACCGGATTGTAGTCATCTTTCCACCCGCGTGTCTCATCCAGCGACCAGAACCAGTGCTGGTTCAAACACTCTATCTCGAAACCGCCCGTTGAACGAACGATGAACGCATGATCCGTAGCCCTCTAGGGCGGCTGATGTCCAGCTTCACTCCGTTGATCGAGGCTCATAGATTCAAGGCCGTCGATCGGCAGACGCTCACGACTGAAGGTATCGACGATCGCCAGTAGCCGAAACCGGCCTCCGGCTATTGTGTTGATCCGCCACAAATTCAAAGCCCCAACGCTCATGTGGCAAGCTGAGTCATCGAACGGGATTCGCGAACCTTGAATGCTCTTTTGCACGACGCAAGACGCACGAGAACCCACAGACGTGGGTAACCAGAGTGAACGTGGCCTCCTCAAGCATCCTCTTGTCGGGGCTCAAGTTGGCTACCAACTGCTTGAACGCCCCGTTTCTCATCCCCCGAGGTCCGAAGCCTTCGCACCTCGGCAACGCACGCTGCTCCTTGGAAAGCCGCATCTTCCGCACGAAACAACCGTTCGATTCTCAGATGTTCAATGTTCACAAACCGAACCAGATGGATCAAGAAACCGTGAAAACGTTAGGTGATTGTGATTACCGATGGCGGCCACGGCTCTGATTCGCAGCTCAATCAACAGATGCTTACCGCAGTCGGCCGCTGGTTCGACGCCCGCCTTGCCGCGTCAGTGCAGTAATATCTATCCTTGGCCTGGCAAGACGCAAGCAGTTGGCTCGCTCTGCATAGAATTCAATCCAATCAATTGTTTGAGGCGTTTCATTGAATCCCAGCATCATTATCTGGGCGATCGTGTCAGCATTGGCTGGGTTTCTCTTTGGCTTTGATACGGTTGTTATTTCAGGTGCGGAAAAGACGATTCAGACCCTTTGGGGCTTGGGTCCTGGACTGCACGGCGTGGCAATGGCAGCGGCACTCTACGGCACTGTGCTGGGTGCGATGTGTGGCGGCTGGCTGACCGATTGGCTGGGTCGAAAGCCAACGCTCTTCTGGATCGGGATTCTCTATTTTGTGTCGGCGGTCTGGAGCGGCTTGGCACCCGATGTGTGGTCGTTCGTTGTTGCGCGATTCATCGGTGGGCTCGGCGTTGGGATCTCAACGGTCGCCTCTCCGCTCTATATTTCTGAAATCGCTCCCCCCGCTGCCCGCGGTAGGCTGACTGGGTTGTTTCAGTTCAACATCGTGCTCGGCATTTTGGCTGCCTTCCTGTCGAATTACTTGCTGGAGGGCGTTCACGATGACTGGCGGTGGATGCTCGGGGCGGAGGCATTTCCTGCATTCATCTACACGCTTGCCTGCCTCGCAATCCCGGAAAGCCCCCGGTGGCTTTTGGCGCATGGGGACCAGGAGAAGCATGCCCAGGCGATTGCGATACTGGGCCGGATCGAACCGCATGCTTCCTCACAGCAACTGCAGGCCACCGCAGCCAGAATTGTCGAGGCAACTCGATCGAATGAGCTATCGGCGGGCGGATCGATCTCTACATCCCTAGCCGATCTACGGCGGCCAATTCTCCTCGCGTTTCTCATTGCGTGTTTCAATCAATTATCTGGCATTAATGCCATTCTCTACTTTGCACCGCGGATCTTCGAGATGGCTGGTCTTGGAGAGAAGTCGGCGCTACTTCAGTCAATAGGCATTGGTGTCACCAACCTCATTTTTACATTTGTTGGGTTGTGGCTCATCGACCGCCTTGGGAGGCGAACGCTCATGATTATCGGATCAATTGGCTATATCGTATCGCTTGGACTATGCGCATGGGCGTTCGCGACTGGCCACGATGCGATCGTGCCGGCGTGCATCTTCGGCTTTATTGCGGCGCACGCCGTTGGACAGGGGGCTGTGATTTGGGTCTTTATCGCGGAGATCTTCCCAGGACGATTCCGGGCCACCGGGCAGGCAATTGGCTGCACCACGCACTGGGTGCTGGCGGCACTGCTCACAACGATCTTTCCATCGCTCGTAGTGCTCGTTCCGCCCAGCGGAGTGTTCGCGTTTTTCTGTGGGATGATGGTGCTGCAATTGCTGTGGGTGCTGACCATGATGCCCGAGACGAAGGGCGTGCCCTTAGAGGAACTCGCCAAGCGTTTGCGCGGCTGAATAGACGGACGGCAGCCTCATGGGCCGAGTGGAATATGGGCAAGCCACATTCATGATTCCGCCACATGCACGATCACATCGAAGAGTTGACCGCAGCGAACGCCGTCCTGCGAGACGTCGATTCCTATGATCGCAAGCCCTGCGGCGGCATTTGTGGCCGCCGACACCCGTAATGGCAACCTGCGATTTTCGCCCGCCTCCACACGCAGCACGGCTACCGACGGATCGACTGTGATCCCCTTCGGGCAGGCCAGCTTTATTTCGTAGACGGTCGGCACATCCAGAAAGTTTTTTACGACGATCGCAGCCTCGGCCGTGCCCCCTCGAGTCACCCGAACACGGTAGGGATGCACGCGAACCCAGTACGGATCGTACGCCAGCCGGTAGTCTCGGTTATTCGTGAGATCCACAAACGCCTCGCGGAGCTCAACCGCCGCCGTCATGCAACGGTCTATCAGAGGCTTTGGATCCGCGATTGCCCACGAGTGGCCGCCCAAAATGAGGTCGGGTGCGATGCCGTGCAGGTATTTCCCCGCGTAGCCATAACCATCCTCGACGGTACAGGCGTTGCGGGCCACCACGGCCTCGTGACCACTCTGATTTGGATCAGTTACCGAACCAAAGATATTATCGCCCGTGAAAGCCACGCGTTTTCCATCGATGACACCGTGGACGCAACAGGCGAACTCGGTCTGTCCAGGCATCCAGTCACAGGCCAGATCGTGGCCACGCCAGTGGATCACCTCCCCATCGCCGATGACTCGATCGACCTTCAAACTCTGAATGTCGCCAGTGGGCCGCTCGCGGTAGGCGGGGATCATCGCGTCATAATCATAATCGAGCGGCCGCTCGATAAGGTCGACCACCCGCTGGTGCGTCCAGATTTTTGCGCCACGTGTTTTTCGCACGTGTTCGGCATCCAGAAAATGGTCGCCGTGCATGTGGGTAACGAGTACGGCATCGATCGCCTTGATTCCGAGCTGTTTGCCGGCGGCGTCGAGTATGAGGTCGAGGAATTTCCGGTCAAAGAGGCCGCAGTCGATCAAAATCGCATGCCCATCATCGGAAATGAGCATGTGAAAATTGACCCAGTATTCGTGGCCGCGAACCTTGTAGAGGTGCGGCGAGATTTGCCATAGGTGAGGCACGGCTGTCGGCTGTGAGACGCGGTCTTGATCGCACCCAGCAAATGTAAATACCTCATAGCCACGTCGAACGACTTTTTCGAGCCTTCGTAGTTTTTTCTGATACTGGGTTAACTGCGGCGCGGCGTTAAGGATTGGCGGGCCGTGGGAAGGCAACATCGTGAGCGGCGAGAAGCCCTCGAGATAGCCAGCTGCGGTGGCCAGCGCATAGATTCCCTTACAGAACCCGTAATCCCACTCACTATCGAACCACGTGTGGAGTACCGCGCCGTCCAACATGAGATCGCCCGTGAATGCGAGCCACCCGCTCTTTTTTCCTGGCGTGGCGGTCTGTGTGAGCAGATAGCTCATCGAGCCGGGGCTGTTGCCTGCCGTTTCCGTGCACCAGATCTCGCGGCCATGCCACTGGAAAGAATCCATCTTCTCAAACGCTAGGTCGACTTTGATCGGCTGAATTGGCGGGCGCACATAGCTGGCGCCGTGGACGGTAAAAGCGTCTGAAAGTTTCGGCACGAGGGCTCGAAACGACAGCGGGTTTTCAAAAAAAGCTCGCTCATTTGCCGGTACGGCAATCTTCACGCCACGGCTGGCCACGGCGTGGCCAGCAAGTTTTGGATGTCCCTGGCACTGCTCGCGATGGTGGTGCGTGTAGAGCACCCACTCGACTGTGGTAACACCAATCTGCGACAAAGCATCCAATACAAGGCCGTCGCCAATATCAATCAGGATGGCCGATGCCCCATCCTTAATCACATAGACGTTACAGGTGTCGAGCCACACAAACACGTTCGGGGCGACGGCTTTGAATTGCATGGGGTGCATCTCTTCACTCAGTGACTAGACGGAGATCCGGTTATACTCATTGAAAGACGATCACAGACAGACCCTATACGGTTACGAGCATGGCACAACGAGCGGTTATTGTCGGTGCCTTGCCAGGGGCTCGTGATCCCACTCCCCACTGGCTCGTCTATGCGCTTTTGTGCCGCGACGGTTCGCTCTACACGGGCATCACCAACAACCTGCCCAAGCGATTAAAAGCGCATGCTGCGGGCAGAGCGTCGCGGTACACCCGTAGCAGGCTGCCTGTACAATTGGCCTACGCAGAACCCCAGCCCAGCAAGTCGACGGCACTGAAGCGGGAAGCGGCAATCAAGCGACTCAGCCGCAAGCAAAAAGAACAATTGGTGGGTACTCAAAGGCATCTGGGCGAATCCTGATACGTTTGTTTTAGGTGCGTAATCAATCGTTGTGACGCGCTCGATTGCTCCGATCTTTATCCCACGGCTATGGACAACCGTGGACGAATCCGTTGCCGAAATCTACCACGCACGGAAGCGGATGGGGTGGGATTTGAACCCACGAGGCGCTTTCACGCCTGCCGGTTTTCAAGACCGGTGCATTCAACCGCTCTGCCACCCATCCAACGTTCTGACCACCTTTTGAAATGCCTTTGGCATTGCCTCAGCAAGTCTATCTGGTCACGCAGCCCCCTCCAACGCCGCTCCACGCACACAGGCTTTGACCTACGCGGACCCATTTCCTACAGTGTGGCTTCCCCGACGACAGTTGAGAGTCCCAGAAGAACCACGCGACAAACCAGATAGGAATCATTGATCCATGGGCGGCATCAGCAACCGAATGAAGGAAATCAAGCGGCGTCGGCACCTTCGACAAAAAGTGGCAAAGTTTCAACTGAAGCTCAAGAAAACCACTCAGTCGGAACGCCTCGTGATGGCCGACAAGTTGCGTAAGATGACCGCTGGTGCCGAAGTGCTCATTGCCGCCATGGGTTTGGAAGAACGCAAGCGAGGCTAGGCATTAACAGAGAGACCTGGCGCAACTGGCTCAAAGACAAAACCATCCTGTACAAACTCAATCTTCACGCGGCTCCCCTCGGGAAAACGGCCCGCGAGTAAATCTCGAGCCAGCGGGTTTTGGAGTTGCTGCTGAATCACCCGCTTGAGCGGCCTAGCACCGTAGAGGGGATCGTAGCCGAGCCTCGCTATTTCGGCGATCGCTTTTTGACTGCATTCGAGCGCAATCCCTGCGCGAGCAGCCTGCTCCTCGAGTTTCTTCACTTGGATGGCCACGATCCTGGCGATATGCCGTTCGTCGAGCGGATGAAATACGATCGTCTCGTCGATACGGTTTAAAAACTCCGGCAGAAAGTGCGCCTGAAGCGATTCCTTGACCGCCTGCCGTATTTCATCCTGCGAGCCACGTTCTTTCGTGATCTCTTGAATGATATGACTCCCAATGTTGCTCGTCATGACGACGATCGTGTTGGTAAAATCAACTGTGTGGCCCAAACTGTCAGACAGACGACCATCGTCGAGCACCTGCAAGAGCACGTTAAACACATCGCGGTGCGCTTTTTCAATTTCATCCAACAACACCACCGAATACGGCCGCCGGCGGACGGCCTCGGTGAGCCGGCCACCCTCTTCGTAGCCCACGTAGCCTGGCGGTGCGCCGATCAGCCGAGCCACTGTGTGCTTCTCCATAAACTCACTCATGTCGATGCGAATCATGGCATTCTGATCGTCGAAGAGCACCTCAGCCAACGCCTTGCAGAGTTCGGTTTTTCCAACACCGGTGGGCCCCAGGAAAATAAACGACCCAATCGGTCGGTTTGGATCCTGGAGGCCTGAGCGGCTGCGACGCACGGCATTGCTGACGGCCTCAACAGCCTCATCTTGCCCAATCACTCTCTGATGCAGCCGCTCCTCTAGCACGAGCAGTTTTGCCCGCTCCGTTTCGATCAGCCGCGTGAGCGGAATACCGGTCCACGCGCTCACGACTTCTGCGATCTCTTCGGGGCCGACCTCACGCCTCAACAGCCGCTTTGCCGAGGGCGTTTCTTTTGTGCCTCCCTTTTCTGGCTCCTGCTCCTCCTGCTCTGATCGTGCCAGAAGCGTCCGGCACTTCTGGTCAAGCTCATAGAGCCGCTGGTAGAGGTCTTCGCCCACAGGCTGCCCCGATGCCTGCCGCTCCTTAATGGCGACATTGGCCTGTTCAAACGCCAGTTGCGATTCATCGAGCTGCTTGCGCAACTCCTGGCGACTCCCCACGCCCGACTTCTCAGACTCCCACTGCTCACGAAGGCTCGCCAATTTCTTTCTCAGTCCCGCCGACTCCTCCTCGATCACAACCAGTCGCTCCTTGGCGTGCTCTTCGGTTTCCTCAGCCAGTTGACGGGCGGCTAATTCTAGCTGGATGAGCCGTCGCTGCACCTCGTCGATCTCGCTGGGAACACTCTGTAACTCCATTGAGATGCGGCTCGTGGCCTCATCCATCAAATCGATCGCCTTGTCGGGCAAAAAGCGATCGGCGATATAGCGGTGAGAGAGTTCGGCCGCTGCCACCAAGGCTGAATCCTTGATCTTCACGCCCTTGTGATGCGCCTCGTATCGAGGCTTTAAGCCACGCAGAATTGCGATGGTGTCTTCCACGCTCGGCTCGCCCACAAACACTGGCTGAAACCTTCGCTCGAGGGCCGCGTCTTTCTCGATGTGCTTACGAAATTCATCCAGCGTGGTGGCGCCGATACATCGCAACTCGCCGCGTGCTAAAGCTGGCTTCAAGAGATTGGCTGCATCAGAGCCTCCCTCCGCCGCACCAGCGCCAATCACGGTGTGGAGTTCGTCGATAAAGAGGATCACTCCGCCAGCGGCAGCCTCCACTTCCCGCAGAATCGCCTTGAGTCTGTCTTCAAACTCACCCCGGTATTTCGTACCCGCAATCAACGCGCCTAAGTCGAGGGAAATCACACGCTTGTTGCGAAGCGTTTCTGGCACGTCGGCCTGCACAATTCGCAGTGCAAGGCCTTCGGCTATTGCCGTCTTGCCCACGCCAGGCTCACCGATCAACACGGGGTTGTTCTTCGTGCGTCGCGACAGCACTTGGATCACGCGGCGAATCTCGGAGTCGCGGCCGATGACAGGATCCAGCTTGCCTTGGCTGGCCCGCTTTACCAGATCGATGCCATATTTTTCGAGTGCCTGAAATTTTTCTTCCGGGCTTTGGTCCGTCACCCGCGAACTGCCTCGCACCGCCTGCAGGCCCGCCATGAGTTGCTTTTCATCCACGGCGGCTAGTTGTAAAACGCTCTTCGCCTTCGACGGCGTTTTCACAAGCCCAAGCATGAGGTGATCCGTCGAAACAAACTCGTCCTTCATTGAGTCGGCTTCAGCCGATGCAGCCTCAAACACCTTGATGAGGTCCGAATCTGGTTGCGGCTGCGCACCCCCCGACACTTTCGGCAGGTGCGAAAGCTCGGCCTCGATGATCCGCTCCAAGTGGCCGCGGTCAACGCCGATCTTCTCCAACAGCGGACGCACAATCCCCTCTCGCTCCGACACAAGCGATTGTAAGAGGTGCACCGGCGTGGCCTGCGGATTGCCGCGGGATGCCGCTAGCTCGACGGCCCGCTGGACCGCTTCTTGGGCCTTAATTGTGAATGCTTCAAATCGAAACGGCATCGATACATCCTTGCGCGCAACCTTGTGCGCAGCCTCATGCTAAACTTGAGTGCACAGTCCTCCTGGAAACAGACCGAATCGCTACACGAATCGCTACAGTGGTTTTGCCTTTTTGAGGTTAGCTATCTTTCTTGACTTCAAACTCAGCGTCGATTGTGTCGTCAGGGCCTTGTGCCGCGGCAGCACTGCCGGCCGTGGCAGACTCGGGGGTTTGGTTGCCTCGGGCTGTGGTGGCCTCGTACAAGATTTTAGAAAGCGCGTGGCTGGCCTGCTCGAGAGAATCGTGGGCCGACAGAATTGCATCTGCATCATCCCCCTTCGCTGATTCGCGGGCCTTGGCAATCGCTGCCTCCAGAGGAGCCTTGTCGGAGGCCGACAGTTTGCCATCGTTTTCCTTGATCAGCTTCTCTGTTTGGAAGCAGAGCGCCTCCGCACGGTTGCGAGATTCAGCCAACCGCTGCTTCTGCTTATCTTCCTCGGCATGCACTTCGGCATCTTTTCGCATCCGCTCAATTTCCGACTCATTTAAGCCGCTGGATTGCTCGATCTTCACCGTCTGCTCCTTGTTGGAGCCGAGGTCTTTGGCACTCACCGCCAGGATGCCGTTGGCGTCAATGTCAAACTTCACCTCGATCTGGGGCGTACCACGCGGGGCCGATGGGATGCCATCCAGATTGAACTGGCCGAGGAGCCGATTGTCCTTGGCCATCGGTCGCTCACCTTGAAACACACTCACCGTCACCGCTGTTTGTCCATCGGCTGCTGTGCTAAATACTTGCTTGCGTTCGGTCGGAACGGTGGTATTACGTTCCACGAGTTTGGTGAACAAGCCCCCTTCTGTTTCGATTCCAAGCGATAGCGGGGTCACGTCAAGCAGCAGCACATCCGTTACCTCACCGCCCAACACGCCGCCCTGAATGGCCGCTCCGAGGGCTACAACCTCATCGGGGTTAACCCCCTTGTGGGGATCCTTTTGGAACAGCTTCTTGACGAGATCCGCAACCTTTGGAATCCGGGTCGAACCACCCACAAGGACGATTTCGTCGATCTCTTTGGGATCGAGCTTGGCATCTTTGAGAGCCTGCACGACCGGACCGCGGCATCTCTCGATCAGGTGATCGCACATCTGCTCAAACTGGGCGCGCGTGATCGTGATCTGCAAGTGCTTGGGGCCTGACGCATCGGCCGTAATAAATGGGAGGTTGATATCGGTGCTCTGGGCAGAACTCAGCTCCTTCTTAGCCTTCTCGCAGGCCTCCTGAAGCCTCTGCAGAGCCATCGTATCTTTCCGGAGGTCGATGCCCTGCTCTTTCTTGAACTGATCGGCCACATGGTTGATGAGCGTCTGGTCGAAGTCATCGCCACCGAGGTGCGTGTCGCCGTTGGTGCTGATCACGCGGAACACGCCGTCGGCCACTTCTAACACCGACACGTCGAACGTGCCGCCACCCAGATCGAATACCACGATCTTTTCCTGCGTCTTCTTATCGAGGCCATAGGCCAAGGCCGCCGCTGTGGGCTCGTTGATGATCCGCATCACCTCGAGTCCTGCGATCTGCCCTGCGTCTTTTGTGGCTTGACGCTGGGCGTCGTTAAAGTAGGCCGGAACTGTAATCACAGCCTTGTTGACTTTGTGGCCAAGGTAGCTCTCGGCAGATTCCTTGAGCGCTCGCAGAATCTTCGCGGATATCTCTGGCGGCGTGCAGGTTTGGTCACCAGCTTTCACTTTGACGTAGTCTTCGGTTCCGCCGACGACCTCGTAGGGCACAATCTTCTCTTCGCTGGCAACTTCATTGTGACGACGGCCCATGAAACGCTTGATCGAGTAGATCGTGCGTTTGGGATTTGTGACGGCTTGGCGTCGGGCGTGGTCGCCAACGAGCGTCTCGCCCTTATCGTTAAAAGCCACGACGCTTGGCGTGAGACGGTTCCCGTCTTTATTGGCAATGACCTTGGGCTCCTTGCCCTCCATGACCGCCACGACCGAGTTGGTTGTGCCCAGGTCGATGCCGATAATCTTTTCGCCCTTTTGCGTTGCCATGGAGTGTGCCCTTTCAGTGTGTCTGTGTGCCGAATGATACGTGTGAAACGCGCCTGCCGAACCGTCGGCGATCGGCTGGGAACAGAAATGCAAAGCCCGTGCCAGCACGGTTTGGCTGCGAATGGGCCGATGTACCTAGCGATCACCAAATGATTTCCGGTTTAAAAAGCCTAGTATTTACGCCGCTCCCGTTCCGATTAGAGTGGATGCACTGGCAGGACGTGCTCGAGCGTCGAAACATATTCCGAGCAAGGTGACTGCCATTTTGGCCGTTTTTGTTTTCTGGCACGGACATGTAGTCGTCGATATGGCAAAGTCTGATCAGCCGAAAATGAGATCTCAACCGGAGGATGGTCTTGGCGTCTTACGAACCCAGATCGATACGATCGATCGGGAGCTCGTTGAGCGGATGAACCAGCGGGCTACTCTGGCAGGAAAAATTGGCAACATTAAGCAGTCCAGTGGTCAGCAGACGTTTGATCCTTCCCGCGAGGAGACCGTGCTGGAACGGGTGGCAGCCAACAATGCTGGCCCACTCTCAAGCGAGAGCCTGAAGGCAGTGTTTCGAGAATTGATCTCTGGCTCCCGCGCAATCGAACAGCGGCTACGAGTGGCGCATCTGGGGCCCGCATGGACCTACAGCCATTTGGCAGCATTGCATCGGTTTGGCAGTTCGGTTGAATTTGTGCCAGTGGCCAGTATCTCTGCTGCATTTGAAGAGGTGAATGCCGGCCACTCCCACTACGGCGTTGTGCCACTGGAAAACTCAACCGACGGCCGGATCGCCGACACGCTCGACAACTTTTCCCGACTGCCTGTAAAAATCTGCGCCGAAGTGCCGCTTCGCATTCACCACCACCTGCTCGCCGCCTGTGATCGAGCCAGCGTGCGGGAGGTCTACAGCCGCCCCCAAGCCCTCTCGCAATGCCGCAACTGGCTGGCTCGCCACCTGCCCGACGCGAGGTTAGTGGAGGTGACCAGCACCAGCGCCGCGGCAGAGACGGCCGGCCGCACGCCTCACGCCGCCGCGATCGCCAGCAGGCAATCGGGCGTGCACTACGGACTGGATGTGTTGGCAGAAAACATCGAAGATGTGGCTGGTAACACAACCCGATTTGCTGTCATTGGGCACGCCGATGCCGGCCGCACGGGTCGCGATAAAACGTCACTGATGTTCGAGACAGAGCACAAGCCAGGGGGACTGGCCGATGCACTTGCGATTCCTAAAAAACAAAAGCTGAACCTCACGTGGATCGAGTCGTTTCCGCTTCCAGGTGAGGAACGCGGCTACGTCTTTTTTGTGGAGATGGAGGGGCATCGCGACGACCTCCGCGTGCGTCGGGCGATCGCTGCATTGGACAGGCGTTGCAAGCGAGTGGTTGTGCTTGGCTCCTACGCGACTGCCGCCGCGGTGGGCTAACGCTACCCTTGCAGTTGCCCTGCCTACCGGTTACCAACCGGATCAGCTTGAGAAGCCGCGATCGCCAGCCGAAAGGAAACGGCGGGGAATGGCATCGGATATTCGCTCAAGTGCGGCCAGTTGGTAGAGTGGTCGCCGCTTTGGTTCCATTCATTTTTCCATTGACCACCCTGTCACCGTTAGGAGTCCATCATGCCCGCCATCCGGAGAGCCATCGTGGCCGGTAACTGGAAGATGAATCTGGACTGCGACCAAGCAGAGTCGCTAGCACGTTCTGTCGCAGAGCGACTTGCTGAGGCTGGCACTGCAGAGATCGTGCTTTGCCCGCCGGCGGTGTATC
>QWQH01000149.1 GCA_003670915.1 Planctomycetota bacterium | reverse complement strand
TAGCATACCGCTATTTTTCCACCGAGAAACGCAAGTTTATCATTGCCGACACGCCCGGCCACGAGCAGTACACCCGCAATATGGCAACGGGTGCATCCACTGCCGACCTTGCGATCATTCTGATCGACGCACGGTATGGCGTGCTCACGCAGACGAAACGGCATAGCTTCATCGTCTCACTTTTGGGCATCAAGCACATCGTTGTCGCCATTAACAAGATGGATATCGTCGACTATCGACAGGAGGTCTTCGAACAGATCAAGGCCGACTCCATCGCCTTTGCCGCGCGACTCGATCTGCCGGATGTGCACTTCATGCCGATATCGGCCCTCAAAGGGGATAATGTCGTCACCAACAGCCCACACATGCCTTGGTACACGGGTCCGCCGCTGATGCGATTCCTCGAAAGTGTCTACATCGGCTCCGACCGCAACCTCGAGGATTTCCGGTTTCCAGTGCAGTTGGTGCTGCGGCCGAACCTCGACTTCCGAGGCTTCGCCGGCACCATTGCATCGGGGGTCATCCGTGCGGGCGACGAAATCGTCTCTCTCCCTTCGAGGAAAAAAAGCCGCGTGCGTTCGATCGTGACGTATGACGGCGAGATCAACGAGGCGTTTGCGCCGCAGTCTGTCGTGCTGACGCTGGAAGACGAGATCGATTCCAGCCGCGGCGACATGCTGGTGCGGCCTGGGAATGTCCCCAAGGTGGATAGTAAATGCGAGGCCATGGTTGTCTGGATGGGGGAGGAGTCACTCGTGCCAGGCAAACAGTATCTTTTTAAACACACAAGCAAAATAACCGCCGGTACGGTGAGCACGCTTCGCTACCGAATCGACATCAACACGCTGCATCGGGAAAACGCGCCGACCTTGTCGCTCAACGAGATCGGCCGCTGTGCTATCAGCCTGTCCAGCCCGATCGCCTTTGACAGTTACCGCCGCAATCGCGCGACCGGCGCGTTCATTCTCATCGATCGGCTCACGAATAGCACCGTTGGGGCCGGCATGATTCTCGACCGTGAGTCAGAGGCAGATCGGCAGGATCACTGGGGCGACTCATCCGAAGGCTCCCACCTGCACGGTGAAGCCAGCACGGTGACAGCAAGCGAGCGAGCCGCCCGCTTTGGCCAGCAGTCAGCCACGATTTTACTCACAGGTCTCACAGGCTCCGGCAAGACGACCGTCGCGCTTGCCTTGGAGCGAAAGTTATTCGATATGGGCCGCGCCGTGGTCGTGCTCGACGGCCAGAACATGCGGCAGGGTATCAGCAAGGATCTAGGCTTCACTTCTGCTGATCGCAGCGAGAACCTCCGCCGCAGCGTCGAAGTAGCCAGGCTCTTGAACGATGCCGGTAGCATCTGTATCGGTGCATTCGTCGCACCCGATGAAGAGGTGCGCCGCAAGGCCGCCGAGCGGATTGGCCCGGAGCGATTTCTTGTTGTCTATCTCTCGGCACCCATAGACGTGTGCCGCTTGCGCGACACTGATGGCCATTACGCGTTGGCAGATGAGGGAGTGCTGACAAACTTTCCAGGCGTCTCTGCACCCTACGAGCCGCCGCGGGCGTCGGATCTGATTGTGCCGACGCACCAGTGGCCGGTGGCTCGCTGCGTGGATGCGATCGTCGAGTTGTTGGAGCAGCGAGGCATCATTTAACGCGGTCTTCCCATCAGCCGGCCTGCCGCAGTCGCAAAGGCCCGTCCTCCTAAGAGTCGAAACTATGACTGGCCTGATTGCCATCCTCACCGTGTCTGACCGTGCCAGCCAGGGGGCCTATGCCGATGCTGGCGGGCCTGCCATCCGCGAGTATCTTGCCGAGGTGCTTGCCTCGCCGTGGGAGCCTCGCGAGGCGATCGTCCCGGACGACATCGCCGCGATCGCCGGGGCGATTCAAGCCTTTGCGGCCGAAGGATGCTGCCTCATTGTGACCACCGGCGGCACCGGCCCTGCGCCCCGCGATGTGACGCCCGAGGCCACCGAGAAGGTTTGCACAAAAATGATGCCTGGCTTCGGCGAACGCATGCGGCAGATCTCGATGCAACACGTGCCGACGGCGATTCTTTCGCGGCAAACCGCTGGCATCTGCGGCGGGGCCCTCGTTGTCAATCTCCCTGGCCGCCCCAAAAGCATCCGAGAATGCCTCGACGCGGTATTTCCGGCGATCCCCTACTGCATCGACTTGATCCACACCGGCCACCCGAGCCCACCGCGGCTGGAAACCAGAACAGAACGCATGGTGGCATTCCGCCCTCAGGGTTCTGTCTAAGCAACCCGAGGCAATTGGCCGGAGGCTCGGTTCCTGTGGCAGCGTCAGTGACCGTCAGCCGTTCTTGGACATCCAGCGGGCCACTTCGGGGGCGAAGTAGGTGAGGATCGCATCGGCGCCGGCGCGTTTGATCGCGAGAAGGCTCTCCATCGTCGCCTTCTCTCCATCGATCCAGCCGTTGTCAGACGCAGCCCGAATCATGGCGTACTCGCCGCTGACCTGATAGGCAAAAGTTGGCACGCCAAATGTGTGCTTCACGCGATAGATGACATCCAACGATGTCATCGCCGGCTTAACCATCACCATATCAGCGCCTTCGGCAAGATCCAGCGACACTTCTCGCAGCGCCTCGGAAGCATTGGCCGGATCCATCTGATACGTTTTTTTATCAGCCATCCCAAGCGCTGCGGCGCTGCCCAGCGCCGCGCGAAACGGACCATACAACGCCGATGCATATTTTGCAGCGTAGGAAAGAATGCAGATGTCATGCCAGCCTGACTCGTCGAGCGATTGGCGAATCGCTGCCACGCGACCGTCCATCATGTCGGAGGGTGCCACGATATCGCAGCCCGCCTGAGCCAACACGACTGCCTGACGGGCTAGGAGTGCAACGGTCGGATCGTTGAGCACGCGGCCATCGCGAATGAGTCCGTCGTGACCGTGGCTCGTGTAGGGATCCAAGGCAACATCGCAGATAATACCAACCGAATCGCCAACGGTTTGTTTGACAGCGCGGACGGTGCGGCAGATCAGATTGTTGGGATCCAGTGCGTGCTCTGCATCGTCTGATTTGTGCCCGAGCGTCACCACAGGAAAAAGTGCAATGGCTGGAATCCCCAACCGCCTCGCCTCGTCGGCAGCCTTCACCACCCCTTCAATCGGCAATCGATCCACACCCGGCAGCGATGGCACCGGTTCACTGGCCTCGTGATCGTGCACAAAAATCGGCCACACAAGGTCGGCAGGGGAGAGCGTTGTTTCAGCCACTGCGCGCCGCAGCCACGCATGCTGGCGAGTGCGCCGCAAACGCGTCGTTGGAAAGGAGCCAGTGGGCGGCAGAAAACTGTTCATAGGTGAGCGAAGGTGTTGCCGATGGCCATGCTGCGTGATGTTCTACCGAGCATCCACCAGAACGGCTGATCCTGCTGGCTGTACGCATGCATCCAATTCGCCAACGAGCGTTGCCACGGCACAGGCATCGTCTGTCTCCCAGACGACCACTTGGCGGGCTACCACGCCCAGAGTGCCCAGCACGCCGGGGGCCACCACTTCAAGCAGGTAGCGGGCCATGTTTTCGGCCGTTGGGTTGTAGGGCATCACAAAATACTTCGTGGGCTGCACCATCTTGATGGCTGCCAGTGCATTGTCGTCTTCCTCACACAGGAGAAACGCATGGTCCCAATGCTCGTCCAGCCAGCCGAGCATGCGTTGCTTGATCATCGAGAAATCGATGATCCGACCGACGCTGTCCACCTCGGTGCCACCGTTGCTGCCAACGACCTCGATGTCTACCCGGTAGTTGTGACCGTGGAAAAAAGCGCATTTGCTTTCGTGGCGGTAGAGCCTGTGGCCAGCACAAAAACGGAGTTGGCGAACCAGCGACAATTGCGTGATGGGCGTATCGGATGGGTGCATGGGAATCATTCTGGGCTGAGCGAGCGTGGGTTCACAACCGATGTGGGGCAATCATGAGCAGACAGGCTTGGTGCTACCGGGAGCCACCGTGTCGATGCGGATCTGAGGAATGTCAAACTTTGGGTTCTGGCCCAGGAATCGGCACGGATTGTTATGAAACACCTCAACGGCCTCCTGCAGCGAGTGGCCCCGGCGGCGGTATTCCAGCACGCACTCCTGGAGCGTGAAAGGGTCGCTGGGCCCCCAGTCTGCCGATGAATTAACGAGCATCCGTTCGGTGCCGTAGAGCTCGAGCAAGTCAACGGCTCGTTTGGGCGAGCACTTGGTAATGGGGTAGAGCGTCATGCCTACCCAATAGCCTGCATCGAGGCACGGCCGTATCGTCTGCTCTTCGACGTGGTCGATCCAGATGCGCTGGCGGTCCACGTTCATTCCGGCCAGCACCTCCAGCACGCGACGTGTGCCATGCGCCTTGTCGGCTAGGTGCGGCGTGTGAATCAGGACGAGTTGCCCGTGCTTCATGGCCAGATCGACATGGGCTTCCAGCGAGTCGCACTCGTTTTTCGTCGATTTGTGCAGGCCTGTTTCGCCCACGCCCAGCACCGTGGGCTTTTCAAAAAACTCCGGCATCTGGCGAAGCACCTCGCGAGTGAGAATTGGGTCTTCTGACTCCTTGGGGTTGACGGCTACCCAGCAGAAGTGGCGGATGCCGTACTGCGCGGCCCTCGTAGGCTCGAATTCGCTGATCTGACGGAAATAATCGATGAACGTTTCTGGATACTTCCGGTCGAAACCAGCCCAGAAAGCGGGTTCGGCCACAGCCACGACGCCGCTCATCGCCATGCGCTCGTAATCTTGGGCCGTGCGGGCGATGGCATGGTAGTGAGGCTGGATGATCTGCATGATTTTCAATCTTATGGATTCGGGGCTTTTGTTTCAGGAGCGGCAAAGAGTTCTAGGAGTGTCAGCGTGCGTTGCTTCGTCGGCTGAGCTTCAGACGTGATTGCCAAAGCCCGGCGAATCACGTCCAGTTTTTTTTCTGCGGTTGCTGCGTTGGAGGCCTTGGCATTGCCGTTCCCATTGGAATGGTTGCCGCGGGCCACGGCCGCATCATAGCGGTCAAGGTAGGCGGCAATTTCCAGCAGCATGTGCCGGGATTCAAGAAAATAAGCCTCGGCGACCTGTGGGGGAGTGAGCATCGTGTCTCCGTTTGATTGAATTGTGCGATCAGCGATCCAAGGGATTCTAGCCTCATGGGCCAAGACTGCGAGGCTCACAGTTGAGTGGGGTTTGGCGCGTCGCCGTAGACAGCCTTTGGGTCGAATATCTTTTCCTGTTCGGTGAATTCAAGCGAATCGCCTTGCTCTCGCTGGGCACCCACGGGAACCCTGCGATAAAAGCACGAACGGTATCCAACGTGGCAACTGGCTCCGCCATCGATCTCCACTCTCAACCAGACGCAATCCTGATCGTCGTCGATCCGCATCTCCACAACCTTTTGTACCAAGCCGCTGGTGGCCCCTTTGTGCCAGAGTTGCTGGCGGCTGCGGCTATAGTAGTAGGCCTCTCCGGTTTGGATCGTGTTGGAAAGAGCCTCTCGGTTCATCACCGCCACCATGAGCACCTCGCCGGAGTGGAAGTCGGTCGTGACGCATGGGATGAGTCCACTGGCATCAAACTTCGGCGTTAAGGCACACCCCTCCTCAACGTGCTCGACGGTGGTGCGACTGCCAAACAACGACGGCGATTCGCGCGTTGACGCATCGGCCTCGGGCGGGTGTCTTGCAGACTTTTTTTCCGTCATTGTTCAAAGCTTTCCGGCGGTGGCCAATGGACCGGCCTGGATCCGGTCTCGAGTCTACTCTGACGCCAGTGGCCGAATGAAGCGGGTCTGCGGCCCCCAGAATCGTTCGGAGACTGCAGTCGGACGTCATTTGTGAAATTGTGGCGGTTTGACTGGTCTGCGGGCCACCCCGTACGCTCCAGTGTGTCACGCACTGCCCCGCGCACTTTCCTCAAGAGCCCACCAGATGCACGCCATGCTTTGTCGCGGTACCGCTGCGATGGCGATCCACGCCACCCAACTGGCCTTCGCCCTGCCGCCCTTCATCTTGTTGGCCTTTGCACCAACCTGTTGTGCCGAAGACTGGCCGACGTTTCGGGGGCCGCATCGCACAGCAGTCGCCCCCGACACCAACTTGCTTGAGGCGTGGCCCGTAGACGGCCCGCCGCTGGTCTGGCAAACAGCTGGTGCCGGTCGTGGCTACGCCAGCCTCGCGATTGCCGGGAACAGGATCTATACGCTCGGAGACGAGCCTTCCACCGCCACGGATGCCGATGAGTATCTCACATGCTTCGACCGCGCCACTGGGAAACAAGTGTGGATGACCAAGACGGGCCCTGCATGGAATGAAGGTCAGGAATCGTGGCGGAGTTCGCGGAGCACTCCCACCGTGGATGGGCGACTGGTCTATGTGCTCTCCGCGTTCGGAAAGTTGTTGGCGTTTGAGACCAAGGACGGCAAGGAAGTGTTTCAAGTCGACCTCAAGGCTCAGTATGGCGGCATGAAAGGAGATAGCTGGGGTTACAGCGAATCGGTGCTGATCGACGGCAACGCGCTGGTCTGCACACCGGGCGGCGACAAGGCGACGATGATCGCGCTCAACAAGCACAATGGCACGCTACTCTGGGCCTGCCCAGTGGAGGGCGGGCGAGGCGCAGGCCACGCATCGATTGTAATTTCCTCGCTCAAAGGACGAAAGATTTACGTTCAGACAACAGCCAGCGGCGCTCTAGGGGTTGATGCAAAGACCGGCACGCTGCTCTGGACGTATCCGATCGAGCAGACCACGGCCGTGATTCCCACGCCGATCGTGCGGGATGATCTCGTCTTTTTCTCAGCAGGATACAGGCGTGGCGGTGCGTTGCTGCGGCAGGTGCCAGGACCCTCCGGCAGCGTTGCCATTGAGGAGATATACGGACTCAAACAAGATCTCGCAAATAAACATGGGGGGGTCGTGCTCGTTGGCGACTACCTCTACGGCGACTCTGACGACAAGGGAATTCTATTTTGTGCGGAACTCATGACAGGCAACGTCGTGTGGAAGCAGCGAGGCAGCGGCAAGGGGTCAGCTTCGGTCGTGGCTGCCGACGGCCACATCTACGTGCGGTTTGCCGACGGTACGCTGGCGCTGGTGAAGGCAGCCCCCGAGGCTTATGCAGAAATCAGCGCCTTTCAGATTCCTCACAGCGAAAATCGCCCAAGTTGGTCGCACGCAGTCGTCCTGGATGGGCGGCTCTATCTCCGCGAGCAAGATGCCATTGTGTGCTACGACATCCTGAACAAGTAACCGTGCGTTGAGCCGTGTGCGGTGCATTTGTGTGCCTGCCCTCATCCAAGCCCGAAGCCGGCAGCGAGGATTCTCAAAACGCAGCGGAGGTGTCGCACGGGCTTTAGGTGCGAGGAAGGGGCCGCTGCTTGGGTGTAAAGTACCGGCCAAGTGGACCTGTCAGCAATGCGGGAAGAAAAATCAAATCGCCAGCAAGTGCAGCGGCAATGAGGAGTGCAAGCATCCAGGCAAAGCGGCGGGTAGGGGCAAATGAACTGGCTGCAAATACCAGCATGCCGAGGCCGCAGGCGATCGCGCTTTGTGTGAGTGCGCTGGCCGAATGGTGGAAGGCACTGCGGACGGCGGCTGCCCGCTGAGCCGCCGTGTCGATGGCATCGTCGCCTGCCGCGTGAGCCAACCCCCGGCGGAAGAACGTGAGAAAATGGAGTGTGCCATCGATGGCCATCCCCAGCGCAATCGAGGCTGTCATCACGCTTCCGATATCGAGCGATGTACGAGTCCACCCGAAGAGCCCGAAGAGCAGGATCATCGGAAACACGTTGGGAAGCATCGAGATGAGTCCGGCAAACACGCCTCGCCCCACCACCATCATCACCAGTGTGATCGACCCGCATGCCGAAAGAAAACTCATAAAGAGGTCGTGGAGGAGCACTGCCTGGATGGATTGCACAAGCGGCATCACCCCGGTGTAGTTGGCCGAGATCCCGCGTGGAACGCCACCGTGTGCCGCAACGATCGGCTCGACACGATCTCGCAAAAGATCCAAAAAGCCAGCATAGTTGATGTCCGAGAGGGCCGATGTGCGGGCTGTCACACGCCATAACTGCTCCCCTTCTATTTCACGCACGATTTTCATGTCGCTCAGGCGAACCAAATTATGCTCGAGCTTTCTGGCCACAATGGCCTTTCGTGCGGCGCCGCGAACGCCCGAGTTGTCAGCCAATTCGGGCACGAATGTGGCTGCTGAAAGCACGCCTGTCACGCCGTGTATTTCGGCGAGAGTTGTGCCGATGGCGCGCACGAGTTCTAGTCGCTCTGCCGGACGCACTGGCGATGCGTCTGTAAAACGCACGACCACCTCGACCGGCGCGAGCGGCCCGATCATGCGTTCGAGCCAGCGGTAGTCTGCGATCACGCGGCTCTCAGGCGTGAAGAGCGTGTCGATTGCCACTGATGTGCGAATCCCAGGCACGCCAATGCCAGCGGCGATCATCGCAGCGGTGGCCACAACCACAATAGGAGTGGCGTGTCGAATGAGGTTTGATGCCAGGGGCGCATCATTGCCGGGAGTCACTGCCATAGCGCGCCGTCGAAGCGGCCATCGCTCAAAAATGCCTGGCACGATCATGAACAGCAGCACCAGCGTTGCCAACACCCCGAAGGCAGCGTGAAACCCAAACACGCGAATCGGCTCCAGTTCACTCACCACTAACGAGAAGAGCCCAACGGCCGTCGTTCCGGCTGAGAGGCTGCAGGGCAGCCAGCCCATGGCAATCGCCCGCATGGCCACACCCTGCGGCGTGGCTTGAGTTGTGGATTCAGACATGCATGCGAGGTTTTCAGATGGCTCGGCCTCCAGCGCGTCCACCAGATAGTTGACGAGGTGAATTCCCCCCGACACTCCGAGAGTGAGTACGAGGACGGGCATGACGATGAGCACCGGATTCATCCGATCGCCCCACGCGTGCAAAAATGTGAACGATAGCCCCACGCAGGTCAGCGAGACGATAAACACAAGCACCGCATATCCCAGCGAACGCAGCGACCACCACGTCAAGAGCAAGATCACCAAACCCGCCGGAGCCGCGTAGACTCGGAGGCTTGCAGCACTCGCCTCGTCCACGGAGACATTGTCGATCACAGGTCCTGCCAGATGAAAATCGTCCGGCGATGTGGCAGCCGTTTGCAGCAGCATGCTGCGGATCCAAGCCACTGCGTGTTTACGGTCGGTGAGGCCCTCGCGGGTGAACGAAATAATCAGGCAGGTAGTCTGGCCGTCGGGGCCAATCAGCACTCCCTTGAGCCGCTGGATGGCAGTCTTGCGGGCCAGCGACAGTGGCGGTTCTGTAAGTCTTTCCAGGAGTGTGGATCCGCTGGCTACCGATTCAAACCATGGGGAGCCGGCTGTATTCCCAGGGGCGTTGGGTCCTGATGCAGCTTCGATGAATCGTGCGCACGCCTGTGAGTCGAGCGTGCAACCCGGCCACGAAGCGATCACAACATCTCCGCTTTCAAACTCCCGCACAAACTGATCGTAGGCCTCGCGGGGCGGAAATGTTGCCGGCACCCATTCCATGGGCGTCGTCGAATCGACGCCGAGTACCGCCAATGACCCAGACACAATCCACGGCGATGCCAGAGCAATCGCCAAGAGCGTGAGCAGGCTCAATAGCAGCAGTCGAGAGGGAGTCTGGCCTGTGGTGAAAGGCATTGCGGGCAAAAGGCTATCCTCGGCAGAGATTTTTCAGAAGGGCAACTTGTTCCACTCAAGTGTTTCCAGAGATTCTATTTCCCGGTAGAGTAGAGGATTTGCAAGGAACCAACGCAGATGCCAAAGAAAACCGTTTCGGATGTCGATGCCAAGGACAAAATATTTCTGGTACGGGTTGACTTCAACGTGCCCCAAGACGACTCGGGCGACATCACCGACGACCGTCGGATACGGATGGCACTGCCCACGATTGCATCGATTCTCAATCGGGGGGGAAAAGCCGTTCTCATGTCGCATCTGGGGCGGCCTTCCGGGAAAGGTTTTGAGCAGGCATTTTCCCTGGCTCCGGTTGCCAAGCGGCTAGGTGAATTGCTCGGAAAGCCTGTCGTGCTGGCTTCCGATACCGGCGGTGCGGATTCCCATGCCAAAGCCAAGGCTCTGCTGGCAGGGGGCGTGGTGGTTTTGGAAAACGTCCGCTTCAACGCCGGTGAGAAAAAGGGGGACGACGCGGCTTACGTCAATGGCTTGGCAACCATCGCCGATGTCTACGTCAATGATGCCTTCGGAACGTGCCACCGCCGCGAGGCCAGCATGCACGCGGTGCCCGTTGCCATGAAAGCAGTAGGCAAGCCTGTGGTGTGTGGATTCTTGGTCGAGAAGGAGATGCAGTATCTCTCAGAGGCGATCGCCCGACCCAAGCGGCCATTCGTTGCTATTCTGGGCGGAAAGAAGGTGTCGGACAAGATTGCGGTGATCAACAATCTCCTCGCGATCTGCGACCATGTGCTCATCGGCGGCGCAATGGCCTACACATTTTCGCTGGCTGAAGGAGGCAAGACAGGCAAGTCGCTCGTCGAGAAAGACAAGATTGATCTGGCCAAGCAACTCATTGCCCAAGGCGGCACAAAGCTTGTGCTGCCTGTGGATACGCACTGCGCCGATGATTTTTCAGCGAGTGCAAACAAGCACATTGTGAAAGCCGGCCAGATTCCGGATGGCTTCGAGGGGCTTGATATCGGGCCCGACACGGCCAAGCACTATGCAGCAATCATTCGCTCTGCTGGTACCGTTGTGTGGAATGGTCCGATGGGTGTGTTTGAGATGCCGCCCTTTGACGCTGGCACCAAGACGGTGGCCGAGGCAGTGGCGCAGGCGACTGCCAAGGGGGCCGTCACGATTATTGGTGGCGGAGATTCGGCGGCAGCCATCGAGCAGATGGGCTATGCCGAGCGGGTGAGCCACGTGTCGACAGGCGGTGGTGCATCGTTGGAAATGCTCGAGGGCAAAGCATTTGAGACGGTGGCCGTGCTGGACGACAAGTAATCCAATGGCTCATCGCTGACCACATGATCCACCGTGTTCTGCACAGGCTGGCTGCCCTTCACGGAGCAACGGATACGACGTGAAACTGCCCAACCATTTTCCTGCGAACCCACGCTTTGGCTTGGACGAAGATCTGAATAAGGTTTGGCGACACGGCCACCCGCCTGGGGTATCCATGGGCACTGCACGAGAATGACATCGACATCTATCCCGATGCCCCGTTGTGGGACCCGTCTGCCGTCGCACTCACATCAGAAGGGACCACACCTCGACAAATACCTCGCCCAGCAAATTGCCTACGGCCATGCCGGCTTCATCGGACGGGAGCAGATCGGCCACGTCGATTTCATGGTGCTTTCTTTGCCCCACTTCCTCTCAAGCCCAAGCGGCATGGAAGCATCGACGCATCGCACGCCGACGCTTGAAGCGGCAGGAAAACGTGGTGGGTACTCACAGCCCGGCAGTGTCGGTGAGGCCCGCAGCGTCGGTTGGGGGAGGTGTGATTGACTGCGATTCCACTGTGTGTCGCTCGGATGCTAGGCGGACACCGGTGGCTGCAACGTAGGTCTGATCCTCTCGGCTTAATCGTGTCAGCGGCACAGTCGAGTAACTGCCCGATTGTTTCAGGATGCGAATCCGATCTGCGTGCACCTCAATCAGCGTACCAACAGTTTCGTGCGTGCCGGTGTTATCAATCCATCGACGCATCGGCTCGGCCGGAGCCTTCGGCACACTGGCGAAGGGATCATCTTCCTTCGGTTCGGCAGGCACATCTTCGGTTTCAGGCTCATCAGGCTCAACTGTTTCCCCGGTTTCCTCGGCTTCCTCAACGGCTGCCTCAGGATCCGAACTCAAAGCCGCACCATCTTGAACGGATTCCGGTACCGCCTCCTCTGGGGCGTCTTCAGGCAATTCCTCAGGAGCGTCTGCGGGGGCTCCGGTGCGTGTGGCTGGGGTATCAGATTCCTCGCGAAACAGATCTTCGGCAGCGTCTACCGGAGCCTGCACTGGAGGCTCGGCTCGGACGCCGACCGGAGCCGCCTTCGATTCTGTGGCCGCAGGGGGCTGGTTGGTTTGGTCGTCCTCTGCATCGAATAGATTTTCCTCGACTGGGGCCTCAGGCGGTGCCGGGGCCGGTTGTGCTCGCGGTCGCTCCTCGACAGGCATTTCCTCTTCGACTGGCTCTTCAAAGGCCTCTTCGGCCGGATCAACTGCAGGCTCCTCGGCGCTCTCTTCGGGCAGTTCCTCGGGAACCTCTGCCGCAGGTTCCTCGGCTGGCGGGGCTTCTTTTTCATCTGGAACGCCAGCCGGTTCGGCGAGCGGTTTCTGGATGAGTTCTTCAAGTGGTTCAGCGACTGGAGTTTCAACGGGCCGCTCTACGGGCAGCCTGATCTCTGCCGGACGCGATTCGTGAGATTCATCCTTGAGCAGTTCCTCGAGCGGCAGATTGGCGGGCTTGGATTCTGGTTTTGGCGAGAGCAGGGCCGGCTCTTGGGCAGAGGCTGTTGAAACCGGAGGTTCAAACACAGGCATCGGCATCGGCTTTTCAGCGATCTGGCGAGGTGCCGCTACGGTCGGCGTGCTTTCGGCACTCGTAGGAGCATCCAACGCACCATCGGATGCCACGATCGTGGCATGGGCTGAGCCGTCGGCAGGAACGCAACACTGCGTCGACTCGTTGAGAACAATCACTTCCGAGATCATGCCATCAGAATTGGTGCACGGGTTGCACGCGATCGGCTCGCAGTGGCGCACAAATCGTACCTGTTGGGATTGGGTTGGACGGCAGGCACGAGGGCGGCTTCGGCTCCGCAGAAAACGGCACGCCGAGGCCGAGTCAACGGAGAGAAGAAGAGCCAAGAACCCAACCATCAAGACATGCATCCAGCGTCGCACGAATCACCTCGAGGGAGAGAGATAGAAAAGAAGAGTCCGGAGTTCCGCGATACAGACGTATCATTACACCCTACGTCACAAACCAGCCGTAATGCTAATTCCACGCCGCCGGTCCGGCAAACGCGGGTAATCGGAGGCAGGAATACAGGGAGAACCGTTCCAACCAGCAGAAGCGGCTCTGGGTCGCCGGCGGGGAAAACGAGAACGCCCCTCAGGAGCCAGTCACAGGAAAAAAGAGAAGGCCGTGGCAGCTTGGGACTGCCACGGCCTTCCGAGTGAATCGAACCTGTAGTCCGCCTGCGAACGGGGTAGATGACTGCGAGACTGATGCGGATCGGGCACGCGACGAGCGAGTGCTTTTCAGTGGATCCGGATCAACGCAATGGGTTTGGCACCTCCGACGGGTCGCGGAAACAGGAATCGAATTTTCTTCAATGCGTTGACAGTGAATTCGGCCAGTCGTGCTTGCTGGCTTCAGTCGATGCTTTGAGAGATGGCCTCATCGCTCTAATCGGCAGGGTCGCTCGTGCCCCGTAGTTGCCCACTCCACGGCACAGGACCGCTTTTGTAGGATCATGCCATGATTGCCATGCGTCAACTCGCACCCACACCCTACGGCCAGATGCTCACCCACGCCGGCGTGTGGTCGCATGACTCGCAGTGGATCGTCTACGACGTGCGATCCAATGCCGATGGCTCGACCTTTGATGGACGACGCATCGAACGAGCCTGCCTGGCGAGCGGCCGCGTGGAGGTGCTCTATGAGTCGCAGCAAGGGGCCTGCTGTGGCGTGGCAACGCTCAGCCCAGTCGATGATCAAGTCGTGTTTATCCTAGGGCCAGAAAATCCCACGCCTGCGTGGTCGTATGGGCCGTCGCATCGGCAGGCCGCTGTGCTGCGGATGTCGCAACCGGGGGCGATTACAAACCTCGATGCCCGCAATCTAGACCCACCCTTTACGGCTGGCAGTCTGCGCGGCGGCAGCCACCTGCATCTGTTTTCCGGCGACGGGCGGCTGGTGAGTTTCACCTACGAGGATGCCATTCTGGCTGCGCAGCGGGATGGTTTGGAATCAGACGCTCCGCTAGCTGCCAACGCGTCCGAGAAAAATTTGCGAGGCGTTGGCGTAAGCGTGTGTGGGCGTGCAGTCGCGGTGCCAAAGACACACCCTCGCAACCACGATGGCACCGCGTTCACTGTGCTTGTGACGCGACTGGTGGATGCCCCGCGGCCTGGGAGTGACGAAATCTCGCAAGCGTCCGAGGAGGCCTGGGTGGGGACTGCTGGCTCGACGCCCCAGGGTTTCCAGCGGAGATATGCCCTGGCGTTTCAGGGACAAGTTGTGGCCGCCGACGGCCAAACGATACGGGAGGCGTTTCTGGTCGAACTGCCGGACAACCCGACCGATCTTGAGGCAGTGACTCATGGTGGCCCAACCAGCAGCCAGCCAGGCAGCGGTGGGCAATCACCTGGAATCGAATGCATTCAAGGCACTCTGACGCGGCGCCCTGCTCCGCCGCCTGGTGTGGTGCAGCGTCGACTGACGCATACAGCCCATCGACGGTTTCCTGGAATTCAGGGGCCACGGCATTGGCTTCGCTCAAGCCCAGATGGGAGCCGCATAGCCATGCTTCTGCGGGATGATGCAGGAAGAGTGCAACTCTTCACGATCAGTCCGGCCGGAGGCGAGGTGTGCCAAGTATCGCACGATCCGTGGGATGTGAGCAGCGCCTTTACGTGGACTCCCGATGGGAGCCGCATCGCGTATGCCGCCGACGGAAGTATCTTTACCGTTACTGTGACAACGGGTCAAAGCCAACGACTCACGTCCCGCATCGCCGATGGCACATCGCCCCGCGAGGAGGCATGCGTTGTCTCGCCCAACGGACGACACATTGCGTTCATGCGAAGGCATACACACAACCAGATTTTTATAGTAGACATCCCACGCGATTAAGGATCGCATGGCACAATTCTTCTACGATTGAAAATCATCGCGTACGACTTTTTTTGGACGAACAGCTAGGAGCACCCCATGCTGTTGCCGCAGTTGTGGCAGAGGTAGCAGTTGCCGTTGCGAACCGTGATCGCCCCGCAGTTGTCGCACGCAGGGGCATCGATTTGAAACTTTGCAAACTGGCTCTGACGGTCGGCCGGACTGGCGTTTGGATCCACCTGCATCTTGAGGCCGGCTCGCTCCAAAAGCGCGGCGGTCGCATTCCGAGCCACCGCCTTATTGGCTGCTGCTGAACCATTGGAGGCATTATTTTTTACGCCACCTGCCGGGACAGAATTCCCGGTCACTTTGGATGGGTGTTTGCCACGGTTGGAGGACGTTCCCTGTCCATCGGCCAGCCCGCTCGCCGTCGTGGCGGCGGGCTTGCGCTCTGTTTCCGTATCATCCCCCGTGGCGGCCTCCTCGCCGCCACTGTGTCCATCGGTATGACTGCCACCGGGCCGGTTGGCTTCGCGATAGCCGGGAATAAATTCCGTGCCCATCCAGCGGAAGAGATAGTCGACCAAGCTTTTGGCGACGGGGATATCGGGATTCTTGGTGTAGCCCCACGGCTCAAAGCGGGTGTGCGAGAATTTCTTCACATACACCTCCAGTGGCACGCCATACTGCAGGCTCATCGACACCGCTGTGCCGAATGCGTCCATCAAGCCGCCGATGGTGCTGCCCTCCTTGGCCATCGTAATGAAGAGTTCACCGGCGCGACCATCGTCGTAGAGACCGACGGTGATGTAGCCCTCATGGCCACCCACATTGAACTTGTGAGTGACGCTGCGACGCGTGTCGGGCAGCCGTTCCCGCCGCGGTACGGCGATGGCCTTTGCACCTGCTTTGTCAGCCGTCTTGTCGCTTTCTGTGCTGGTTGAAAGTGGCTGGCTTTCCTTTGAGCCGTCGCGATAGATCGCCAGAGCCTTCAGCCCCATGCGCCATCCTTGAGCGTAGGCCCCGGCAATATCCGCCGGAGTTGTCTCGCGAGGCATGTTGACCGTCTTGGAGATGGCTCCCGAGATGAACGGCTGGGCGGCCGCCATCATTTTGACGTGTGCCTCCCATGCGATCGACCGCTTGCCGAGCCGCGGCTTGAAGGCACAATCAAACACCGATTGGTGTTTCTCTTGCAATCCAGTGGCTCCCTCAATCGTGTCGTTCTTGTCAATAAAATCCAGAATCGATGCCACTGCCGGCTCGTCGTAGCCCAGCGTGCGAAGAGCCAATGGCACCGTCTGATTAACGATCTTGAGCATGCCGCCACCGGCCAACTGCTTGTATTTCACAAGCGCGATATCTGGCTCGATGCCGGTGGTGTCACAGTCCATGAGAAAGCTGATCGTGCCAGTGGGTGCCAGCACGGTGGCTTGGGCGTTCCGGTAGCCGTGGCGGCGGCCATGAGTCAGCACGTCGCCCCATATCTTTTTTGCCGCATCCCGCAAATATTGCGGACAGGAGGCGTCGATGGAGTCTGTCGCAGCTTGGTGCATTTGCATCACGTTGAGCATCGGTTCACGGTTGGCAGCAAAGCCCTCGAAAGGCCCCACGGCGGCGGCCAGTTCGGCACTCGTGCGGTTGGCTGCTCCATGCAGGATCGCCGTAATTGCTCCGCAGAGGCCTCGCCCAGCATCGCTGTCGTAGGCCAAGCCATCGGCCATCAGGAGGCTGCCGAGGTTTGAGTAGCCCAGCCCCAGCGGACGGAAGAGATGGCTGTTTTTTGCGATTCGCTTCGTG
>QWQH01000148.1 GCA_003670915.1 Planctomycetota bacterium | reverse complement strand
TTTTTCCTGGTCGGCTCCGACTACATCTGGCCGCATTGCGTCAACGCCATCATTGACGATCAACTCAAAGGCCTGGGCGCTGAGAAAGTCGGAGAGGTGTACATACCGTTTGGCAGCAATGATGTCGATGCTGCCGTACGGGCGATCGTGGCAGCCAAACCCGACGTCGTACTCAGTGCTGTTGTGGGCGATTCAGCCATTGTGTTTGCACAAAAACTCCGAGAAGCGGGAATCCTTCCTGAGCACACACCGGTGCTTTCGTTTGCTCTCGGCGAGGACGAACTGCGAACGTTGTCGCGAGGCGATATCGCAGGCAACTATGCCGCTTGGAACTATTTCCAAACCATCGACCGCCCAGAAAACCAGACTTTTGTCCGAGCCTTTAAGGCACGTTACGGCAACGATCGCACGACATCCGACGTGATAGACGCCGCATACAATAGCGTTCGGCTCTGGGCACAGGCGGTACGAGAGGCAGGCAGCACAAACGTGCACCAGGTTCGCAACGCCCTACGCCATCAGAGCTTAAATGCTCCGGAAGGCATCATCGCCATCGATCCGGAAACGCAGCACACCTGGCGGCCTGTCTCCATTGGTCGCATCCGCCCCGACGGCCAGTTTGACATTGTATGGACCAGTCGCACCGCGGTACGGCCGGTGCCATTCCCCATCTCTCGTTCACGGGAATCGTGGGAAAAATTTGTCGCGGATCTGTATCACAGTTGGGGCGACAAATGGTCGGCTCCAATCGGCCCAAGCTCCGCCCCGACCAGACAGACACGGACGGCCCGATGACCCAGCCTGCGCACGCAACTGCCGGACAGCACACCATGCAGCGATCCATCGCCGGCCGGCTACTCTTTTGGTTTCTTGTGATTGCCCTGATTCCATGCGCGATCTTGACAGCCATTACAGCACGCATTGCCACGCGCGCGTTGGAAAATTCCGTACGAAATAATCTGCTCCAGATTGCCGCCTCGAAGGCCGGCGAACTGGAATCCTATGCGATGGAGCGCGTGCGAGACGGCACGGCGTTGGCCCGCGGCCCATCGGTGATCGGTGCGATGGAACAACTGCAGAAAGCCACCGAGGGCAGCGAGGATCTCACTCCAGCCAAGCGGGGCGAAAAGCTCTCGTGGGCCTCGCTCGAATACGAGCCCTATCTTGGGTATGTCGCAAAGTCATTCGACTACTCACAACTTCTTTTAATCGACAACTCCGGCCTGATTCTCTTCGCACTCGACGAATCATTTCCCGTTGGCTCCTCGATCCTCTCCGGGAGCCTCGCCTCTTCGGAACTGACTACCGGATTCGACCGTTCGCGCACACTGCTGCAATCGGAACTCTCCGGATTTCAAACGTACGGGGCCGCGAGGCAACCGCTGGCGTTTGTGACCAGTCCCATTTTTGCCGAAGGCCGGGTCATCGGCGTGCTGGCAATGGGACTGGGGCCCCAGCGGATATGGCAGGTACTCTCGGACTTCAGTGGACTTGGCGACACTGGAGAAATCGTGACCGGTGAACGCCACAGCGAGAACGTGCTCGTCACAACGCCGCTGAGGCACTCCCCCGATGCGGCCTTTCGGCTTCACATTCCGCTCGGTAACGACAAGGGGTCAGCCGCTCAGCGAGCGGCCAGCGGAGACCGTGGCTACGGTATCGTACGAGATTACCGCGGCACAGAAGTCGTCAGCGCATGGTGCTATCTTCCAAGCTTCCGCTGGGGAATGAATGTCAAGCAAGATGCCAGCGAGGCTTTTGCGCTCGTCAACTTTCAACGAGCCGCCATCATTGGGCTTTCGCTGGCGACGATTCTAGGCGTCACCCTGGCGGCCCTGATTGTGGCACGCACCATTTCCAATCCAATCCGCACAGCCGTGGCCGTGGCAAGGCAGGTGGCAGGGGGAGATCTGCGGGCCAACGTCGGAATCACCTCAGACGACGAGACCGGCGCGCTCTTAGATGCCATCCAAACGATGACGAACGACCTCCGCGGACTGATCGGCCGGATTCAAAAGTCGTCTGTGGCACTCATTTCAACGGCCACAGCCATCCAGGCAACCAGCAGCGAACAGCAGCAGGTGATTGCCGATTACGGTGCATCCACGAGCCAGGCCGTAGCGGCCGTCAAGGAGATATCCGTGACCAGCCAAGAACTGGTTCGTACGATGACAGAAGTCAATGATGTCGCTTCCCGAACTGGCATGATGGCAGCGGAGGGACGAGTCAACCTCGCTGGAATGGACGGCACAATGCGTCAACTCGCAGAGAGCACCTCGTCGTTTGGCGCAAAGCTGGCAACCATTAGCGAGCGGGCAGCCAACATCAATCTGGCTGTCACCACGATTACCAAAGTGGCCGATCAGACAAATCTGCTCTCCATCAATGCGGCGATCGAGGCCGAAAAGGCCGGGGAATACGGCCTTGGTTTTCTCGTCGTGGCCCGCGAAATCCGCCGCCTCGCAGACCAAACGGCCGTGGCCTCGTTGGACATCGAGCGGATGGTCAAAGAGATGCAGTACAGCGTTTCGGCAGGGGTGATGGAGATGGACAAGTTTTCCGAGCAAGTGCGGGGTGGGGTGCGAGAAATCGGTGACATCTCAGGGAAGCTGGGCGATATTATATCTGCAGTCCAAGGCATCTCTGGCCGCTTTGGCCAAGTCACCGAGGGCATGCGGGCGCAGTCGCAAGGTGCGGAGCAGATTCGCGAGGCGATGGTTCGCCTCGCGGAAGGGGCATCTCGCACGGCAGCATCGCTCGATGATTTCAACAGCGCGACGATCCACCTGCGGGGTGCCGTCGGCGATTTGAAGGAGGAAGTCTCGCGGTTCACCACCTGATTCGAAAGCTCTGCATGCCGTAGAGCCTCAGTTCGATATGGCATCGCTTCGCTCACCCATGCAACTGCTCACCTTCACGATCGACACCCAGCCCTACGCGATTCTATCACGATCTGTGATCGAGGTACTGCCGCTCGTGCCGGCCAGACCGCTGCCCCTTATGCCCGATTATGTTCGGGGCATCTTCACCTACCGTGGCCACCTCGTGCCACTGATCGACCTTGGCCAAAGGCTTGCCTGCCGCGCGGTCGAAGAACGATTGAGCACGCGAGTGATCGTTGTCGAATTCATCCGTCCCGCCGATGCGTCAAAAGCCCCGGTGCGGCTGGGACTCGTTGCTGAAAATGTCATTTCGATCTGTTCCGCTGAGGATGCCGACACCACGCTGCCGGCCATGGAACTCGAGCATGCCCCATTCCTAGGCAGCCTTCTGCGTTTGAATGGACGCACTGTGCAGTTGATTCTCATCGGCCGTCTGTTGCCGCCCGCTCTGCTCGAGGGCCTCTTTCCGATTCCCCTCGCCGACCCTGTCGCCATCGGAGGAGAGCCCCTGTGAAAAAGCGGACTCCCCCCCAGTCGCTCGGTATCTCCACCGCCGAAGAACTGCTCTGCCGCTGGATCGGACTGGATCCCGACACGATCGGCACCGCTGCGATCCAGCGGGCCGTGGCCACCCGCATGGCAGCCATCGGCGTGGAAAGCGACTCTGAGTATGCAGCACTGATGGCCGGAGACGATGGGGAGCGAGACTCCCTCGTGGAAGAAGTGGTTGTGTCCGAGAGCTGGTTTTTCAGGGACAGCCAAGTGTTTGAGTATGTGCGAAGCTTTGCCGCGACGCTGGCGGGAAGCCTTTCCCGCGGGCCTGTGCGTATTTTGAGTGCCCCGTGCGCGTCCGGCGAAGAACCCTATTCTGTTGCCATGGCTCTGCTTGGAGCGGGCCTCGTACCCGAGCAGTTTGTCATCGATGCGATAGATATCAGCCGGGTTTCGCTGGAACGCGCCAGGCAGGCTCGCTACTCTGCCAACGCTTTTCGAAACGCCGATGCGTCGTTTCGAGACCGGTGGTTTCGTCGACTCGGCGGCGGTATGGTGCTGGACGAATCCGTACGGTCATGCGTGCATTTTGCCTGGGGTAATCTGCTGGAGGATTCGTTTGTGACGAAGAGTCTCTCCACCGGACGGGCTCCCTACGATATCATTTTTTGTCGCAATCTTCTGATTTATCTCGCACCGTCACCTCGGGGCCTGATGGAGGATGCGATTCAGAGACTCCTCAAGCCAGACGGCCTGCTCGTGCTGGGGGCCGCCGAACCGCCGATCATGAAGGGCGATTGGATCACTGCCGGGAGCCGGTCTGTGTTTGCGCTGCGTCGCGGCGTGCCGCCAGCAGTTGCTGCGCCAGCCATGCCAGTGGCTCTTGCTGCACCGGTTCCGTCAGCCGGTGTGACGCCAGGCATTCCCTCGCTCGAAGAAGTGCTGCGTCAAGCTGGCGACCTAGCCAACGCTGGACGTCACAGTGAAGCATTGAGGCTCTGCGAAGCTCATCAGCGACGACTTGGGCCAGCAGCCGAACTCTTTTTTTTCATGGGTGTGCTCCACCAGTCGGCGGGTGATCTGGATCGGGCCGAAGCCTGCTTTCACAAAACGCTCTACCTCGAGGCCTCTCACGAGGAGGCGCTCTTATCGCTGGCACTTTTGGCAGCCCAGCGAGGCGATGCCCCAATGGCCGAAAAATATCGGCAGTCATCGGCACGAGTGCTCTCCCGAAAGGCACCCTCATGACCCCAGAACTACCCAACGCGTTGCCCCCCAGCGGATGGCTGCAGACCACAGCAACCGGCGCACGGTCGTCGGCAGCCCTTGCCATCGTCGAGGCATCGGTTCGAGCACCGATGGAGGAGTGTTGGCGGCGGGTCGGCGTGACCGGCGATCGCAGTTGTCCGGAGCTCACAACATTCATCCACTGCCGCAACTGCCCCGTTCTGGCTGCAGCAGCGCAGACATTTTTTGATCGGAGTGCTCCCGAAGGCTATCTCGAATCGTGGAGCCGCATTCTGGAGGCACCGGAAGTGGTTGCCGACCCCAACGCCACCAGCGTGCTGGTGTTTCGCCTTGGACGAGAATGGCTCTCGCTGCCCACTGCCTCGCTCGTCGAGGTGACTCCACTGCGATGCCTGCATCGAGTACCGCACCGCACCAACAGCGTGCTGGAAGGCTTCGTCAACATCCGCGGTCAATTGCAACTGTGCGTGTCGCTGCACGGGCTTCTCGGGCTGGACAGCAAGCCCGTTATCGCATCGCAGGCGCTCCTTGCCCAGGATGGAAGCGACATCGATGCGCGCCCAACGGCTCGACTGCTCGTCGTAGAACGCTCCGGATCGCAGAGAGCTGAACGCTGGGTGTTTGGCGTCGATCAGGTGGCTGGCGTCCAGCGAGTGGCACGGTCGAGCATGCGAACTGTGCCATCGACTCTCAGCCAAGCGGGCGTACGATTTTGCCAGACGCTTTTCGACTGGCAGGAAAAAACAGTTGGGCTGCTGGACGAATCACGAGTATTTGATGCCCTGCGGGATCTGGTTTCGAGTTGACCCGTCGTTGGCCCGGCGATCAGGCCAAGGCCCGTGAGTGTTGTCTGAGGAGTGAAACGTGTCGCAGGATTTAAGCGGATTTTCAATGCTGGAGCTGTTTCGGCTCGAGGCGGAGAGCCAGACGGCGATCCTCTCGGCCGGAGTTCTAGCGATCGAAGAACTGGAGCGTTCACCTGCCACGATCGAATCCATGATGCGGGCTGCGCATTCGCTCAAGGGTGCCGCACGCATCATCGGGCTGGATCCTGCAGTGCGGGTGGCGCATGCCATGGAAGATTGCTTCGTCGCTGCCGGCAAGGGCACATTTCACGTGCGGCCAGAACATGCCGACGTGCTTCTGGCGGGCATTGATTTTCTTTCCACGATTGCACGGGCCCAAGACGCCCTCTCGCCCGAAAGCCTGTGGGCTGTCAACGCTGAAAAACTCGTGCTCGCCTTGGCCGATCTGATGCAGGCAGCCCCGGTACTCCCCGCCCCGGTCGCACGGATTCCCACCACTGCCGAAACACAAGTTCCACCGCCCCAAGAGGCTGACCCATTGGCAGCCGTCCAGCCCGTATCGGCAGCCAGCAGAATCGAACAAGCCGATCGCGTGGTGCGGGTGTCTGCCGACAGCCTCACGCGTTTGGTTGGACTGGCTGGCGAATCGCTCGTGGAAACCCGCCAACTGCGTCCATTCGTCGATTCGCTGCTCCACCTGCGGGCCGCGCACGTCGAACTCTGCGACACCTTCGCGGTGGTCGAGGAAAAACTCAAGGGAGAGGACGTATCCATCCCATCACCACTCTTGGGAATGCTCGCGCGGGTGCGAGAGCGGGCCGACCAATGCCTGCTCAGCGTGATGAAACAGGCCGAAGATTTTGAAAGTTTTGCTCGACGCAACGAAGACCTTTCTGGCCGCCTGCACCACGAGGTGATCGTCAGCCGCATGCGCCCTCTGGCCGACGGCATCCGCGGATTTCCTCGACTCGTTCGCGACATCGCCCGGACGCTCGAAAAGCAGGTTCGCTTTGAGGTGCGGGGCGACCAGACGGGCGTCGATCGGGACATTCTGGATAAGTTGGAAGCGCCGCTCTCTCATCTTATTCGCAACGCTCTCGACCACGGCATCGAGCCTGCATCCATTCGGGAGGCAGCAGGCAAGCCGGCGATGGGCACGATCCGCTTAGAGGCCCGCCACCGCGCAGGCATGCTCAGCATCACGCTCACCGACGATGGCCGCGGGATCGACAGCGACACACTGCGGGCCAAGGCCATTTCCAAAGGCCTTGTGGCGAGGCAGGTGGCCGATCAACTCTCCACCGTCGAACTCCTCGAGTTTCTCTTCCTCCCAGGATTCTCAACCAAGGAAGAGGTCACAGAAATCTCGGGCCGCGGCGTGGGACTCGACGTGGTGCAAACGATGGTCAAAGCAGTCGGTGGCACGGTGCGGGTGAGCACGCAACTCGGCCGGCAAACGGCGTTCACGCTCCAACTACCGATCACGATGTCGGTGATCAGGGCCCTTTTAGTCGATGTCGGCGGAGAGCCCTATGCTTTCCCGCTTACCCGCATCGACCAGATTGTATTTTGCCACCATGACGATGTACGCACCATTGAGGGGCGGCAGTATTTCGAGCGAGATGGTCTCTCGATCGGTCTCGTGATGGCCTCGCAGATTTTTGAATTGACCCCCGTAGGACCTCCTGCTGATCCGATGCCGATTGTGGTGATCAGCGACCGCGGCCAACAATTCGGAATGGTCGTTGACGCCTTTTTGGGAGAGCGAGATCTGGAAGTGCGGCCGCTGGACCCTCGCCTCGGCAAGGTGCCCAACATGAACAGTGCATCGTTGCTCGAGAATGGCAACCCTGTGCTCATCGTAGACGTTGAAGATCTCGTGCGGTCAATCGACAATGTGCTGATGGGCCGCCGCCTCTCTCGCGTCGAGTTTGAGCGACTGGCCGAGCAGGCAAGGCAGCGGAAACGAATTCTTGTCGTTGACGATTCGATCACCGTCCGCGAACTTGAGAGGCAGTTACTCCAAGCCAGAGGATTTGCCGTGGACGTGGCAGTGGACGGCATGGATGGATGGAACGCAATCCGGAGCGCCCGCTACGATTTAGTGGTCAGCGATGTCGACATGCCTCGCATGGACGGCATCGAACTGGTAACGCTCATCAAAAACGATCCAGCTTCCAAGGACATCCCTGTGGTCATCGTATCGTACAAGGATCGGGAGGAAGATCGGCTGCGGGGCCTCGATGCAGGAGCCAACCGCTACCTGACCAAGAGCAGCTTCCACGACGAGACGTTTGTGCGTACGATCATCGACTTGATCGGCGAGCCAACGCAGTAGGTTTGCCGCGAAGCGAGCCAGCGGGAGTACCGTCCAGTGAGAATCGGAATCGTGAACGACATGCGGGCCGCCTGCGAGGCGCTGCGCCGCGTTGTAGACAGCCTGCCCGATCATACGCTTGCATGGACAGCGGTCGATGGCGTGGAAGCCATCGCGATGGCCAAGCGAGACCGCCCCGATCTCATTCTGATGGACCTGATCATGCCGCACGTCGATGGGGTGCAGGCCACGCGACAGATCATGGCCTCCGCGCCGTGTGCCATTCTCGTGGTCACCGCCACAGTCAGCGGCAACATCTCGCTGGTTTACGATGCCATGGGCTACGGAGCACTGGACGCTGTGGATACGCCGATGCTCGGCCCTGCCGGCGAAGTGAGCGGCGCCGGTGCGCTGGTGGAAAAGATTGGGACCATTGCCAAGATCGTTGGCACCACGAGCAACTCGCGAAAGACGTCCCAGCCTACGGCCGGTTCAGCCCCACCGCGATTGGTGGTGGTGGGCGCGTCTACGGGGGGCCCCAAGGCCATCTCCGACTTGCTTGTGCCGTTGCCTCGCGACTGGAACGTGGCCGTTGTGATCGTGCAGCACGTAGACGTCGCCTTTTCGCAGGGTCTGGCCAAGTGGCTGGGCGATCGCACCGGTCAGGCGGTGCGGGTGGCCGAGCACGGCCAGCATCCCATCGCCGGCGATGTGCTCATGGCGGGTACCAACGACCACCTCGTGCTCTCTAAGGCCCGTACATTGGAATACCGCGAGGAACCCAAAGAGGTGTTCTTTCGTCCGAGTGTGGATGTTTTTTTTGAGAGCGTTGCAGAAAATTGGCCTCACACAGGCGTAGCGATCTTGCTCACAGGCATGGGCCGAGATGGCGCCAAGGGCCTCCTCAAGTTGCGCACACGTGGCTGGCACACGCTCGCACAAAACGAGGCATCGAGTATCGTATGGAGCATGCCCAAGGCCGGGATCGATCTGGGTGCAGCCTGCGAGGTGCTCGCGATCGATCAGATGCCCCGCTCGATCGTGGCCCGCATGACCGCATGACGGCGCCGACGATCGGCTCGTCACGCAAGCGTGCGCGTCGCCGAACGCCCATTCATCGGCTCTCTTGTGAGAGCCCTTCGATCAACCGCATCACCTCGAGCACCGTTGTTTCGCCGCCGTTCAAACCAATCACCTGCACGCCGATTGGCAGCCCACAACTGCCGCTGTCGGTGTCGGCGGCCGCTTGCATAACCGGATCTCGTGAAACGGCACGGCCTTTCTCCTCGCCGGGCCGCACGTGCGAGATCGGCACCGATCCAGCCGGTAGGTCGAGCAGATTTGCGAGCATGCAGGGGGCAGCAGCGAGAAGGAGTAAGCCTGCCGTGCCGTGCCGTAATGCTGGCAGAGCTGAGACAGGGCAGACGATTGCATCGTAATCCATCGCCATGGCGTCAACCTCTGCGCCAAGGCGTTGACGCGCCTCAAGAATGCGTTGGAAACCCGCGGCCGACCGAGGCCCCGTGGCAAAGATCGCCTCGGCTTCGATGCTTCGTCCAGCCACGTTGGCCAGCCCTGCCACCAACGGCCTGACCCACCGAGGCAATCCGGCCAGCTTGAGTTGCCGGAGGACAGGCGGCATGGGACGCGAGCCTGCAAAGAGTTGTCGCACCTGCCTGCCACCGTCGCTCGAGAGAAGTGCCAGATGCACCCACGCGGCTTGGCGTGCTGTTCGGCCATCCAGCTGGACGATCTCCAGGCCCGCAGATCGCAACCCAGCCACCGCTTCGTGCACCCCACGACGCACCGCGACGGATGGCTCCAGCGGCCCCGCATCATCCCACCAAGCAATCCGTAGCGGCCTCACGGTAGAAAGCGGCTTCCGTGGCGGCGGCGTAATGACACCGACGGCAGCAAGCGCCCGCTCCAAGTCGGCCACATGCCGTGCCAGAAAACCCGCACGAGGCTTCACGGCTGTGAGTTCGGGCATCGTGCGAAAGCTACCGCCATCGCCCAGCGCCGTCGACCGGGGCACGATTCCCGCAACACCGCAGGCGTGCGCGGGCTGCCGAATACTGCCGGCCAGATCGTTTGCCACCGCCAGCGGCACAACTCCCGCTGCCACCAAGCACGCATCGCCACCGCTGCTGCCACCTGGGCCGCGGCCTTGTGCCTGGGGATGATTCGTGCGCCCCCAGACTGGATTATCTGTCTCGTAGAGATACAGGGCCTGCGGCACATTTGCCTTGCCAACGACGATGGCACCGGCCATTCGCATCCGCTCCACAAGCGGCGCATCGGCCGCATCGAGGCAGTGCCGGCGGCTCGGAATGCCCAGCGTCGTGACCAAGCCCCGCACGGGAAAGCACTCCTTCACGCTGACCGGCACACCGGCAAGCATGTGGCTCTGGCCGGCCTCGTGGTCTGTGCCGCTGCGCATGATGCAGTCGATGCGATCAGCCTCACCGACGGCAGCCGCGTGGCAGGGTTGCACCAAGGCGTTTAAGGCCGCGTGGGTAGCCTGGTGGCGGGTTATGTGTTGGGCAACACTCTGGCCAGCCCGTGCGCGGCCTGCGGCCACAGCGTCGGCAATGCTCACAACCGATTCCACAGCCCCAGCTCCCGGGTGTCCTTCCATGGCGCCATGGCGGCAGTGCATGCCCCAGAACCAACGGTCCTGTCGCAAACTCAGAATAAATCCTCGACGGGGGCCGACTTCTCGAGCCGTCGACAATCGGCAGCCCACACGGTATCGCCGTCGAAGAGCACTCCGGTAATCACAACTTCATCGCCGGTAGCAGCAGCAGGCTCGGCTCGCGAGATGATGGCGATGCCTCGCGGCTCAGTTCCCGGCAAGGTGACGCTCGTAGACCAATACGGGCCAACCTTCCGCGTCGCGTCAAACGTGGCCATCAACAGAGCACCGTCGAGCGGTCGCTTCTTTGTTTTTACCCACATGTTGCCCAGCCGTGCCAGATCCTCCCGAGCCGAGGCATTCGCAGCAATCTTTTCATACACAACCACCACCGGCTGGGGCACTCCTTCTAGCGGACGCCCGGAATCGGCGGCAACTGCTTCTAGCATCACCCATTCTTCGGCCACACGGGCCAGGTTTTTGTACCAGTTCTTGAGGAGCTTATTTTTTTGCTCGACATCAGTGGGGTCGTCAATCGCAACGAGCTCTTCGTACGCGACGGATGCCTTGTCGACGGCAGCCTCCAGCCCAGACATGTCCAGCGGTTCTGGGGGTTGGACCGTATCTGCTGGCGTGTCTCGACCTACTCCGCCAAGTGAGTCCTCCGATCGCAGAGCTGCGAGGGCCGCATCGTCTTCAACGACCAACGCATCGGCACCAGACTCAACCGGCGATTCGTTTTGCGAGGGCGTCTCTTCCATTGGCTCCCCCAGTGCCTCGTCTGGTGCCTCGCCTTCCGAGGAAGGGTCTGTCACCACGAGCGCATCCAGCGGCGAGGCTTCAGAAAGCCCCAAACCATTCAGAGCGACTGGCTTTTTATAACCAGGCTGAAATTTTGCCGGTAGCACAAACGCAACTTCCTGAGGCAGCATTTTTGTGAGCTTGAATGGATCCTTTTGAAATCCCCAGACGAGAATGGCATAGGTGATCGGCAGAGCCATTAATCCGCCAAGCACAACTCCAATCATCTGCCCAATGCCGCCCTGCTTTTTTTGCTTGGAGGGCCGCATGCTGACGGGCTTTGTTTTGCCGGAAGGCGTTGTAACAGCCCCGACTCCAGCAGCGAGGACTTCCCCGACGGCCTCGTCTTGGATGTCGCCGATGTCGCCGGTATCGCTAAAAAAACCGTCCGGCGCGTCCTCACCAGATTCCGTGGTCGTAGGAATGCCCTGCGAATCGTCGCTGAAGGCATCCGAACCGAATGAAAATTCTTCAGCTTCGTCCACCGCTCCAAACGCGTGCGAATCTGATGCGTTGTCGTGGTCAGTATCGGTTTCCTCATTGCCGTGGGCACGCGATGCATCCACAACCGAATCGACTGCCGTATCTGTCCACTCGTCCATCAAACCCATTGCATCCGGCGGATCAATGCCCGACAAACCTGTGCCAATTTGAATCGCTGAGCTCTCGATTGTGGAGGACTCAATGCTGTCTCCATCAGTTGCACTCAAGGCTGATGGTGGAAACACGGCCAACGGAGCGTCGGCGTGTGCGGGAGCTTCTGGTGCCGGTTCCTCCAGCCAATCGTCAAGCACGTCGGCTCCCGAAAACGAAGCGTCATCTGACTCGCCCAAACCTGCTTCAACAGAATCTTTTGTCGGCGCATGTGGCTCCCCAGACCCGATGCCGCTGAGTGAGTCAAATGAAAACGAAACGCCTTCCACTGGCTCGTTATCGTCCCCGCCGATGCCGGCCCACGGATCGGGTGAGTTGTCTTTGTCGTCGGCCATATTTCCCTCGTAAAACAGCGGTACCCCACGCCAACCATTCCGGCGGGTCTGTGGTCTCGACAGAGTCTACCATCGCCCTTTCGCTGGGTGCCAACGGGGGGTCTGTTTTTATCAGCCCAAACCCTTCAGGCCATAGCCCGGCCCGTACCGTCGCCTCAGGCTTTCGACGAGCCAGTGCTCCGAAACGGGGGTGTCCGTGGCCTCTTCCACCAGCGGTTCGGATTCCAGCAAACGCCCTCTGCTATGCACCGAGTGCCTCAGCCATTCCAGCAATTCGCCAAAACTCCCCTTGGCAATCTGCCTGTCAAGGCGGGGAATCGTGCGTTCTGCAGCAGCCATGAGTTGGGCGGCAAACATATTGCCCAAGGCATACGTCGGAAAATAGCCAACCAGTCCGGCGCTCCAATGGATGTCTTGCAGCACGCCGTCGGCAGCAGATGGTGGACGATGGCCTAGGTCCGTTTCATACCGCTGGTTCCATGCGTCTGGTAAATCGGCCACGCGCAGTTCTCCGAGCACCATCGCCCGCTCCAGATCAAAACGCAACATCACATGCAGATTGTAGGTGACCTCGTCGGCCTCCACGCGTATCAGCGACGGTTGGACGGCCATCAGCGACTGTTGCATGGCAACGGCATCTGCATCCGCAAGCGCGGTGGGGAATGCCTGTTGAGCGAGCGGAAAACACCACTCCCAAAACTCCGGTGACCGCCCCACCATATTTTCCCAGAGTCTGGATTGCGACTCGTGAACTCCCAGCGATGCCGCTTCCCCGGGGGGCAGACCATACCACTCCCGAGAGAGCCCCTGCTCGTAGAGTCCGTGGCCAGCCTCGTGCAACACACCAAACAGTGCCGTGGGCAAAAAACATTCGTCCCAGCGGGTGGTGATCCGGCAGTCGTCCGGGCCAGCGGTGGAACAGAATGGGTGGTCCGTGGTGTCGAGTCGTCCACGCTTGAAATCAAAGCCAATGCCTGCGGCCACATTCCGAACGAACCGCTGCTGCGCGTCGATCGGAAACCGCCGGGCTAGGAGGGAGGGATCCGGCCGCCGACTCGAGCCCATGCAGGCTTGTAGAAGCGACACGATCTGACCACGCAGACTGTCAAAACGTGCTGCCACCGCTGGCCAGTGGGCGCCAGGCTCGTAGTCGTCCATGAGCGCATCGTAAGGATCACGATCGGGCAACTGACACTGCCCCTGCTCCCGCTTGAGGGCAAAGATTTTTTCCAACCACGGCTGCATGTCCGGCCACGACGACGCCGCGCGGGCTGCGGCCCACGCCTGCTGTGCCCCCACGCACGTTTTGGCCAGCGCCTCCACAAGCCGCGGTGGCAGACGGGCCTGTTTTGCGTGGTCGCGGGAGAGAAGTCGGATGGTGGCTTGCGTGTGGGGTGGTCCTGCTGTGGCCAACGAACTCTCGGTCAACTGTGCCAGCCGCTCTGCCTGCACAGGATCGGTGCGGTGTTGGTGGACGAGCAACGCCAAGGCAGCAGCTTGCTCAGCCCGATACGTGGCGGCCTGGGGAGGCATCATGGTGCGCTCGTCCCAGCCCAGCAGCGATTCCACCGATGCCAGCACAGCGGCCTTCCTCGCGTGGGAGCAGGCCGCAGCAAAGATTTCCTCGAGAGACTGTCGCGTGGTTGTCGTGGAACTCATAGACGCAGAGTATGCTGCAGCGGCTCCAGACACGCAAACAGTCCGCGCGAGCCGATGCCCGTGGCCCCACCGGTTTGCGGATCCGTGCACCCAACGCACACGCTGCGGAACTTGGATCCAACACAGAAGGAAACAACGGCTATGCTCGACGCACTTGTGATCGCGCCCCATCCCGACGACGCCGAACTGGGCATGGCTGGCACCATTGCACTCATGCAATCACAAGGACTTTCTGTGGGTGTTCTGGATCTCACCGATGGCGAGCCGACGCCGCTGGGATCCGTGGCAATCAGGGCCAGTGAAACCGCCGCAGCAACCGCTGCACTTGGAATCAGTTGGCGAGAGAACCTAGGCCTCCCCAACCGTCGGCTGCGGGCCACGCTCGCAGCCAGAGCGAGCGTGGCCGCTGTGATCCGACGCACACGCCCTCGATGGCTCTTTGCCCCGCACTGGATCGACGCTCACCCCGATCATATGGCGGCCACACGGCTGGTTGACGCTGCGCGATTTTGGGCCAAGCTCACCAAATGCGACCTGCCCGGAGAGCCTTGGCACCCGGAACGCATCTACCACTATTCCTGCGTGCACCTGAAACTCGTTGTGAAACCCGCCTTTGTAGTCGACATCTCTGCCACGTGGCCCATCAAACGCCGCTGCTTGGAATGCTATGCAAGTCAGTTTTCGTCTAGCCAAAACCCAACGGTTCTCAAACGGGTGGAGGCTGCTGCCGCGTGGTGGGGTTCAATGATTGGAACTGACCACGGCGAGCCATTTACTGCCCGGGAGCCGCTTGGGCTGCGTGGCTTTGCCGATCTTTTTTAGCGAAAAAGACCGCCGGTTGATAATTTAGGGGGGCAATCAAGAGAAGGCTGCACCCAACGAACCGTGCTGGCCGATACTCCCCTTCGACGGCGAGCGAAATGCCGATCGCCGTGTTTTTTTGGGGGGGGTGCCATGCCAGCTCGCGACATCAACGTCATCGCGCTCGTCAAGGGTGGAGAACGATACGTTTTCCTCTACGACGACGACAGCCGCGCCGAGGCCACTCGGGTGCTTGGCCGCTACGCCTCAAACCCAGAGCTCAGCTTCTCTTGGTATGACGCCGCTGTCTTGGGGCAGAAGGTGCGGCAGAGTTCGCGACGAAGCAACCGAGTACGTTTTGTGCCCCCTGCCGATCGCGCCGCCTGAGAATAGGCACTGAAGCCATGGGTCTCAGACGGGCTGCTTCGCAGGAAACATTCACCGGAGCCATCGAACGGTTTCTGCGTTTTATGGCATCCGAGCGGGGTGCCTCGCCGCTCACGCTCAAAAGCTATCGGGAAGATCTCCTGCAACTTCAGGAATTCCTTATTTCCGCCGCTTGCTCCGTGCCGGGAGAAGCCTCCAGCACAATCCTTCGGCGGTTTGCCGGCGGACTGCACGCGACCGGCTATGCCCCCTCCACCGTGGCTCGAAAGCTGGCAAGCATGCGAAGCTTCTACACGTTTGGACAACGCGAAGGCTGGGTTGTTGCCAATCCAGCCAAGCCGCTTCGCAGCCCCAAGCGAGCCCGTAAACTTCCAAAGTTTCTCACCGGCGACGAGATCTCTCGACTGCTTGCCGCCCCTCAGCCAACCGCCGCCGGCGGGCTTCGCGACCGAGCCATTTTGGAACTTATGTATTCGTCCGGCGTGCGAGTGCAAGAACTCGTTACGCTCAACGATGCCGATCTGGATACGCGCGGCGGGACGATCCGCGTGCGAGGCAAGGGGCGCCGCGAACGGATGGGCATCGTGGGCTCACACGCCCACAAGGCGATTCGGGAATGGCTGGCCGTTCGGCCCCTCACCCGGCAGGCCATGGCTCACAACGCTCCACAACCGCTTTTCACCAACCGATTTGGCAACCGGCTCTCGGTGCGTGGAATAGGCCGTTTGCTCGAAAAACACCTAGCCACGGCCGATCTCTTGCGCCGCGCCAGTCCCCATACACTCCGCCACAGTTTTGCCACTCACCTGCTCGACGCTGGCGCCGATATTCGCAGCGTGCAGGAATTACTAGGCCACAAGAGCCTTGTTACCACGCAGATCTACACGCATGTAACCACTACAAAACTCCTGGATGTGTTCGCAAAAGCTCACCCTCGGGCACGGTAAAGCCAACCCATTCGGCTTGCGTTTTGGGCGCTGCAGAAGGGGCGTCAACAGACAAATCAAACCGGGATTTAAACGAGGCCTTTGCGAACGGCCCAGACGGCAGCCTGCGTACGATCGCTGACGGCAATCTTCCGCAAAATATTCTGGACGTGTTCCTTCACTGTTTCAACGCTGATTGTGAGTGACAGGGCGATCTCTTTGTTGGAGAGGCCCAGTGCAAGGTGGCGAAGCACCTGCGTTTCACGCTGCGTGAGGGGGATGTCTGGATGGGGTGTGGCGACTCGGTTGGCCATCGTTGTGGCAACCCGCCTGAGTTCACCAGCCCGGCTGGGCAACTGGCCTGCTGCGGCACCAGTCAACGAGCCAATGAGCTCTGCTCGGGTTGATCCTTTCAGAATGTAGTCATGTGCCCCAGCAGCGACTGCACGGGCAATGTACGTTGGGTTGTCGAATGTCGAAAGCATCACAACCCGCACATTGGGCATGTCTTTTCGAAGCCGCTCGAGTGTGGCAAGACCATCCTTGCCCGGCATCCGAATGTCAAGCAACACAACGTCCGGCTTGTGTTTGCGAGTCAGTTTGACAGCCTCATCGCCTGTTGAGGCCTCGCCAACAATTTTGACGTTGGACTGAGCCAGCAAAGAGACCAACCCACGGCGAACCACCTCATGGTCGTCCACAATCACGACTTTGACTGAT
>QWQH01000059.1 GCA_003670915.1 Planctomycetota bacterium | reverse complement strand
AGTGTTCTCGTTGAAAGGGCGGAAAGCCCGAGCCGTTCCTTGAGTTGGGCAACGAGTGTCCTATCGGCGATCGGGACGCGTGCGTCAGAAAGGATTTCAAGCAGAGTGAAGATACGAAGGAATTGTTCGTGTCTGGAGAAATTGCGAGTCATTGAGCGATTGTGCCAATCATGAACCTGCGGCCGTGAGGAGCGGCCCTCGCACAATGGTCAGGCATCCGCGCTCCGTCGATCCCCATTGAAGTACAGAGAAAAATGCTGCGAGCTACAGGCTGTCGCTCGGCTCTGACGCAGCAGTCAAGTTAATGCTCGGTAGCGTGGCAGGCGGCTCGGCACGCTTGGTCATCGGATCGACAAAGATTTGGAACGAATAGTGGGGGTTTACTCAAAGTCAGTCAATCCGCTAGTTTTTTGGGGCTGCGAACGGCATTTGCCCACGTCTCGCTCGCTGCAATGAGGCAACGAATCGTTGTGTCCAACTTGTGCGATACCAACTCACTGTTTCCACAAGGCATTTCGCAGAGCATCCGCACACCCCAAGCTTCTGCGTCGCGTTCCACACGAAAAAGCAACGATTCGCACGCCAGTTGACGCAGTGACATGTAAGTCGCGGTGCTGTGCCTATCGGTCCCGAAGGGTTGCGGGACCCACAGGCGATAGTGGCATCCGTCGGCAGAGACAGCGAGGCTCATCACGAGTAGTTTCTCGCCTCGCCTATTGCGATACCGAGTCGTGATGAACAGCATCCGTATCACCTCTTCCTCTGAATCGTGGTGATGCGGAATGCCAGCGACGGATAAAATGGCAGAACATCGCAAGATATTCACAGGTATAGCCCCCCCGAACGTGCCTGCATCGGTGCACTTTTACAATCGCCCTACGACTCCCCATAGAACTTGACGTTTCTTCTAACACATTCTTGCCGGGGAGCAATGGCACTGTCGCCAGAAACAGCGTGGCTCCTGAACCGTGCACCGAGTATCCAACTCGATGCCCAACACGATGGGATGGGATCGAAAAAGAGCCGCCATTCACTCTTTTCTCAAACACTTGTTCGAGAGCGGCACGAGGCGTATAGACTCATCGCTTGCTTTCATGCTGTCATTTGTGTCCCGGACCACGGTTCTTGTTTGTTGAGAGGGAATACGATGCGATCTCAAGAGATGTCCCGGCGACTGTTTGTGGGTGTGGCTGGGGCGGCGACCTGTGCAACGCTGTCTGGCGTTGACCAAGCGCACGGGGCTTGCCGGGCAAAAAGCACCGACACCAAAGACCTCCACCTGGGCATTCAGCTCTATTCGCTGCGTGGCTACCCGGTGGATGAAGCCCTGCAGCACGCGAAAGATTTGGGATTCAAGTACGTCGAGTTTTATGGTGGTATGTTTCCGACGAACGCCGATGCCGTTGCGATTGCTGGGATGAAAAAGAAAGTAGCCGACCTCGGGCTCACGATCAGCGCGCACGGCGTGAATAAGTTTGGCGGGGATGCGGCGGCCAACCGTAAAGTATTTGAGTTTGCAAAAGCAGCAGGGATTCCAACACTCACGGCCGATCCCTCTCCGGAAGCATTTGAGAGCCTCGATCGGCTGGTGAAAGAGTTTGATATTCGAATTGCGATCCACAACCACGGACCCAAGACCCGGTACGACAAGGTGATCGATGTGCTCCACGCCATCGAAGGCCACGACGATCGTATCGGCGCCTGTGCGGATCTGGGGCACTTTATCCGTTCGGGAGAACGGCCGACGGAAGTGATTCGGTTGCTCAAGGGCCGGCTCTACGGCATCCACCTGAAGGACTTCAAGGAGATGCAGGAAAAAACCCAGGGCGTGATTTTGGGCAGGGGCCACTTGGATGTGCCCGCCGTTTTTGCGGCTCTCAAGCAGGTGGGCTTCCCATCCACCGGTGCGATCTCGCTGGAATACGAAGAGCATCCAGACAATCCGTTGGCCGACATTCGGGAATGCATGCAGGTGGCCCGTGACGCGATGGGCACATCGTAAAATAAGGCCACAGGTAAGCATTGCCGCATCGCGGCCAGTTCAATGGTCTGGTGCCGCCTTCGGAGTGTGGGCTCGTCCACTTGCCACAAGCACTCCACAGGCCAGAGCCGACAGGATCGCCGTGACGGCCAGTGCCGCCTGCGGGCCGCGGGGCCCTTGCTGCCAGAGCCAGCCCGCCAAGAAACTGGCGGGTAACGCCATCATTCCCTGGACCAGCGCGTACCAACCGAAGGCACTTCCGTGGCGGCCCTCGGGAGCCACCATTGCAACGAGTGAACGCTCGGCCGGCTCAGAGAGCCCGTAGGCCACGCCCACCAATGCCACCAGTGGTAAGGCAGCGGCCAGATGCGCACTCAGAGCGAGTCCACCGTAGGCCGCAGCAAACATCAGCCACCCAGCAGCCAAGGCAGTGCGAGGGTGCCATCGATCGATGAGCCGTCCAGAGACTGCGGCCGATCCACTTTTGGCCAGACTGCACGCCAGCCACACCAGCGGGATGAACGCCGGCGGCGTACCCAATTCGGCCGCCCGCATCAACAAGAATTGTTCGCTGGATGCTCCCATCGCCCAGATCCCGACGCTGCCCAGCAGGGTCCAATTATGGAGGCCGAGGCTTGGGCTAAGCGCAGTGCGGGGAGCGATAGGCGTGCGTTGCGGTGGGTCCCGCACGTATTTCCAAATGACTGCCAGCGTCAATAGTCCCGGCACAATGGCCACGAGAAAGAGCGTGCGTTCCCGGCCTGGAAACGCTAGGAGAAAGAGCATCGCGACCAGCGGCCCCAAAGCCGCCCCCGCATGATCCATCGCGCGGATGTGACCAAAGGCCCGCCCTCGCATGGATGGCTCGACCAGATCGGCCACCAGGCTGTCGCGAGGCGCACTGCGTATGCCTTTGCCAAATCGATCGGCAGCCCGCACGAAAAGAGCGGCCAGCGGTGTGGCCACAAAACACATCAACGGCCGCACGACCGCAGAAATGCCGTAGCCCACGAGCACCAGTGGCCGGCGGCCCACGGCATCGGAAAGAGCGCCCGAAGGCAGTCGCACAACGGCGGCCACAGCATGAGCCATGCCGTCGATCATGCCCACGGTGAGGCTGTTGCCGCCGAGTTCACGGATCACAAACGCAGGCAAGAGCGGGTAGATTGCCTCGCTGGATAGATCGGTCAGAAAGCTGGTCCAACCAAGGGCCCGCACCGTGGGCGGCAGGGCAGCATCAGGCTTGGAAGGCTGGGCTGTCATGCACTCTATTCCAGAGCCTACGGACGCTCCGCCCCGGTATCGAGCACCGCCATAAAGGCCTTCTGCGGGATGTCGACGCTGCCGATGCTCTTCATCCGCTTCTTGCCTTCCTTCTGTTTGGCCCAGAGCTTCTTCTTCCGGGAAATGTCGCCGCCGTAGCATTTGGCCGTGACGTTCTTGCGCATCGCCGAGATCGTTTCCCGAGCGATCACCTTGGTGCCGATCGCTGCTTGGATGGCGATTTCAAACATGTGCCGGTCGATCTCCCCCCGCAGCTTCTTCACGATCGATCGTCCCCGGCGGTCGGAATCGCGGCGGTCGCAGATGATCGAAAGCGCATCGACATTCTTGCCACCAACCAGAATATCCAGCCGCACTAAATCGGCTGGCACATACCCCAGCAATTCGTAATCCATCGTACCGTAACCACGGGTCACGCTCTTGAGTCGGTCGTGCAGGTCGTAGATCACTTCTGCCAGCGGCAAATCAAATGTGAGCATCGCGCGGGTTGGCGAGAGATATTCGGTTTTTAAATACGTGCCTCGCCGGTCGGTGCAGAGCTGCATCACAGGACCAATGTGCTCCACGGGTACCAGAAAATTTGTGCGCACGATCGGCTGGCGGAATTCTTCGATCTGTCCTGATTCCGGCACATCCTGAGGGTTGGTGATCTCGAGCACGGTGCCGTCGGTTTTCTGAATCTGGTACGTGACGTTTGGGGCCGTCTGAACGAGGTCGAGATCGGCTTCCTGCTCCAGTCGCTGCTGAATGATCTCCATGTGCAGCAGGCCGAGGAAGCCGCACCGAAATCCAAACCCCAGAGCCTCACTGCTTTCCGGCGCGAACTCAAACGAAGGGTCATTGATAACGAGCTTTTCCAGCGCGTCTCGGAGTTCCTCAAAGTTTTCCCCCTCCGAGGGATAGAGTCCGCAGTAGACCATCCGCTGCGGAGGCTTGTAGCCCGGAAGTGCGGAAGCGGCGGCGTCGCCGGCAATGGTGACGGTGTCGCCAATGTGCACCTGCTTCACATCTTTGATGTTGCAGACGAGGTAGCCAACTTGGCCGGCCACCAATTCCTCGCAGGCTCTCCGCTGCGGCACAAACTGGCCGATCTCCAGCACCTCGTGCGTCGAGCCCATGCGCAAAAAGCGGATCTTTTGCCCTCGCTTGACCGTGCCATCCACGATTCGGACGTAGGTGATTGCTCCTCGGTAGCTGTCGTAGTGACTGTCGAAAATCATGGCCCGCAGAACAGCCTGCGGATCGCCCTGCGGGGGTGGGATGCGGTCGATGATCGCCGTGAGCAAGTCGTCGATACCGATCCCCGTTTTGCCGCTTGCCAGAATGACTTCAGACGAGTCGATCGCAAGGCTCTGCTCCATCTCGGCCAGCACGTCGTTGACTCTCGCATGCACCAGATCGACTTTGTTGATGACCGGCACGATGGCAAGCCCCTGATTGGTCGCCGCAAAGGCGTTGGCCACCGTCTGCGCTTCAACGCCCTGAAACGCATCGACCAAGAGCACGGCTCCTTCGCAGCAGGCCAGACTGCGAGACACCTCGTAATGGAAGTCGACGTGGCCGGGCGTGTCAACGAGATTTAATTCGTAGATCTCCCCTTGGTGCTTGTGCTCCATCCTCACCGCGCGGGCCTTGATCGTGATCCCACGCTGCCGCTCCAAATCCATGTCGTCGAGCATTTGCTCTTTGAGTTGCCGTTTTTCAACGGTACCGGTTCGCTCGAGCAACCGGTCAGCCAGCGTGCTTTTGCCGTGGTCGATGTGGGCAATGATCGAGAAGTTGCGGATGTGGCTAGATTCAATGGGCATGCAAACAGTCTACCGGCTCACGAGCCGTTCTTTTTTTCATGCCCATGAGGCGAGGGGTTGGAGAGCGTTTCGGGCCTTCTGGCGTGTTCCAGCCGGGCCCGGCCTGCGGCGCCAATGTAGCCCGCATTGCCACCCAGACTGGCATAGTGAATCGGAGTTTGCGCGGCCAGCATCGGGATGGCCAGATCCTGCACCTCCCGCCGCACGCGATCGATGAATGCTTTGCCCACAGGAGACGTTTCGCCACCGAATGTCATCGCTCCACCGAGTACCACGGCTTCTGGATCGATGGTGTGCATGAGCGTGACAATACCACTGCCCAGCCACTTCGCCGCATCCAGAATGAGGTCGTTGGCCAGCGGATCGCCAGCGGCGGCCTCCCGCGAGATGAGCAGCGGCGTCAATTCCTCGCCCGCAGCCACGGCCACAGCCAGCGAACTCTCCGTTCGCTGGTCGCATGCTGTCAGGCCAGCATGCAAGGCGGCAATGGCCTCGCTGGCACGCGCCTTGAGCGCCGTGGCGCTGGCGTATGCCTCGAGGTGGCCTCGCTTGCCGCACGGGCACATTCTGGCCGTGTCGCTTGTGTCCACGATCATGTGCCCACACTCAGATCCGGCGCTGTGCGCGCCGTCGATCGAGAAGTCGCCGACGATAATGCCGCCGCCGATGCCCGTGCCCAATGTGAGGAGCACGAGGCTTGAATACTCTTGGGCAGACCCGACCCAGAATTCACCGTAGGCCGCCGCATTTGCGTCGTTGAGAAAAGTGACCTCGCGGCCGCAGTGCATGGCCACGCGTTGTTGCACAGGAAAATGATCCCAGCCTGGCAGGTTGCCCGCCCGCACGATCGTGCCAGCGGGGATGTCTTGCGGCCCTGGGGTGCCCAGGCCCACGCGTGCGATGTCGGCCGTTGCGATGCCAGCCAACTCAGCCAGCGTATGGATGGCTTGTCCCATCCTGGCTGCGCCATCCTCAGGACCGCGTGCGGCGTGCGTTGGCTCTGTGTGAAACGCCAGCGTGCGGCCCATGTCATCGACGAGACCGGCTTTGATATTCGTGCCACCCAGATCAACGCCCGCATAGAGCGGATGATGCGCTTGAGAAACGGGGAGCCAGTGAGAACGATTGTGCATGACGAGAAAAAGCTGGCTTCGCCGTGGGGCAGGGTGGACAGACAGGGTGGATGCATGAACGGACAGATCGCTGGATGCTAGGAAGCGAGCAGTTTGGTTAGAGATCGGCCGGCAGTCGGCCGGCTTCAACCGTGGGCGTGGGGCCCGTGCAGGCTTTCATAAACGCGACCAGATCGGCTTTCTCTTGCGACGTGAGCTTGAGCGGCCGGATCTTCTCGCTCAATGTGGGGTTTTGATGGCCGCCTTTATCGTACCACTCGACCACTTCTTCCAGCGTGGCGACAGAGCCGTCGTGCATGTAAGGGGCCGTGAGCGTAACGTTTCGGATCGTTGGCGTCTTGAAGCTGCCGGTGTCCTTCGGGTTTTGTGTGACGACAAACCTGCCAAGGTCTGGGGCGGGCTTATCCATGCCGATGCCGATGTTGTGGTAGCGCTCGTCGGAGAGGTTTGCACCCACGTGGCAGGCCGTGCAGTTGCCCTTCTCAGTGAAGAAGATATCGCGGCCGCGGAGAGCCTCTTGCGACAGGGGATTGGCGGCGGCGGCGGCTGTGGCTCGAGCAAACGTGGCGGCCAGTTCGGCATCTTCGGCGATGTCGTCGGCATCCAGTGATGCAAACGGCCGCAACTGCTCGCCGTAGTCGTACGGCGATGGTGCCGTGACGAGCACGCGTTCAAAGGCCGCTATGGCTTGCCCAATGCGATCGATCGTGAGGCTGCCGAAGATCTTTTCAAATTGTTTTTGATAGACGCTCATGCCGCTGAGGCGGCTCACAACGCCTGCGTGCGTGAAGCCCATCTCAATCGGGTTGGCGATTGGCCCCACGGCCTGCGCCTCAAGGGAGTCGGCACGACCGTCCCAGAATTGGGCTGCGGACAGGATGCGGTTGAATGCCACAGGCGAATTCCGGCCGCCCAGATGTTTACCAATGCCCACGCCCGTTGGAGTGTTGGCGGCGTAGCCGGCTGCCGGATCATGGCAACTGGCGCAACTCACAGTCGAATCGAGTGACAAACGCTTATCGAAGTAGAGTTGGCGTCCCAACTCGATCTTGGCACGCGTGAGCGGGTTGGCGTCGAGGCCCTGAATCTGACCGGCACCCTGCGAGAGTCCCAGCGGCAAAAGAGGATCAATGACAACGAAGTTTTTTGGGTTGGCCAGCCACGCGTCGATTTCCAGAAGCGTGATCGGGCCGCTGCCAGGCACGCCGGCGGTGAGCGAAGGATCACCCAGCGTGACCTTCTCCCTCGGTGCAGGGGATGGCCCTGTGGTGGAGGCCCGCTCCTTGGACACATCGATCGCCTGCGAGGCCTCAGCGATGGCTTGGTCGGCGGCCGCTTTGGCCTCGTTGGCCGATTGCTTTGCGGCCGTAGCAGCGTCAAAGGCAGCAGCAGGCGTTGCAGCAGCATCTAAGCCGCTGGCAGGAACGATTTCAATCGTTTCGATTTCGACCACGCCCCCCGGAGGAGCCGTGGTTGGGGCGCAGCCAATCAGGCTTACGGCTCCTACGAGCCAGCCGCCAATCGCTTTGAGCGAAAGTGTGAACTGAGAAGGCATAAACGGTCTCATGGTTTTGGCTCCTGCTGTTGTTGCCCACAGTGCGGTCGTTGGAGAATATTTTTGTGAACGCGCCGACTATCCTATCAGGCTCATCAAAAAAATCCTGTGTGACCCCACCGGCAATCAAGCCTCGCCGGCAAGCATGTCGGCAGTGGCCAACCATTCTAATTCGCCTGGTTGCCCCAGGCCGTCGTCCAGGCGAATCGACGCCACGGCTCCCTTCTGCATCCGGATGGCGGCTCGGCCGTCGCCGATGGTAAGGCCCACAAGTCTGCCCACGGATGGGGCATGGCCGACCCACGCCACGCGAGCGGCATCTTGGTTGATTGTCCATTCCACGAGCGATTGCCAGTCGCCGCCGGGGGCCAACGCATCCACCACAATGATCGGTGGCGAGTTGGGAAGTTCTGCCGACAGGATCTCGGCGGTTTCGCGGGTTCGCACCAAAGGACTCGTAGCCACCAGATCAAGAGCCATGCCGGCATCACACAAACGGCGGACACACTTTTGAAAACGCTTTCGCCCTTTTTTTGTCAGCCGCCGCGAGTGGTCGTCGATCCCTGCGGCAAGTTCCTCGGCCCATGCATGCCGCAGGATATAGAGGTGGGTCGTGAGCGTTGGCATGGATGCCATTGTGATCCCTGATAGTCGCTGATGCAACGACACCAGCGGTTGCCCACGCAACGCCGGCTCTCGGGGCATGGGCAACCCCTCTTGTGATCTGATTCAGGAGGCTGGTTTTGTGCGTGAGGATCGCGAATGATCCGTCTTACACACTCCGCCAGAGATCTTTGTCGCGGACGCCGGCCTGTGCAATTGCATCGCGGGCGTCGCATCGCCAGCGCAGAGCGTCGGCCGGATAGCCGGCGGTAGGATTCAGGCCCGGCGACCGCGACGACCAAAACGCATTGAAGGCGTGCATCGCCAACTCGCGGATGTATTTTGCCGTCATGCTCGCCACAGCCACCGGCACTTGCGATTCGCCCCCCACGTTGAATTCGATGTCCAGATTCGCCGCCTGCGCTTGGTTGAGATCCGCCTTCGCATGGGTAGGATCCGCCTTCGCTTGGGCTGGCACCCTGTACGCCGAACGGGCTGGAGTTTCTGCGAGCGTCTGCACCAGCGTTCCGCCAAAGTGTTGGGCCACAAGCGCGGAATAATGCTTGCGGCCACCGTGCCGATCGCACCAGATGAGTGCCGGCTCGGCGTTGGCTTTTGTGCGGAGCGAGGCTGCCAGCGCCAGGGTCGTGCGGGAGAGAATGTCCGACTTATTGAGGCCCTGGCGCAGGAGCGCATTGAACTCGGCTGGATAGATTGCCCGGCACGCCACGGCCACAAGCGATACACCCAGTGCGTCGAGGATCATTCGCATGCCCGCGGCCCGGGCACAGCAGGCGTCGGCATCGGCCTGATGGGGCAGACACAGCGTGGGCAGCAGGGCCCACTGCGTGGTGGACGGATCCCGCCCAGACTCGCTGGCCACGCCAGACGTCCGGCAGTCTGCGATCTCTGGCCCGATCTGGCCGAGTGCCGCTTCCAGTGACGGCCACTGCCGAGGCACTGTGTTGGTCTGATTGACAGGGCTCCGGATCACCGGGCCGGCATGCCCGGCATGCCCGCCATGCCCGGCATGCGCAAAAGTGTCCGCATCGGGATCGTTCACAAGCGACAGTGCCACGAGCACTCCCTGCTCCAACGCGCAGAATCCGGCACCAGCCCGATAGATGTGCTTCGAGTCGGCCCACAGCGGCACGGTCCGCCCAGATGCGCGGCGATTGCCACGCTGGCGAATTTTTTCTGGCCAGAGGGCTTCTGTATCCCGCTGCGCCGCCGCAACGGCCGTCTCCAGGTACACAGCGGCGTTGGCCGGTGTCGCTTCCACCCGCCACGCCGTCGCCGCCACAACCAGCGGTCCTAGATTGGGCCCGTAGCCGGCTTCGTCGGTGCCGATGATCAGCGTCATCGGTCGTTTCCTTCGCGGTTTGAAAGGCCCCCGTTGGTGTCGGCGGTTGAAGCTGAACTAATGGGAGGCTGGCTGGGAAATTGTCGGCAGTATTCGTAGATCGCAATCGCCGCCGACGTGGCCGCATTGAGGCTGTGAGGCATTCCAGCCATCGGGATCTCCGCCACACGGTCGAGCTTTGCAAGTACATCTGGTTCGAGGCCCAACCGCTCGTTGCCGATCACAAGCACCGTCTTGGCTACAAATTCAAACGTGAAGAGGCGATGGGAGTGGGTGGTTTGTTCGAGGCCCACGAGTTGAAACCCTTCCTCGCGGAGTCGGTCGAGCACCGGTGGCAACGTGCGATGCGTTTGGAGCACCACCGACTCGGCACCGTCGCGGGCGATCCGCTCGTCGAGCCTTGCCGTTCCACAGGCAATCACGCGAGAGATGCCGAAACAGCCGCAGGTTCGTACGATATGCGAGAGATTCACATGGCTCCGCAGCGGAGCGCAAGCCACAACCAGCGGCCTGGGCGCGGCCAGGATTTCCGGAGGCTTGTGGCGGATGTGTTCGAAGTGCGGCATGTGTCTTTGACGGTTGTACCTCAGGAGAATGGCGATGAAAACATCGCGAGGAGGTTGTCTGCGTGGAGCAGCATGCGCCGCATGGCTCGCGTTCTGGCTGGGGCTGAGCTTGGCAACCGGTTGCAAACCTGCCAGTGATTCGAAACCTGCCGGCGTGAGGCTGGCCCTGGTTGACCACGCTGGCCTGATGGTGGAAGTTGCCAAGCAGCGAGGCAGGGTTGTTGTGCTCGACTGCTGGAGCACGTCGTGCCCGCCGTGCGTGCGGGAGTTTCCGAAGCTGATTGCGATGCAGAAAAAGCTCGGCAATGCCGTGTGTTGCCTATCGTTGTCGTTTGACTACGAGGGAATCGGCACGCCGGAGCAGGCCATGCCACGGGTGCAGCGATTTTTGGAACAGGTCAACGCACACCAGATCGTCAACTTGCTCTCCCAAGAGGAGGCCGACACGATGTACAGGCAACTGGATCTGGCCAGCATCCCGGCAGTGTATGTCTGGCAGGCTGATGGATCGCTTGCGCAGCGGTTTGATGGCGATGATGCCACCCAGCGGTTGGGGCGTCCGTTCACGTACGACGACGTGGAAGCGGTCGTGCGTCGGCTGCTGCTGAAATAAGATAGTCTAGAAAAGAAAGGTTGTGCATCATGATCGACAACGCTCGCATGGGACCGGGGGCACGCCACGTGATGGCACCGAATGATCCGCGCGATCAACCGCAGCCTGGGGACATCATCCGGAGCCCGCTGGCGTACGGCCGGGAGACGATTGAATCAATCGTCGTGGCCTTTGCGCTGGCACTCTTGTTTCGGGCGTTTGAAGCGGAGGCCTTTGTGATTCCGACGGGATCGATGGCGCCCACGCTGATGGGCCGCCATAAAGACCTGTCCGGCAGCTCAGCGTGCGGTTCGTGCGGCCGCGACTTTCGCGTGGGCTGCAGCGCCGAGGAAGACGATCAATCGCAAGGGCTGCGCACGGAACTCTCTCGGCTGGAAGCGGAGCAGACGGCCCTCAATCGTGTGCTTGCAAACGATTCAATTCCGTCACAGGATCGGGAGCGAGCCAGGCGGCGGATGGCATCCATCGATGGCGACCGCGGCGCGATCGCACAGCTTCGCATGCGGCTATCGGCCAAGCTTGTGCCGGCTGCAAAGTGCCCCAGTTGCGCCAACGTGATACCGCTGGTGATTCCGCTCAACCAGCAGGACAACACTGACGTCGCCCAAGCGACGGCGAACGCAGGGCAGATGCGCTACGATCCGGCGTATCCATCGTTTAACGGCGATCGCATCCTCGTCAGCAAGTTTGCCTACGATTTTGCCGAGCCGAAGCGATGGGATGTGGTGGTGTTTAAGTATCCCGAGGATGCCAAGACGAACTACATCAAGCGATTGATTGGACTGCCAAACGAAACGGTGTCGATTGCCGGTGGCGATATCTGGACGACTCGCGCCGGTGGCACGGCCACCATTGCCCGCAAGCCCCCGGAAAAAATTCTGGCCATGCTGCAGTGCGTGCACGATAGTCGTTACGAATCGTCAGAGCTTCAAAAGGCGGGCTGGCCAACGTGCTGGAGCGACTGGTCGTCGCCGAACCGCAAGGCAGAGTGTCGGTGGACGACAACGGATCAAGGCCGATCGTTTGCGGTGGCGTGCCAAGAAGGTGGCACGGCCACGCTTCGCTACCGTCATTTTTTCCCAACCGCCACCGACTGGAAGGAAATTGCGGCGGGGGAATCGACAGGCGAAAAAGCCACGCCCATCCTCGTCGATGATTTTCAGTCGTATAACGCGATCGCGACGCGTTCGCATTGGGTGGGCGATTTGGCGGTTGAATGTGAGTTGGAGAATCTGAAAACAGACGGCAAGGTGGCGCTCGATCTCGTGGAGTCTGGCAAAGCCCATCGCTGCACGATCGATCTGGCAACCGGTGACGTGGAGTTGACCATCGCTGACGGGATGCCGTCGGATGCCCCCAAGGCTCGCACGCGGGTGCGAGGCAAGGGCTCATGGAAAATCCTCTTTGCCAATGTTGACGATGAACTCACGCTCTTTGTAGACGGGCGAAAGGTATATTTTGACCGGGCCACGCTCTGGGCTCGGTCGATCGAGGAGGCCGAGAGAAGCCAGCCGTATGACGGCCTGATTGAACCCGGCATGAACCAGTCGGGGGATCTCTCACCGGCGGGCGTGACGGCACTGGCTGCCGAGGTGCGCGTGAGCCGCCTGAGGATCCTGCGGGATGTCTTCTATATTAGTGCCCACGACATCGGCGCCAGAGCTGGCGAATTTATCGAGCGGCCGCGTTTAGAGTTTCCACTTGAAGCGGATCAATTTTTTGTGCTGGGCGACAATTCGGCAGCCAGCAAAGACAGCAGGCTCTGGGTGGAAGGCCACCACATCGACCGCACGCTGCTGATTGGCAAGGCCTTGGCTGTTTTTTGGCCGCATGCAGTGCCAGCACGCTGGAATATGCCGTTGAAAATAGGGGGCACAGAGGTGCGATTGCCCTCGTGGCCCAACTTCGCGAGGATGAGGTTTGTGCGTTAGGGCTGCTTGTGCTCGCGTTTTTCTGGCGAGGCGTTCTGACGGCGTGGAGGATCGTATGCCCCTGTTGTCCGTAGAAGGTCTCGTGAAAAATTACGGCCGCCGCCGCGTGGTGGACGGCGTGGATTTTCACGTTGAGAACGGCGAGATTGTGGGACTGTTAGGCCCCAATGGCGCCGGCAAAACAACCAGTTTTCGGATGACCTGCGGCATGGTTATTCCAGATGCCGGCCGGGTGCTTTTGGACGACGAAGAGATCACGCACTGGCCGATGTACAAGCGGGCCCGCGACGGAGGCATGGGGTATCTAGCGCAGGAGCAGAGCGTCTTTCGGAAGCTCACCGTCGAGCAGAATTTGCTGGCGATCATGGAACTCATTGGCATGCATCGGAAAGAACGCCGCCGTCGCTGCGAAGAGCTTTTAGAACAGTTCGACATCGCCCGCATTCGCAAGTCGAAGTCGCACTATATCTCTGGTGGCGAGAAACGCAGGCTGGAGATCGCCCGCTGCCTCGTGACAGAACCCCGCATTATTTTGCTGGATGAACCGTTCACCGGGATTGACCCCGTTACGATCCACTCGATCCAGAAGATTATCGTTGGCCTACGAGACGACGGGATATCCATTTTGATCACCGACCACCGGGAGCGAGAAACGCTCGCCATCACCGATCGCAGCTATGTGGTTCGAGCCGGCAAAGTGCTCTGTCACGGTACGGCGCAGGAGGTGCTTTCAAACCCCGATGCCAAAAAATATTACTTCGGCGAAAGCCAAGACGCCGAAGCGGCGTAAGGGCTCACAGGGCGAGCCAGGGCAGCGTCTGCCATTTCTTGCATGTTTTTTCATGCCCAACCACTTGGTTTCCTCGCAGTTGGGCGGCGGTACCGCACCGTGGATTTGAGGATAGAATACTCGCATGGCACTCTCCAGCGTCCCCACATCACGAATCACATGCGTGCGAGGCTGGCTCTGGATCGCAGCCTGTTGCGGGGTGAGCGTGGCGTCAGGTGAGACCATCGCGCTGCGTTCAGAAGATGCCACGTTTTTTGAGTCAAAAGTGCGGCCCATCTTTGTGGCTCACTGTGCCAAGTGCCATTCCCGAATGACCGGTGAAACCGAGGGTGGTCTCTCGTTTGATTCCAAGGCAGATTTTCTCACCGCTGAGGGCGTGGCAGTGGCTGGCCGCCCCGACGAGAGCCTGATCGTGAAGGTTCTTCGATACGACGGCGATCCGCAGATGCCCCCCGATGGCAAGCTCCCAGCAGCGGCGATTGCCACGATCGAGGAGTGGGTGCGTCGCGGTTTGCCGTGGCCCGATGACGGCAAAGCAGCCGGTCCCGTCGAGGCCTTCGACATCGCCAGCCGGAAAGCAGCTCACTGGTGTTGGCGGGCCCCGATGGTTGTGCCGACGCCGAAGGTTGAGGATGCCCAGTGGTGCCGCAGCGACATTGATCGCTTTGTGCTCGCGCGACTCGAAGCAGCCGGGATCGAGCCAGCCGCCGAAGCATCCCTTGCGGTGCTCGTGCGTCGGGCCAGCGAGGTGCTCACAGGCCTGCCGGCCGATCCCGCCGATGCCGAGCAAGTGGCCAGCCATCCCGATCCACTAGCATTCGACGCCTTTGTCGATCGCTTGCTCGCGTCGCCGCACTATGGGGAACGTTTCGCGAGGCATTGGCTGGATGTGGTTCGCTACGGCGAGACCCGCGGCCATGAGTCTGACTTTCTGATTCCAAATGTCTGGCGTTACCGCGATTGGGTCGTGCAAGCCTTCAATGACGATCTGCCATACGACCAGTTCGTTCGAGAGCAGATCGCCGGCGACCTCATCCAAGATCCGCGGATCGATCCTGGCTCTGGTGCAAATCAATCGGTGGTCGGCACGGGCTTCTGGTTTTTGGGCGAGGAGATTCACTCGCCGGTTGACATTGCGCAGGACGAGGCCGATCGCATCGACAACAAAGTGGATACGTTTGGCAAGGCGTTTCTGGGTTTGGCACTTGGATGCGCCCGTTGCCACGACCACAAGTTTGACGCGATTTCGAACGAGGATTATTACGCCATTGCCGGCATGCTGATGTCGAGCAGTTATAGGCAGGTGCCACTGGAGACGATTGCTTTAAACCGCCGGGTTGCCACACAACTCGATGCCGCCGATGCCGATATGAGGCAGAAACTTTTGCCGCTTGTGGCAGATGTCATCGCAGCGCACGAAGATGTCTGGATGCAGAAAATGCCAGCGGTGGCAGAGGTGGTGGCCGCATGGCGGGAGATTGACGCAGCAGCGACTTCTCCAGCCGCGGCGACTCCTCTAGCGGGGGCGACTTCTCTAGCGGGGGCGACTCCTCTAGCAGCGGCGACTCCTCTAGCGGGGGCGACTCCTCTAGCAGCACAGCAGGCTGGGCAGGAAATCGTGCTTGCCGATTACACGCGAGGCAAAAATGCAACGGCGGTGATCTCTGACTCCACAGCGTGGGGTTTGGCCGCCCGCCCGCCCGGCCAGCCAAGGCTCTCTGCTGCGACCGACGCCGCCCCCCCTGCGATCACGTTGCAAGCCATCGGCGCCGCTTTCAGCGATGCGGTGTGGTCAAAGAGCAGTTCCACGGGCGAACGCGAACCCGGTTCGCAGGGCGCTATCGATCGCGCGGGCCGTCTTTTGCGGACACCGAAAGTACGCATCACAAACGGCGTGCTCTGGCATCGCGTGCGCGGTCACCTCCAAATCGTTGCCGTCGTCGATGGCCATGTGATGGTGCATGGCCCGCTCTATGGTGCCACGATCAAGACAGTTGATACCAAAGGTCAATGGGAATGGATCCAGCACGATTTGCGACATGATCGGGCGTGGGACGCGAGCGCTTCGCAGAATGGACATGTGGTTCACGTTGAGTTTGCGGCGATTTCAGGCGAGGCCGAGGTAGCCGAGGTGGTGGCCGCCGAGCAGCAACCCCGTCGCGTCGATCCGCTAGTGCATTTTTTGGCACAGCGGGTTGGAGTTTTTGCGAGTGCCTCAGGCGATGGCCCAGTCGCCGAGTCACAGGCCCGCCAGTACGTCCAGCAGGCTGCCCGCGAGCTTTTCGACATGACGCTGCAAGCGTGTCGAAGCGGCACGCTTGCAGACGCTCCGGATGCGGCGGCTATGGCCTCGCTCGTTGCGCGGCTGCTGCCAAGCTCAGCCGATGCGATCCCGGCAGCCACTGTGATCGCAGGCAGTGCCCGTGAGCGACTTTTAAAGACGGCCGTTGGACTCGTGGAAGGCCGCAACCAGATTGCCGCAGCGGCCACGATGGTGTCGGCCACTGCGCCTGCCATTCTGGACGGCAACGGGATCGATCAGCATGTGCTTTTGAAGGGATCGGCCTCGCGGCCTGGTGAGCGTGTGCCACGCCGTTTTCTGGAGGCGATCGACGGGCTGAGTCAGCAGCCGTGGCCCGAGCATTCATCTGGCCGCCTCGAACTGGCTGACCGCGTTTTGGATGCCGCTAATCCGCTGGCATCACGAGTGATCGTCAACCGCATCTGGCACCATCTCTTTGGCCGCGGGCTCGTTGCCACGCCAGATAATTTTGGCAAACTCGGCGAACAACCGTCTGACACAACATCGCAGGCGATCCTCGACTCGCTGGCGGTTCGTTTTCGTGCAGAGGGATGGAGCATCAAGCGCCTTGTGAAGGAGATCGTCACGAGCAGCACGTGGCGAATGTCCAGCCGGCGGGATCCAAGGGCTGCCGCGCAAGACCCGCTCAACCTACTGCTGCACCACTATCCGCTGCGGCGACTGGAAGCCGAGGCCATCCACGACAAAATTCTGGCTCTCTCGGGACGACTGGATCGCACGATCGGTGGCCCAAGCGTTGAGGTGTTTCTTACGGAGGCTCACGATGGCCGCGGCAAGCCGCCTTCCGGACCGCTCGACGGCGGCGGCCGACGCAGCATCTACACGAAGATTCGCCGGAATTT
>QWQH01000068.1 GCA_003670915.1 Planctomycetota bacterium | reverse complement strand
TTCGTCCAGAGGCTCCGGAATCGCGAGGTCCCGGCGAAGCCTGCATTCCTCCGGAATGCCTGCAAACAGCGACTCCATGTCGCCTGGGCCACCGGCGGCCAGAATCGTTTCAAACATGATCCGAACATCGTCGGGCGTGTGGGGAATATAGCTCATGGCCTGTTTGAGTTCGAGGATTTCATCATCATGGACGCTGTGTTGCTACCCGTGGGGTTGGCTCCCAATAAGACCATCATAGGCGGATTGGTCGAGAAGGCTTTCAAATTCCTTCGGATTGTCTGGGCGAATACGAACCACCCATCCGTTGCCGTACGGATCCTTTCCGAGCGTCTCGAGTTGTCCAGGCAGGCTGGCGTTCACCTCGACAATTTCGCCCGACACAGGGGCGTAGATGTCGCTGACTGCTTTGACGCTCTCGATTTCACCAAACGATTCACCAGCCTTCACTCGCTTGCCAACGGCAGGCAACTGCATGAAGACCAAGTCGGTCAGGGCCTCGACAGCGTAGGCAGAAATGCCGACTGTGGCCACTCCACCAGACTCTGGGCGAATCCACTCGTGTGTTTTAGCGAACTTTAAATCGACTGCCATTGGCTTTGCTCCGGAGTACGGCACGACTGTATTCGAATCAGTTTTAGCAAAATGCTTTCATTCGCACAGTGACCGCGCGTGATGACGCGGCATTTTCCTCGTGCAAAAGAAAGGGAACTCTTTTCAATAAACGGTTAAGATGCCTGTTTTTTGCGACGGTAAAAGGGCAGGGGGACAACGCGGGCCGCCTGCTGAGAATCCCGCACCTGCACATCCAGAAGGGTTCCGGGCGTAGCCGCATCACGATCCACCATTGCCATCGCCACGGCCCGACCCAGCGATGGAGCAAAGCTGCCGCTGGTGACGATCCCCACCTGCCGAGCACCCGAGTGGCCGGAGTGCATCACAATCGCACTGCCCTCCCGAGCCGTGCGTTTAGACTCAAACTCCAACCCCACCCGCACGCGGCCAGAAAGCCTGTTTTGCATTGCTGCAAATGCTTGAGCCCCCGGAAAGCTCCTGCCGTCGAGGTTCATCGCTAACCCCAGACCAATGGCAAATGGATCTGTATCTTCTCGGAGTTCGTGACCGTAGAGAGGCATGCCCGCTTCCAGTCGCAGCGTATCTCGCGAGCCCAAGCCACAGGCCACAAGGCCTCTGGGTTTTCCGGCGGCGTAAATCCCTTCCCACACCTGCGATGCCACCGCTGCTGCGACGACAATTTCCAGTCCATCTTCGCCGGTATATCCGGTGCGGCTGACCGCTGCGGGGTGGCCCGCCACGCATGCCGCAGTTGCGCGGTAGCCTCCGATCCGCTGAATCCGGTCTGCGTCCTGTGCCGCACACAGACCGCAGACGATCTCGATCGCCAAGGGTCCTTGCACGGCCATCATCGCAGTCCCCGCCGTGCAATCCACGAATTGCACGCCAGAGGCAGGGAGTTTTTGGGTGAGCCACTCCACCACGCGTTCTCGATTGCTGGCATTCACAACCAACCCCATCCGTGGGCTGCCATCAGGAGCATCGGGCTCGCGCGCAACCAGTGCGTCGTCGAGCACGGCCACTGTGCCCCCGTCGCTTGTCACGAGCGTGTAGCGAACTTGCCCCACCTCGATATCGGCAACGCGGCGAGTGAGCAGCGATTCCAACCACGCAAGAGAACCAGGGCCGTCCACCGTCAGCCGGCCCATGTGCGACACATCAAAGAGACCAGCAGCCCGCCTTGTCGCCAGATGCTCCTCGACGATCGAGGCATACTGCACCGGCATCTTCCAGCCGGCAAAATCGACCATCCGTCCGCCATGTGTTTCATGCCAGCCGCAGAGGGGCGTTGTTAAAAGCTCGCTTGTCACAGGGCGTTATTCCTTTTTGCCGCGGGGGCGATGCCCACCGCCGCCTCGAGGTTTTTGTTTTTTTGAACCCCGGTGCGGCCCCGGCGGATGCCCGTTTTTTTTCTGCTGCTTTGGCTTTCTTGCAGCCCCATCCCTTGAACGGGCAGCTGAACGGGCAGCAGGATTCGGAACTGCGCGGCCATTGTGCAGGCGAAAGTCGAGCACCCTTCGCTCCAAATCAATGCGTGATACCACCACTCGAACACGATCGCCCAGCCGAAATGAATGGCCTGGGCGGAGTCCGCAAAGCGTGTGGCTCACGCGTTCAAACCGATAGACATCCTCGGGGAGGGATTCCAGCGATACAAGCCCTTCTGCCGGGAGTTCCAACCCTTGCACAAAGAGCCCAAATGACTCAACACCAGTCACAACCGCATCCATTTCCAAACCAATCCGGGTGCTCAAAAAGAGGAGCAACTTGAGCTTCACGAGTTCCCGCTCGGCTGCTTCGGCCCGGCGTTCAAGCAGCGAGCAGTGAACGCCGAGTTCGGCGAGGCCGTCTGCCGGTGGCCGACGGCCTGCGGCGAGGCTGTCCAGTGCGCGATGGATGGTGAGATCGGGATAGCGACGGATCGGCGATGTGAAATGGCAATAACACTCGCTTGCGAGAGCAAAGTGGCCGTCTTCCTGGGGCCCATACACAGCCCGCGAAAGGCTGCGGAGCACCGCATAGTGCACGGCATGCACTTCTGGGCGTCCGCGAGTCATACCCAGAAGTCGCTGCAATTCAAACCGACTTTCGAGCGTGTCGACCTCAAATCCCAATTCCGAAACAAATTCGGTTAACTGTCGCAGTTTTCGTAGGTCGGGCGAAGGATGAACCCGTCGCAAGAAGCCAGCCCCGGCCGCAGCCAGCGTTGTGGCCACGGCCTCGTTGGCCGAAAGCATAAACTCTTCAATAATCTTGTGGCTCTCTGTGTTTTCTACGACATGCGCGCCTTCGACGCGACCGTCTGTGTCGAGGTCGATTTTTACCTCTGGCATTATCAGTTCGAGCGATCCGCGGGCTGCGCGGCGGCTGCGTAGAATCCTCGACAAATCTCGCATGCGGCCCAATAAACCCCGCACTTCGGGAGCCATCTCCACGCTGCGAGTCTCCGGATCGGCAAGAAAAACGTCGACCTCCTCGTACGAAAAACGCCTCACACTTTGAATCGCCGATCGCTCCACGTGGGCGTGCACGGGAATGCCCTCGGAGGAAAATTCGATCCAGCAGGTACGGGCATACCGCACGCGGCCTGGTTGCAAACTCGCCAGATTGTTCGACACAATCTCCGGCAACATCGGAATGACGCGGTCTGGCAAATACACGCTTGTGCCCCTGGCAAAAGCCTCCTGATCTAACGGCGAACCGACAGGCACAAAATGCGACACATCGGCGATGTGAACACCCAGTAACCAATGGTCGCGTTCGATGCGTTCGAGCGAAATCGCGTCGTCAAAGTCGCGGGCATCGATGGGGTCGATGGTGATGATCACCCTGCCCGTGAGGTCCTTGCGATCGGCAGGCACCTGCTCCTGAAACAGTTCCGCCTGCCGTCGGGCATCGGCCAGCACAGCCTCTGAAAAAGGGCCCGGCAGACCAAATTCATGGATGACCGTGAGTGCGTCGACCCCCGGATCGGTGCTGCGACCGAGCACCTCCACGACAACCCCTTCACCATCCCGCAGGTGCGTCGGAAACCGCACCACCTCAACCACCACTTTGTCGTGCTCTCGAACGCTTTTAGCTCCTGGATCGCCCACGGCCACAGGACGCGCAAAATTGGTTCCGTCGATCTGCACCCAGCCTGTCTGAGCCGCGACAAAAAAGCTGCCGACGAATCGGGTGGTACGCCGGGTGAGCACCTCCACAATCTCGCCCGAACGGCCGGGACGCCGCACGTCCACAGACCGGGACATCCTGACTCGCACGGTGTCGCCATTGGCAGCGTCAAGCGTCGCCGGTGCCGCGATCCGCATGTCAGCCGAGCGGTCGCCGGCAGGAGCCTCGAGCGGATGGACGAAGCCATATCCACCGGCGGCACGGCGAAAGATTCCGATCACATCACTGCTGGCGGAGGCGCGCGTCGAGCTTTTTGAAATCGCGAACGATCTGCGTTCTCTTTTATTCATGCGGTCGTTTCTCGACGGGGATTTTAGCCGCGACCCCGAAAGAATTTACGACCCAGATTCTGCTGGTACTGAGTCCAACCGCCGTCAATTGAGGCTTCGTTTTGTAATAACTGCAGCACGCCGGCCATGCGCGCGTCAAGGTTGTCGAGGTGGTGCAGCGCCAGCGCCTCTAATGTCATCGGGAGCTTTGGAGATCCAAACTCATACTGCCCGTGATGGCTCGCAATCATGTGCTTCAGACGGATGGCCAACTCTGGCTCAAACGGCTCCCCCGTGCGGCGTTGCACGGCTTGGATTTTTTCCTCGAGCAGTTCCAAACCCAGCAACACATGCCCTAGGAGTTGACCTGCGTCTGTGTAGGAAAAGCCTTTCTCGCTCTCCAGTTCTACCGTCTTGCCGATGTCGTGAAACAGCACGCCGACGAGCAGCATGTCCCGATCCATCGCTGGATACAGCGGAGCTACCCGGTCGGCCAGCCGCAGGAGATTGACAACGTGATCGAGGAGGCCACCCGTGTGAGCGTGATGCTGTTTGATGCCTGCCGGACTGCGCGTGAAGTCGGAGATGAGTTCGGCATCGGCGAGCACCTCGGCCACAAGGGCTTGCAGCAGCGGCGAGCGTATCGTCCCGAGGAGAGAGACCATTTCAGCATGCAGCCGCTCGATATCGGCTACCGACAGCACTCGAAAATCTGTTTCGGCGATGCCGCGGGGGTCGGCCCGACCGATCGCTGTCACGATGAGTTGGAGCGAACCAGAGAAGAGTTGGGTAGTGCCTTCGACTTGCACATAGTCGCCGTCGTCGAACGCCGCAAATTCCTCGTCCGATGCATTCCACATCCGGCCGGTGATCGAGCCGCTCCGGTCGGCCAGTTCGACCTGCAGATAGAGCTGCCCGTTTCGATTGGGCCGTAGCTGTTTGTGCGTGGCCAGAAACACCTGATCGACGTTCGCTTGGGCCGAGAGTTCGGTGACAAAACGCCGTCCCGAGGCACTTCTTTTGGCCCCGAAAGACTTGGGCGGCGGCTCGCCTGGCTGAGTGTCTCGGGTGGGCTGGTGACCAGTCGGCATGCAGATCCTTCCAGAAAATTTCTCGCGGGTCGGCCTCACTAGTCTACGTGGGCTTCCCCACAACTCACAAGCAGCGACTACAATCCCGCCTTCAGTTCTAGCATTCAGGAGACACCCATGCCCGATCACGCCATTTCCCCGACACGCGACCAAGACTATCCCGAGTGGTACCAACAGGTCGTGCGGGCCGCTGATCTAGCGGATCAGTCGCCCGTGCGTGGCTGCATGGTGATCAAGCCAAACGGCTACGCAATTTGGGAACGCATGCAAGGCATTCTGGATCGAATGTTCAAGGCAACCGGTCACCAGAATGCATACTTTCCACTCTTTATTCCGCTGTCGTACTTGGAAAAGGAGGCGAAGCATGTGGAAGGGTTTGCGAAAGAATGCGCCGTCGTCACACACCACCGATTGGAACTCGGGGCGGATGGCAAACTCGTGCCAACTGGGAAACTCGAAGAACCACTCGTCGTGCGGCCCACGAGCGAGACGATCATCGGGGCGATGTACGCCAAGTGGATTCAGTCGTGGCGCGACCTGCCCGTACTGATCAACCAGTGGGCCAACGTCGTGCGATGGGAGATGCGGCCGAGAGTGTTTCTGCGGACCACCGAATTCCTCTGGCAAGAGGGGCACACGGCGCACGCCACTCGGGAGGAGGCGGTTGAGGAAACGCTCCGGATGCTCGACGTCTACGCAACTTTTGCCGAACGCGATCTGGCAATGCCCGTTATGAAGGGGCCAAAGCCTTCTGGCGAACGGTTTCCGGGTGCCGTCGACACCTACTCCATCGAGGCCATGATGCAGGACGGCAAGGCACTCCAGGCAGGCACATCGCATTTTCTTGGCCAAAATTTCGCACAGGCTCAGGAGATCAAATTCTCGAGCGCCAGCGGCCAAGAGGAGTATTGTTGGACGACGTCGTGGGGCGTGTCGACCAGGCTTATCGGCGCCGTGATCATGACGCACTCCGACGACGACGGCCTTGTGCTGCCACCCCGCATCGCCCCGCTCCAGATCGTGCTCTTGCCAATCCACCGCACTCCCGAAGAGCGGGAAACGGTGCTGGCATGCTGTCGCACGCTGGAGGCCAAACTAACGGCCAAACATTTTGGCGATGAACCCCTGCGCGTGCGGATTGACTCGCGAGACATGCGGGGCGGCGACAAGACTTGGCAGCACATTAAACAGGGAGTGCCGCTGCGCGTCGAGATTGGGCCTCGCGACTTAGCGGCCGGAACCGTCAGCGTGTCTCGCCGCGACAGACCACCGAAGGAGCGAGTCAGCGTGCCGCTCGACGCGATTGTGGAGCAGGCATCGCAATGGCTTGAGGAACTGCAGCAAGGACTGTTTGACACAGCCCTTGCGTTCCGTGAGTCGCATACGGTTCGACTGGGAACGACGGCCGAAGTGGTTGCGTTTTTTGGAGGCACAGCAGAGCCGGCATCGGAAGGGAAGGGGGGCAATACCCGGAGCGGGTTTGCCCGCGTGCACGTCGCCGACGACCCCGCCGTGGCCGCGATTTTGGATCCACTGAAAGTCACCGTTCGCTGCATCCCGATGGATGGAGATGACGAACCCGGCACCTGCATCGTGACGGGCCTCTTGGTCAACCGCCGAAGCGTCTTGGCCCGTTCGTATTAGGGTTTCGAGCACGCCCAATCGATTGCAGCCTTCGATGCCGCAGGGCCATGGACCGTCGTGCCACCCACTGAAAAAAGAAACCGTTTTTTCAAAAGCACTTGTTTGCCAAACGGGCTAGAATTAACCGTTCCAACGGACGAGCCCGCAGGAGGAAACCCAGATGCCGATGAACTTTCGTGCGCCAAACGCTTGGCTCGTTGCGGCCTGTGCGTTGGCCATCGGTTCAGCCATCGGGGGCGGCACCGCCACGATTGAGTCAGCCGTTCGACCGTGGAAGGTTGGCGATTTCGCGCCCGCGGCCTTCCAGCCTCCCGACGGGAGCGATGCGCCGCAGGTGGATGTGGCACAAACGCATCATGCCTTTGGAACGATTGGGGCAGGTGCGGAAGGATCGCACGATTTTGTCATTGGCAATACCGGCACCGTGCCGCTCAGGCTCTCCCGCGGGGCAACGAGTTGCAGCTGCACCGTCAGTGATTTTGAAGTCAGCGATGGCGCCACAGACACGACCACAAAAGAAGTCGCTCCAGGAGCCACCACGAAGGTTCTCCTGAAATGGCGGGGCAAGGGCAGCGGCGGACCATTTCGGCAGCAGGCCACGATCTTCACAAACGATCCGCGACGAACTGAAATCGCTTTTGTAATCGAAGGGACCGTCGTGCCGACGTGGAAGGCAGTGCCGGAATCGATTGTGCTTTCAAAGCTCTCCTCCAGCAGCGGCGAAAAGGCGACCGCCAGAATATTCACCTTCGGCAAGGAACCGCCGGTGATCGGTGAACTCTCCACGGAAGGCCCGCAAGCCTCCCAGTTCTTCTCCCTTTCCTGGTCCGCTTTGGAGCCGCACGAGATTGCCGCCGAAACGGGCGCCACGGGAGGATTTCTGCTCCGTGTGGACGTGCGGCCAGGACTACCGCTGGGGCCCCTCCGCGACAGGATCCAGATACCCCTGCGAATACCCGAGGAAATCACTGCAGAACTGCTCCTCGAGGGAACCGTAGCGGGTGATCTTGCGTTGGCGGGCACCGCATGGGATTCCTCTCGCCAAGCCCTCTTGCTGGGAACAATTTCCAGCAAAGCAGGAGCCCATACCGAACTGTTTCTCACAGCCAAAGGACCGCACCGCGATGCGGTACAGCCGGTTGTGCGGGAGGTTCTACCGAAATCACTCGACGTTGTTGTTGGAAAAGGAAAGCCTATCGGAAGCGGAAGCGTGATCCGGATTCCCATCACGATCACGATTCCACCCGACAGTCCACCCTCCAACCATCTGTGTTCGCAACAGGCTTTAGCAGGACGCATCGTGCTCGATACAGGACATCCTGACACGCCCACACTCACCATCCCGGTGTGCATTGCCATCGGCCCATAAACAGACGTTATGCCCAAGTACCTGCGTTTTTTTGTGTCGTTTTTTCATATGCCCTCCTACGCGGCGGCATCTGCGTTGCTGCTGGCAGCAACGCAGGCAGCGGTGGCGTCACCGGCAGACCGTGGCCCCGATGTGACCGATTCGGTCGTGAATACGTTCAGCCAACGCAACGGTACGATTTTCCAAGGCTGGCCAACTCCACAAGCAATGATTGTTTTGACGGGCGAACTGGATGGCTACATCGAGCCATGCGGTTGCACTGGGAAGGAAAACCAGAAGGGTGGTCTGAGCCGCAGGCAAAATTTTTTGCGGGCTGTGTCGGAATCCGGCTGGCCCGTGCTGGCTGTTGACCTCGGTGGTCAGGTGCGAAGGTTTGGCCGCCAGTCGGAGGTCAAATTTCAATCCATTGCCGATGGACTGCGGGCCATGGGCTACTCCGCTGTTGGCTTCGGGCCAGACGACCTGCGATTGCCGGCGGAAGAGTTGGTGGCTGCCGTCGCCGCTGTTGGCGCGCAACCCACGCCGTTTGTGAGCGCCAACGTTGGACTGCTCGGCGTGGATGCCAATATTACACCTCGATTTCGGGTGGTTGAAGTTGGGGGCCTGCGTATCGGAATCACCAGCGTGCTAGGCGACAAGGAGGCCTCACAGATCCGAAATGATTCCATCGAGATTCTGCCCGCAGCGAAAGCCCTCGCATCAGCAGCAGCCGAACTTAAGAAAGCGAACTGCTCCCATCAGATCCTTCTCTCGTGGGCGACACCCGAGGAGACAAAAATGCTAGCCAAGCTCTACCCGCAGTTCGATTTTGTCGTAACCGCTGGAGGTGCCGACGAACCACCCGCGCAGCTCATGTCCATACCAGAGACAGCATCTCAAAAAGGAAAGGCCTTTCTAATCGAACTGGGACACAAGGGGATGTTCGCGGTAGCCATTGGTCTCTTCGACGACAAAGCAACGCCGCTGCGATCGCAGCGAGTGCCTCTGGATGCCCGCTGGGGCGAATCGGGCGATATGATCCGGCTGTTGTCCGCCTATCAGAATCAACTCGAGTCTCTTGGGCTCACGGGCCTGGGGTTGGTGCCGATCCGCCACCCCACCGGCCGCCGGTTTGCCGGCAGCGCTGCGTGTGCCGACTGCCACAAGGAAGCCTATGAAGTGTGGGCTGAAAGTCCTCACGCCAAGGCCCTCACCACGCTGGAAGAACAGTCTCCTCGCCGCGACAGCGACCCCGAGTGCCTCTCCTGTCATGTTGTTGGCTGGGCCCCTCAGCGTTTTGAGCCTTTTGAAGGAGGCTATGCCGGCATGGGCACAACACCGCATCTGGCACACCAAGGCTGCGAAAACTGCCACGGACCTGCCGCCGCGCATGGTGCCGTTGAGCGGGGAGACGTGCGAGCCAGCGTCATTGAACGCGACCGCCTGCGGCAAGAACTCGTGCTCTCAATCGACACCCCCGACGGCAAACAGCGGGCCATGAACAACTGCCTGGAATGCCACGACCTCGACAATAGTCCGGCCTTCGACTTCGAGACGTACTGGCCCCAGATTGAACATTCCGAGCCAAAGCCGGCCCCCAAACAAACTGCACTGGAAACGGCTGGCGGGACCGCCCTTGGCACTCCCAGCGAGGGGCGGAAGGAAAGCCTCCGATGAGAAAATCACCGCGATAGACAACGCTTTCTAATCGCTGGATTCGCTGCCACAGCCCTCAGCCGAGTTCCGCGATCACATCGGCCGAGATGTCGTCGGATATTTGAAAGTTGGCTGACACGCTCTGCACGTCGTCGTGGTCGTCAAGCCGCTCCATTAAGTGGAGAACCTTCCTAGCCGTTTCCACATCATCGATGTCTACCATAGAGGTCGGAATGCGCACGATCTCGTTGGACTCAACTGAGAATCCGGCCGCCCCAACTGCTTCGATCACAACGGTCATCGCCTGTGGCTCGGAGGTGATTTCCCAGCGGTCGCCCGCACGCTGCACGTCATCGGCGCCAGCGACGATTGCCACTTCCATGAGACGGTCTTCATCGCAGGACGCCTGCGGCACTCGCACGATGCCTTTCCGTTGAAACAGATACGCCACGCAACCAGTGGCGCCCAGTTTGCCATCGCACACCTCAAATATCTTCCGAATCTCGGGGGCTGTTCGGTTTTTGTTGTCCGTGCATATCTCGCAGAGAACAGCAACCCCACCGGATGCATACCCCTCGTAGAGCGACTCTTCGAGGTTACCCCCTTTGGAATCCCCGCTGCCCGTCTTGATGGCACGCTGAATGTTGTCTTTCGGCATGCTCACGGCCTTCGCCGCATCGATCGCATACCGCAAACGCAGGTTGGTATCAGGATCGGGCGTACCGTGCTTGGCCGCAACGATGATCGCTTTGGCCAGCTTGCTCCATAGCTTTCCTCGCTTGGCATCGACGAGCGACTTCTTGCGAGAAATGTTGGCCCAATGAGAATGCCCTGCCACCTACGTATCCTCTGAGTGTGCGCTCACCCTGCCGCGAAATTCCCGCGGTACGGTCTTTGGTTCTGGAAAGACGATGGCTACCGAGGCTTTCTTCTGGAGAGCTCTGCCGAATGCTTGCGCGATGATTTTGTCAGAGGCTTTTTTACTGGCACTGGTTTCTTCGTTGGCTTGCCTGGCAACGCCTTTGATTTCGGTTTCGACTGGCGTGGTCCAGAAGGCCTTTCGCTCACAGGCTTTCTGATGGGGGGCTTCGAGGGCTTCTGTTGGGCTTGTTTCGGGGCAGCCAATTTCTTTTGTGGTTCTGGCTTGCTCACCGGCTGGGCCACAGCCGCTGGCGGCCTGCCTACATTTGGCTTGACAACAAACGGCTTGGGTCCTGGCTTGCCGTTGATGATAGGCTGCCCGTCAGCCGTGCGTTTCGGCCCAGAGCCTGGCGGCGGCAACGGCGTTTTTCCGGGAGGGCGGGCTGCCGCCTGAGGACCGGCAGGACGATGTTCTTCAGCGGCCGTTTGCGCCGCTTCGGCAGCTCGCTGAGCCTGCTTGCCGACCGGCGCTGGGGGCGGTTTGGGGGCCGGCAGCGATTCGCCCCGCTTGGGAAACCGGTCTTTCACATCGGGATTCACTCGAGACAGGATTTTCTTCACGGTCGCTCCATGAAGGTTGGACAGCACTTCAACGCCAAACTGATGCAACAGCGATCCAAACTCAACACCCGCCTTCTTCGACACCAATCGCTCCAATCCAAGCACCTTGCCCGAGTCGTACTCGGCCTGCGAAATGATGCCCGCCAGAAAGAGTGCCGAAAGGGCACCGCGGTCCAGCGGCACACAGTGACCGCTGAGGCCAGTTGCAGTGACAAATGCGACAACAAAGGAGGGAATGCCATGCAGGTGCTCCAACGTTTTTATGCCATGCGCAATCGAATGCTTCTTGGCGTTCTCCAGCGAAAAGCTGTAGCTCGACTCAAACACACCCTGTAATACCCGACGCAGCGCCAGCGAAGCCTGCGCCGGATCGGGGAGGTCGTGCAGCGTTTCGGCCAACTCGGCGACCGTTGTCACCCTGACTTCATTGAGATCGAAGTAGTTGACTCCGAGCCTAGCCAACGCCTTCTCGGCAACATCGTAGGGGGCGTTTTCAAGGCAGCAGGCAAACAGTACCTGTTCAAGCACAGATCGGTTCGTATTGGGAACGACCGGTTTATACTGCGACCTCAGTGCCTTGTGCATTTTTCCGACGAGCTGCTGACGGCTTGACGAACTCATACCTTTTCCTCTGGATCTTCTTGGGAATCAACTGGTTCCGGCGGCAGCACAGCCTCGAGCATCAAAGCGATCTCAATCGACTGCTTCACGCCGCCGTCCAATTCGAATTTCAAACGGGGGGTATACCGTGTTTCGATCCGCTTGGCGATCAGGGACTGCAAAAACCCGGCTGAATTGGCCAGTCCTCGCAGGGCAAGGGTTTGCTTGGCCGGGCTGCCCATCACCGAAACACGCACGGTGGCTGTACGCATGTCGGAAGACATTGCCACCCCCAGCACCGTGATATTTTGCACCCGTGGATCGCGCACTTGCGTCAAAATGGCCATGCTTACCACTTCCCGCACTGCCTCAGCCGCCTTAAGCTGTCTTCGTATGGTCACGAGAGCGTCCGCGCGACTTCTTCAATTCGATAGCACTCAAAGATGTCGCCCTCTTTGATGTCGTTAAACCCCGCCAGCTTGATACCGCACTCCAAGCCGTCTCGGACCTCGCGGGCGTCATCTTTTTCTCGCTTGAGTGACTCGAGTCCGTAATCTCCAAGAATGCGACTGTCGCGAATCACTCGCAAACGTGCGTTCCTTGCAATCACCCCAGCAATCACTCGGCAACCGGCAATCACGCCCAAGCGGCTGATGGCGTAGGTTCGCTGCACAACGGCGCGGCCGAGTTGTGCCTCTCGTTTTTCAGGAGCCAACATCCCTTCCAACGCGTTCTTGAGGTCGTCTGTCACCTGATAGATGATCTCATACCGGCGAACCTGCACGCCGCGATCATCCGCCAGAACGCGAGCCCGTTCATCGGGCACAACATTAAAACCAATAATCACTGCATCAGAAGCATCGGCCAGTTGCACATCGGCCTCCGTGATGCCACCCACGGTTGCTTGAAGAATTCGGATCTTGACCTCGGGATGGTCGAGCTTTGTGAGCTCCTTTTGGATTGCCTCGATCGAACCTCGCACGTCGGCCCGAAGGATCAAGTTGAGCGTCGGAGTTTTTTGAGTGCCGAGCCGATCGAGCAGATTTTCTAGGGTTACGTGCACAGGGGCGCTCAGCAGACTACTGTGGCGACGGATGTTGCTTCGCTTGATCGCCACCTCGCGGGCCATGGCGATCGACTCCACCACCTGGAAGCGGTCTCCTGCACCGGGGGCAATGTCGAGGCCACTCACAAGCACAGGTTGCGATGGGCCGACTGCCGCAATCTTTCGCTTACCAAGCGTCTGGAGCATCGACTTCACATGGCCGCTGGCCTCGCCGCAGACAATTGCATCGCCCACCCGTAAGGTTCCCTTTTGAACGAGCAGGCACACCATCACACCACGCCCTTCGTGAATGGATGCATCCAAGCAGACACCCGCCGCATGGCGATCGGCATTGGCACGCAGGTCGTGGACTTCCGCGATCGTGAGCAGGGTATCGAGTAAGTGATCGACGCCCTCGCCAGTGAGGGCACTTGTTTTTACAACCTCCGTCTCGCCGCCCCACTCCGTGGGCAAGAGTTCATTGGCAGCCATCTGTTGATAGATCCGCTGGACATCGACTCCCGGCAGATCGATCTTATTAATGCACACAACGATCGGCACTCCAGCAGCCTTGGCATGGCTGATCGCCTCTTCCGTTTGAGGCATTAATCCGTCGTCGGCAGCCACAACCAGCACGGCACAGTCGGTGACATTGGCACCCCGCGCACGCATCTGAGTGAAGGCCTCGTGCCCCGGTGTATCTACAAACGTGATTGGCTTGCCGTTGCGTTGAACCGTGTAGGCGCGAATGTGTTGCGTGATGCCACCGCTTTCTCCCGCAGCGGCATCAAAGCCCAAAATCCTTCCCAAGAGCGATGTCTTGCCATGATCCACGTGGCCCAGAAACGTCACGACAGGAGCCCTCGACACCTGCAGCGAGGCATCCTCGTCAACGGCGTCAAACCCAACGAGCAACTCCTTCTCTAAATCTTCGGCTGTTTTGACATCCAGCTCAACGCCCATTTCGGCTGCCAGTAGTTCAACCGTGTCGCGATCCAGCATCGATCCCATGCTAGGCATTGTCCCCATCCCAAAAGCCAAGAGCTTTTTAAGCACTTCGCTGGCAGAGACACCAATAGCCTCAGAAAATGCACGCACCGTGCAGGGCACCGCAATGGCAGCATTCGTCTTGCGGGGCGCAGCTGTCGACAGCGTAGAACCCTTCCGCTGCCTCGCCCCACGCCGCCGCCGCATCCCCCTTTCATCGTCATCGCCGCCAATGCCGCGAGCCCCAGAAACTCGCTTTCTGTTGAGTTGTCGGGCATCCCGTCCAGCCAACAGATCGTCCGGCTTATTTGCGCCTGGCTGAGCCTTGGATGGCGTTCGCCGCGGCCGAACGCCCGGCTCCATCGGAGGCGGCACGGGCATCATTCCAGGCCCCCCGCGAGTGCCGCCCCGCAGCCCAGTGCCCGCAGCAGAGCGTGAACGATCGCCGTCTGCCTGACGCTGCTCGTGCTTGCGCATGTGGTCGGCCAACGGCTTCGAGCCCCCCGCCTTCGCGCTGCGAATCGCATCCAGCGGTAATTTTACGTCGGGTTTTTGAGCAACAGGCTCCTGTGGCCCACGGGACACCGGCGGCCTGGACGCGGCCGGCAAGGGTGAAAGCTTAAACGCCGGCCGCGGAACCGGCCGGGGGCCGTCTCCACCAGACCGCGGTCCAGCAGGACGCGACTCACCGGCTTTGGGCTGGGAAATATCCGCGACTCGGCCTCGCACAACCACGCCCGCCGGAGCGATGTAGTCTTCTCGCTTGAGTGCTGCGGCAGCACCTGTCTGTCCGGGAGCAGCACCTGCCGGCGACGACCCTTCCGCATACGGGAGCGAATCGGTCACCGAGGTTTTTCCTGACAGTTTGATCGGAGCTGGGCCACCGGAAGCCCTCGTCAAAGGGGGCTTGCCGACGGTTGGCTTGATCGCGGGGCCGCGGCCTTCCGAGCCCCTACTCCCCGAACCCGCTGGAGCCGCCGGCCTTTCCGCAGGACGCGATTTCCCAGCAATAAATTCCTTGAGCTTGGCGACCTCTTCGTCGGTCATGCTGGCCAGAGCGGAGCCCTTGTCATGAATCCCGGCGCGCGTGCAGAGATCGACCAGCTCCTTGCTGTCAATTTTGAATTCTTTGGCCAGTGTGTAAATACGAATCGCCAAGCCCAACCTCTTAAGACACCCAAAAAACCTGCCCAGCCTCTTTGCTCTTCACCAGAGCTTTTATGAGTTGCTGCCCAACACAGAACTGCTGCTAGGCACAATCGGCTCACCACTGGCCATACTACCACTCTTTCCGGAGGTAGCCGGGATCGTTCCCGCAAGGCTTTGGCTTTCCTCTGCGAGCAGCGATTCCTCGTCCTGCGCGGCTACCGACGAGCCGTCGCCTAGAACGGCTGCCTGCGTGGCTGATTCGTGTTCTGCGGCCACGCGATCGGCAGCATCGGCATCCGCCGTTGCCTTCTCAACCCGATCGTGCTCCCGCTGCACGCGACGAGCATCCGCAGCCACCACCTCGGCTACTGCGGCCCGCTTCTCTGCTTCGTTCACAATCTTCTCGACAGTTTCGGCAGTAATTCCACCCATCTCCATCAAGTCATCAGGCTCGATGATTGAGAGATCGTCGTAGGAAAGAAAGCCTTCGCCAACCAGCCGCTCCGCAGTTGCGTCGCTGAGCCCTTCGATCGAAGAGAAACCAGTAACAGCTCGCTCGATCTGCTGGTCGAGCTCCTCTCGGGTCATGATTTCGATATCCCAGCCGCAGAGCTTGCTGGCCAAACGCACATTTTGCCCTCGCCGCCCGATGGCCAGTGACAACTGGTCTTCCTTCACCAAAACAATGCCGCGACCCAACATCTGGCACAGAATCACTTCGTCCACCTCGGCAGGCTGCAACGCATTCGGCACCAGCAACTGCAGATCGTCGCTCCATCGCACGATATCGATCCGCTCGCCGCCAAGCTCCTCGACGATGTTCTTGATTCTGTTGCCTCGTACGCCGACACAGGCACCCACGCAATCCACACGCGCATCCGAACTGATCACAGCCACTTTACTGCGGTACCCAGGCTCTCGCGAAATGGCGCGTATCTCAATGACACCATCGGCAATCTCTGGGATTTCCTGCTCAAATAACCGCTGCACCAACTGCGGGCGTATGCGAGAGAGGATGATCTTGACGCGACTGCCTACCTTCCTCACCTCAAAGATCGTGGCGCGAATCCGCTCGTTGGGATGATAGGTTTCACCTGGGATCTGCTCACTCCTGGGCAGGATCGCCTCGTTTGGGCCGAGCGTCACCGTGGCCGTGGAACCCTCAAAGCGGGCCACAACCCCAGACACCATCTGGCCAATCTGCTCCTCAAATTCATCGTGGATTGAATCGCGTTCGGCCTCGCGGATCTTTTGAATGATCACCTGCTTGGCAGTCTGGGCACCGATTCGGCCAGATAATTCCTGCGTGTCGATCTCGGCGCCATCGCGAGAGCCGGTGAGCTTGCCGTCGGCCCTGTCAATCAGAATGCTGATCACGGATTCTTCCCCATACTGCCGGGTCAGGGCCGTGACGAGCGCGGACTCTATCGCCTGAAAGACGATCTCTTTATCGATATTTTTATCGCGATGGATGGCATCGACGATGCGAAGAATTTCTTCTGGCTTCATGGGGTTCTCGAGCGGCGATTCTTACGCAATCCTACGAAACTTTCGGCAGTCATTCGACACCGAACAAAGAAACCGAAACGCCCTCGAAAACACCCTGAGGATGTCCGGGCGTATTCGGGAGCGTACCTGTGGACCACAAAGCGAAACAAAAAGGCAGCATCAAAAGGCCACTCTCTCGACGCAAGCCCAGCAGGCTAAAGCACCTGCGTGCGACTGTCAAGCAGGTGGCCTCTCCCCGCCGCACTCCTCGCCATGCGGGGACTGGATCCGTCGAAGAGACCTGCTTTTAGGCTGGTAGGCTCCAGCCCCGAATCACAACGCAGCCGGCCTGTCCCTGAGGAGTCACCGCAGAAGAGAGAAACACATCTCCCGCAGGATCACCTGCCAAAGCGGGACGAATCTGGCAGTCTGGGTCAGGTGTTTGGTAATTCAGCAACGGAAACAGTTGCCCCTTTTGCATCGCCAAAATACTGGCAATGCATTCCACAACACCACTCCCGGCACCGAGGTTTCCAAAGTGGCTTTTAGCCGCCACAGT
>QWQH01000125.1 GCA_003670915.1 Planctomycetota bacterium | reverse complement strand
GCATCAAGGCCCGTCGGACCAGGAATGAAGGGCGTGTGCGAGCCCTCGAAACGATGCGAAGCGTTCGTAGCGACCGCCGGAATGCCGTCGGCAAGGTGCAACTTCACATTCAGGATGCCCAGCGAAGCGGCGCCTTGGTGGCTGCCGTGGAAGGAGTGTCTTTTTGCCACGGCCCGCTGACGATCCTCCGGAACTTTTCGACCACCGTGATGCGCGGAGACAAGATCGGGATCATCGGCCCAAACGGAGCTGGGAAAACGACGCTGCTGCGGTTGCTCTTGGGGAAGCTTCAGCCCGCCGAGGGCAGCGTGCGGATGGGAACCAACCTGCAGATCGCCTACTTCGACCAGTTGCGAGAACAACTCGACGACGACAAGACGGTTGCCGACAACGTGAGCGACGGGTCTGAGACCGTGAAAATTAACGGTGAGCCGAGGCATATTATTGGTTATTTGCAGGATTTTCTCTTCAGCCCCGAACGAGGCCGCACGCTGGTGCGATTTCTATCGGGTGGCGAACGCAACCGCGTGTTGCTGGCGAGGCTTTTCGCAAAGCCCGCCAATGTCATTGTGCTGGACGAACCAACCAATGACCTCGACGCAGAAACACTCGAACTCTTGGAAGAGCGCCTCGTCGACTACTCGGGCACCGTGCTGTTGGTGAGCCACGACAGAATGTTTCTCAACAATGTGGTCACGAGCACACTCGTCTTTGAGCCCGAGGATGGCGGTGAGAAGGGCGATGGAAACGTCAAGGAATATGTGGGTGGCTACGACGACTGGCTACGGCAGCGGGGGGCAGCCGCCGATCCTCCGCGAGCGGCGGCTCGAGTCGATAGGTCGAAGGCCACGCCGAGTCCCGCTGCTGCTTCCACAAAACGCAAGCTCTCATTCAAAGAGCAAAAAGAACTCGCATCGCTCCCGGCTGTGATCGAAAAGCTTGAGCGCGAGGTGGCCGAGATCCACGCCACCATGGCTCAGCCCGATTTCTATCGCCAGAGTGGCGATGCGTTGGCCCGCGAACAGGCCCGCTTGGAATCGGTCCAACAGCGATTGGCAGTCGCATTTGCACGGTGGGAATCGCTGGATCAGCCGCACGCTAACAGCGTTGCCAATTAATACCACACCCCCGCGCGGGCGAGGAATGTGTCGGAGGGATAGAACTGCGCGTCGGTGGAGTCGTAATACTGCACCGTTCGGCCGGTCACCCAGCCGGTCTCCAGCCGCCACGTGATGCCGAGATTCGCTGGCCTCCGCTCCCATCCAGCCAAGAAACGGTAGTCTCGCATGACAACCACCTGATTGTGGCCAGTGCTCGACTGCATCGCCCACTGATTGCCGCCGAATTCAGCCGCCAGATAGATCCACTGCGCGGCGCGTTTGGTTTCGGCCACTCGCCAGGCCAGACGCGGACGTGGGAAAATCAGTTCAAAACGCTTGTCGTCGGCGGGCGTCCAGATGAGTCCGCCGGCCGGCAGCATGTTGACGTCGTAGCGATCCAAGTAGATGAGCCCAGCCACGACCCGCAGATCGTTGCGGGCCTCCCACGCTCCAAATCCATGGCCGGTGATGCGGAGGGCCTGCGGCGTGTCATTTTTAAAATCGCTGTACCAGCCAGGAGCTACCGCCAAATCCACACCGAGGCGATCCCCAAATTTTCGCATCCACCGTGCCTGAACGTACCCCTCGAAGAGTTCGTTTGGCAGATCCACGCCCGAGGGCTTATCCACCAGCACGCCGCTGAAGCCGGTTGTGATCAGCAGTGGCGACTCCACGGTGGGGGCGGGGAGGCCCAGCGTGATCGAATTTTCCAGCCACGTCAGCCCTAAGCCATCGGAGTTCAGCTTGGGGAGTTCGGTCGCTGTGGAGAGAATCTGCTGGAGCATCCCAGGCTTTGCTCCCGGAGGCCGTTTGCGGCCAGATGGGGGTTCAAATTCCTGGCGCGGCTGGCCAGGCGGCGCGACGTCATCGAGCAAGAGTGGCTCGGAGAGATCTTGCGGATCGCCGATCGCCGCAAATCGAATGCGATCGAAGAAACCTTGCTCGATCGGCGGGAGCGGCACGATTGTATCGGAAGGATCGTTCGCCGGATGGTTCGTTTGAGTCTGTTCACCTGGGGCGTCGGCCCGCAGATCACCCGAGCCCCAGAGCAGACCCCATGTCACGAGCAACATCAGCGAGAAAAGCAATGACCAGAGCCTGAGCCTGAGCCTGAACAACAACGCACAGCAGATGGCCGCGAGGCAAAGCAATGTTTTCCCCTAGTAGGCCAAGCCAGCACGCAACATGAGGGTGCTATTGAGATTCTGAATTTGCGGCCCTGGTCCATCGACGTAAAAGAGTTGACGGTAGAACACGTAGCCCACTTCGACGTTGCCGGCGAGTCCCGTCGGGGCCTGTGGCACCCATTCGGCCCCGAGCGTCACGCGGATGTCGTTGTAGTCAAATGCCGAGATGGGATTTCCCGGAGTATTGCGTCGAAATGTCCACGCGCCGCCTCCGTACTCGCCCCCCACGTAGCCCCAGATGGAGTGTTTGGCCGTGTTGGTCATGCGTTTCGATGCTTTGGGAGTTGGAAAGAGAATGTCGTAGCGAGAGTTGGCATCGGGAACCCACGTCATACCCACGACCGGAAGGAGCTTCACTTGATTGCGGTCGAGATAGACGATGCCAGCCTTGCCCTGCATCGTCGGTGTGAGTTGGAGCGTGCCAACGGCCCGACCCATCAAACGCCAACTCTGCGTGACGAATACATCCCAGTTGGTGAAGATACCCAGTCGAAGACCAAGTTCTGCGCCAAAGAGCGGCGTGAACTGAGGATTCCACGCCGTGTCGGCGAACACATCGAACGTGCTCGGCGGCAGATCCGCTGTGGAGGTGGCCGTTTGTTGTGGCCCGTCCCACAGTTGGAGACCGAACCCTGGCGTGATGAGCAGCGGAGAGTGCTTGAGATTTGCCGGCGAGTTGTGAAAAAATGGAAGCGCAAACGTGGCGGTTGTATCGAGTTCATTGACGGCCACGCTGGTTCCTTGACCATCCCCAAAGAGGTAGGCCCAGCTGCCGCGAGCACCTTGGTAGACTCGCATCGTTTGCTGGAATGTCGAGTTTTGTGTCGGATAGCCTGATGGAAAAAGGGAATTTCCACCGGCGGTGCCCTGCGTGGGCACCAGCGACGGCGGGGCCGTTGAATACCCCGGATAGCCTGGCTGCCCTCCGAGTGCCGACGGTGCCATCGATGCTGGTGCCGGTGCAGTCGGAAAGACTTGTGCTGCCTGTGGCGCGTAGGCATCCCACACCGGCGGTGGCGGCGAGAGCGGCACTCCATACGAGCCTGCCTGCGCGAGACGATCCAGAGACGAAGCCGCCGGGGGTGGCAGTTGAACGGTCTGGCCGTGGGATGCACGCGCGCAGGCCACCGCAGCGATGGCAAAAAACCACGTCAGTACACAACAGAAAAAGCGCACTTGATTCGGCGAGCCCTCGCAGGGATCGCCCCGTCGGACGGGAAAAATAGGAGACTGGTGGACGTGCATGCGGCGTACAAATACTGCCGGAACACGTATGGTGGGTACCGCGCGGATGAGCGGAGGGTCAAGGTCGCAGGGCGTCGGTCTCAAGCCGCAGTCAAGGCGCAAGGCACCGATCTTGTGTCAACTACCGCTCCTGCCCCATTTCCACTCCAGAGTTCACTCGTACGCGAGGCACAGGAACTAGCCCGCGTCCTCTCGCTGGAGGTTCACTTCGGCCCTCCAGGCCGGTGCCTCAGCACAGTCCAAGACGCTCGATGTGCCAGTCTGGCCAATGATGCCTTTGGCACGACAACTCGGGCGTGCCAGACTGCTGCTTCAGTTTTGCCATCCACGCTAGGCCCCCATGCCGTTCCCACAGCCAACACCAGCCGATGCAACCGCCGACCCGATCAGCCGCAGCGCCATGCTGGAACGGACTGGGCTGGCGGCGTTTCACCATCAATTAGAAGTGGCCTCCACGATGGATTGGGCCAGAGCACTGGCCATCGATCCCGACGTGCTTTTGCCCGCGGCCGTCGTGGCTGATCGGCAGACGCTCGGGCGTGGACGCCAAGGCGCGAGGTGGTGGCAGCCCCCTGGGAGCCTGACGGCGAGCGTTGTCATCGATGCCCGCTGGCTGGGGCAGTCGCAGCCGCAACCTGTGTGGTCGCTGGCCTGCGGAGTGGCGATGGCCGAAGCATTGGCGGCGCTTGAGCCTCTCACCACGCCTCGGGTGCGTTGGCCCAACGACGTTGAATCGCGAGGCCGAAAACTGGCCGGCATCTTGGTGGAGACGGCCCCCAGCGGCCGCGCAATTTTTGGAATCGGGGTCAACACAACCGGCACGGCCACAGGAGCCCCAGAGGCCATCCGCCACAGAGTTGCGACGCTCCCCGATACCGTCGGCAGAACGCTGCCACGAGAAACGCTTCTGGTCGAATTTCTGCCTCGATTTTTTGAACTGCTCAACGAGATCCAGACGGACGCCAGCCGGCTCATCGCTCGCTATCGGCCGTTGTGCTCTTTGACGGGTGAGGATGTGACTGTGTTTCGTGGAGCGGGGAAAAAAATAACCGGCCGCTGCTGTGGCATCGATACCACAGGCGCTCTTGTCGTGGACACGGTGGCTGGCCGGTTGCATCTGGCCTCGGGCAGCCTTACCGACCCGGCGGCCGTGTGGCGCGGCGACGCCCAGCCGGACCCGCAGACTTAAGTGCCACCACGCACACTTCCCGCCCGCCGGTCGAAAGCTGCCTTGCCCGAGGGCTGTAGCCCCATTGCCCAAAGAGTTTGAGCCAATCCCCCAAGGAATCCGCCCGGGACCACTCAGGCAGTTTCAGCGTGGCGATAATCCCTTCCGGCCGCACACCAGAGGCGGTGACAATGCGACCGATGGATTCAAGCGTGCTGGTGGGGTCGATATTCATGTCGGCCACAACCCAATCAAACCCCCGGAAGTTTTTCAGCCGGACATCCCTGGCGCGCATCCGCCACTGCTCAAAGTTTTTGAGCGCGGCGACGCGGGTGTCAACGAGCGCCGGATCGATTCCCACGACGCTCAAGCCCGCTTCGAGAAGTCGCTGGCATGCCCCGCCGGGCGCCGCCCCCAGCTCCACTGCCCGGGTGCCTGGCCGCAGTGTCAGATCAAACGTGGCCAACGCCTCGTCCAGTTTGAGCCATGCCCGCGATACCTTGTCTGCCGGCAGGCTGACAAGATGGATGCCACCAGGCCAGCAGCTTGAGGGCGAGGCTGCACGGTGCCAGCCCACCCACCAGCGATCAGCAGAATCAATCATGCAATCCAGAACGAGATCGCCGGGCCGAGCCATGGGCTGATCGATCGCTGTTTGAAGTGAGGATTCGACGCGGGACCCGAGAGCCGGTTCGGCAGGCCGCGACTGGGCGGTAAGCGAGGCGATCAGGGCCGAGCGAATGGCAACCGGCGAGACCTCTGTGCGGTAGTCTCGCTGCCAGACGTGGACGTTGTTCCAGTCGGCAGGCCCCGTAAGAGCTAGCAACTTCTGGATCCGCTCAGAGTCGTCGGCCCCCGACACCTGTCCATACGAACGGATCACAGCCCTCGCAAAAATAAGATCGGGATTAAAATCGTCGGGAGGATCAAAGGTCGGCTCACCAGATGCTGGGGTGGGCAATCGAAACGTCACAACGCCACGCCGCCACGCCCCTTTCTTCATCAGCGGCAGAATCTCCTCCTGCCGCCGGCACAGTGCAGCCTCTGCGCCACCTTGGCAGGTGACCAGCACAAAGTCGCCGCGCCCGGCAGGGGCTCGGGAGAGAGGGCGAAAGCCATCTCCATGAGGGGCGGTGGAAGGCATGGGCCAGAGAGTCTCCATCGCGTGTGCATGCACAACCAAAATCGAACCAAAAACAGCCACAAAAAGGGCTCAAGACGCTCAAAAAGCCGCGTGCAAGGCCCTCGCTTCCCAACGCACTTCCAGTGGGTATGGCGCAAAATTAGGCCGGCCCGGGCGCCCAAGGGCCCGGGCCGGCCTTTCTCGTCTGAACGCTGGACAGTGCCCAACTGGTGACTCAGAAAGGTGCCTCAAAGAAGCAACTCAAGGAGAGCCATGCAGTCGGGCGAAGGACTAACCGTGGCCCTTCTTCTTCTTGGCAACCTTCTTGGCGGCCTTCTTCTTCTTCTTTGCCATCGATATGGCTCCTTGCCACGAATGCCCGGACACGCAACACACGATCAATCCCTCGGGCACTCTATCGTAGGGATCGATCGACGTTTCAAACTAGTTTTGTTCACTCGCTCGTTCGTTTGTGCGGGGTGCCCAAGCAGCACTCAACCGTCACACAGAAGAGTTGTGGATGATGAGAAGGAAAACTGTCAAGAGAAGTTTTAAAATATTTTCAGGATTTTTTCGATCACGTTGGATCACCTTGAGACGATCTGACCAGCCTCGTGTGGTCCACCGGCATGTTCTGCTCGAGCCTGTTGGGCCGCCCACGTCTCCAAAAGAGCAAATTGCTTTGAGAAATCTTGTTCTGCAACCGCCAGCGGGCTCTTAAAGAAGCAGGCCAACCATGGAATGGCACCGTATTCGCCCTTGCGCTGGCTGAGTTCCACCAAACGCACCAGATCGATCACAAGCGGTGCTGCCAGAATGGAATCGCACCCCTGCCATATGAATTGGAACGTCATCGGCGTGCCCAGAAATCCTCGAAAGTGAACGTGGTCCCATGCTGTCTTCCAGTCGCCGAGGCTTTTGATGTATTCGATCGATACGTGCGTCTGGGGAGGGTAGCCCAGGATGCTGGCCAGCAGGTGGTCTTTGCTTCGCACCTTCGTTGCTTTGTTGCGTGGGTCGTCCAGCACCTTGCCATCCATGTTGCCGAAAATGTTGTGCCCCACCCAACTCATCACATCCAGATTGCGGGCTGCAAACATCGGGGCCAACACGCTCTTGAGAAGCGTCTCCCCAGTTTTGCCGTCACAGCCGGCGTGGGGCACCCGGCGGTCGATCGCCGCCTGCTGCATGGCCGCAGGGGTGGCGCCCGTGGAGGGAGTAAAGTTGATGTACGAGGCTCCGGCCTCAAAGGCTGCTAAGGCATACAGACTGCTGGCAGGAAGTGGGCATTTTTTCGGATCGTCGAGCAGCGACTCAACGGTTTTGAATTCGATTGGAATCGGCAACTCTGGCGGCGGTTCCGTCGACGCAAGATTCACGACCACAACATGCCGCAACCGTTCGGCTGCGGCAAACGCCTCGATATCGGTCCGGATTCTGGCCACCGCTGCGCGGGGTGTTTCCACGCGGGCAGCGATTGAAGCGTCGGCCAGTTCGTGGATCTTCTCGCCGGCAGCCACCACCGTGCCGGGTCGCAGCCTTGATTCCACGGAGGCAAAATAATCGGCACTGCTGTCGAGGAGTTCTGGAGAGATGGCCCGGCTTTCAACCCACATGCGGCGAGCCTCTTCGGCCAATCGTCCAGCGCGAATATCGTGGCCGCCCACAACGATCTCATCAAAGCTCACGAGATCAAGCTGAGTGAACGGGTCAAGCGAGGTCACCAAGCCGATCGGTTGGATCGCACCGCGGCCCAGCGCAGCCAAGCCTGTCATTGCGGTGGTCGCCACCCCACCCTTGGCTCCGATGATCCACAGTCCGATGCGCTGTCTGGTGGCGGGTTGCCCGGGAGCGGGCTGTTTTGTGTGCGTGCGGCCTGGCGGTCGGGATGGCATGCGTCGATTCCTGGGGTAGCACGTGCGCCAAGGGCGCTGGGAATGGTGGCGAGGCTTGGTATCATTCTGGTCATGACCAGAGTCGTCAAGCACGGGTAGGAGATTTTGAAACAGAGCATGGAATCGCCACACGGTCTGCAAGCCAGTTTGCATCTGGCGCGGCGCATGGCGTCGCTGGAACCATCCGCTACGCTGGCCATGGCCGCCAAAGCCTCTTTGATGGCCGCCTCGGGCATCCCCGTGATCGATCTTTCGGTCGGCGAACCCGACTTTCCCACCCCCGGGCACATCTGCCAGGCGGCCGAGGCGGCGATCCGTGCAGGCAAAACAAAATACACGCCAGCCGCCGGCATCCCAGAACTCCGCAAGGCTGTCGCAGCCGACTATTCTCGCCGCACAGGACTCACGGTGACCCCTGCGCAGGTGGTGGTTTCGTGTGGAGCCAAGCACGCGTTGCACAACGTCTGCGTATCGCTCTTGGACGAGGGAGACGAGGTGATTGTGCCGGCCCCCTACTGGGTCAGCTATGCGGAACTCATCAAGCTTTCCGGCGCCATCCCTGTACTCTTGGAAACGAGGATCGAGGACGATTTCAAGCTGCGCCCGGAGGCGTTGCGGGCCGCCCTCACGCCGCGCACGCGGATGCTGCTGCTGTGCTCGCCGAGCAATCCCACTGGCGTGGTCTATTCCGGCGACGAACTGCGGGCGTTGGCCGACTGTGCGATCGAGGCCAATTTGGCTGTCGTAGCCGACGAGATTTACGACCAATTGGTGTTCGATGGGCGACAGGCCGTTTCATTTCCAACGCTCCGGCCTGGCCTCGAGGAACGGACGGTGGTGGTGGCCGGCGTGAGCAAAACCTACTCGATGACCGGGTGGCGGATCGGCTGGACGATCTCCCCAGAGCCGTTGGCCAAGGCGATGGGCAATCTGCAGAGCCAGGAGACGAGTAATCCGTGCAGCGTGAGCCAGCATGCTGCCGTGGCTGCGCTCACCGGCCCGCAAGAGTGCGTGGCCGAGATGTGCAGGGCGTTTCAATCGCGACGGGATTTGGTCGTTCGAAAACTCACGGCCATTCCAGGCGTGCGGCTGCCACAGATCGGCGGCGCATTTTACGCTTTCTTTGATATTCGACAGGCTCTGGCTCGCTCGGCGGCCGGAGGAGGCACAGTGCTTGGTCCCACCACGAGTGCCCAGTGGTGCGAGGCATTGCTGGAGCGGGAACACGTGGCGTTGGTGGCTGGGAGTGCGTTTGGTACCGAGGGGCATGTGCGGATGTCGTTTGCAGCAGCAGAGGACAAGCTCACCGAAGGACTCGCCCGCATCGCCCGCTTTCTGGCGTGAGCAGGTTTGAAAATGCCTGCAAACAATAGGGTTGGCATTGTGTTGGCGGGGGGAGCGTCGCGACGCATGCAAGCAGCGGGCATGACAGGCGTGACAGGCATGACAGGCATGACAGGCATGACAGGCATGAACGCTTGGAGCGACAAAGCGACTCTCACACTGGCTGGCCAGACGTTTGTGGAGCGGGTGTGCCTGGCTGTGGCTACGGAAGTGGCCGAGGTGATCGTGGTGGCAGCCCCGCTCCAGGAGTTGCCTTCTCTGCCCAGCGGCGTGATCGTGGTGCGAGATTCGCTGCCTGGCGCGGGGCCGCTGGCGGGCATTGCCGACGGGATGGGATGCGTTCTGGAGGCTCGTCGTCGTGCAGGCCAAACGCCTCCTGAGGTGGCTGTGATTGTGTCGTGCGATGTGCCGCTGCTGCGGCCAGCAGTGGTGCGGTTGTTGTGCGAGGCGTTGGGGTGTGCAGAAGGAGCACGCGCAGGCCAACAGACTTCCCCCAAGGCCCACTCTGCTAGGGACACGCCGCTCTGGGTGGTGCCAGTGGTGGGCGGATATCGGCAGGTGCTCGTGTCGGCCCTGCGACCGGAGTTGCTCGCAACGATTCAGGCATATCTGGGCAGTGGCCGCTGCGATCCTCGGGGGCTGCTCGAGCAGATCCACGCTGCCGATCCAGGGGCCGTGCGTTTTCTGTGCGAACCAGAAATAGCCGCTGTTGATCCGGACGGCGACTCATTTTGTGATGTCGACACGTGGGCAGACTTCCACCGGATCAATTCTCGCCTTCAAAAAAACGACGGATGACTTCTATACTGCGCGGCTTATGGTGACGCGATATTCCCGATCACTCAGAGACGCAGGTCGGCCGCGGCGACGGTGGGCCGTCTTCTCGTTGGCGGCATTGGCCGTGGGCGGTGGGGTCGTGTGGATTGCGCCCACGGTTGTAGTGCTCACGCACCTGCGAGACAGGCCGCTGGAGGCGGCATTTCAAGGAATCGACGGCCGGGTGTCGAGCCGCGCGGCCACGTGGACGTGGCTGGGTGGGATCGAATACAGAGATCTCGTGCTCTGCGACCGTTCCGGGCGTGTGGTCGTGACGGTGCAACGCATGCTGATCGACCGCGGACTCCTCGCTTTGGCGATTGATCCGACGCATCTGGGCACGGTGCGACTGGTGGGCGGCGAGGCGATGGTGGAAGTGCGGCGAGGCGGGAGCGGCATCGAAGATATTCTGGCGCCGTGGCTGGCCCAGAGTGCCCGCGTGGCATCCTCGCCGATGTCATTCGAATTAGAAGTGGTTGATACGACCGTCGATCTGGTCGATCTGGAGCGGCGGGACGCCTGGCGCATGAGCGAACTGATTGTCGCTGGAACCGTTCGCAGCGATGCAACGCTCGCCGGCTGGACTGTATCGGGACGGGTGCTGCATGCCCCAGCCGCAGCACGCACATTGGCCGCGGTTCCAAGCGGTCTGCCTCTTGCTGCGACAGCCGCAGTCTCCTCGTCGCGGCTGGATCGCACGACGATTGCGGCTGGCGCAATGGCGACGGTATCGCGAGACGGCGGCTGCTCGGTGTCATCTCCTGCTGGAATAGATCACGACTCCGCTCGCACGCTCTCGATCACGACCAACCGCTTGCCGCTGGGAGTATCCAGCGTGCTGGCTACCCGATTCGACACACCACACCTGCTCGACGGTTTGGCAGACGTGCGATTGGACATCACGCTCCCGGCCGCACCGGGCGAACAGGCGGTTGCTGCCGGCACTCGCACGATGCAGCCTGGCACGCAGGTGACGGGCATGATCGCGGGATCCCAGTTGGCCCTGTGCCGTTGCGATACACTCGCCGAACTGGTCACGCTGGATCGCTGTGAAATGCCGCTGGATGTCACGATCGACGGCCGGATGCTGACGATCCGGAACCTGAAGGTGTCTTCTCCGCTCTTGAAAGCGGAAGCCTCGGGGCGCATAGGGATTCCGCAGGGCAGTGTTTGGGAATGGGCCGAGGCGATCATTGGCGACGATTTTGCGTTGGCTGCCGACATCGACCTTGCGGCCGCATCGCTTGCGATTCCAGGTGGATTGAAGGTGCGACCCGACGTGCGCGTGCTGGCTGGACAGCTCCAGGTGTCTGCTGCATCCCACCCCGACGGCGGCGAGCGCGTGCTGGAGGTACGGACCACATCGCGCGATCTGGCGGCCGTTCAGGGAGAGCGGCAGTTGCGTTGGAATGAACCATTCACCGCCTGGCTGCGGGGCCGGCGAGGGCCCGCGCAAGGCGATCGCCTCCGCATTGAAGAGGCACGGATTGCCTCTTCGGCTGTCGAAGTGGAGGCATCTGGTACAGCTGAAACATCTCACATGCAGTGGACTGTAGACCTTGGCAAACTCGTGCAGGAGGCCTCCGAGGTGCTCGACATCAAGGCGTTGACGCTCGCCGGCACAGCCCGCGGTCAGGTCGACATCCAACGACTTACAGACGGTGGTGCTGCGACGGCGAAGATTTCAGCCAGTCTTTCTGCGTTTGAGTTGGTGGCCGCAGGGCAGCCTGAGTGGCGGGATGATGAAATCACGCTGGAAGCAGAGGGGACAGGCAGTATGGCCGGTGGGGCAATGCTCATCGACACGCTGCACGGCGTGGTTTCCTCCAGCGATGACAAACTAGAGATGACGCTGACTGGCGGAACCCTCGTGGACTATGCCGCCGGATGGGCCAGTGGCCAGTCGGCTGTGCCGTGGATGCGGCCCGCGCCGCAGTCGCAGGGCGTGTCAGCCGATTGGTCGTTGGTGGGCGATCTGGGGCGTTGGCACGCCAGATTCGCAGGGATGACAGCCGCGATGACCCGCGCCACGGCTGGCAGCTTTGAAGGCAGTGGCCAGGGCATCGACACGCTCACACTCACCGGCAAAGTGAAAGCCTCCGCTGCTTTGGCCGCACGAGACAACGCATGGCAAATCGAGCGGGCGGGCTGTGAAATTGAAAAGTTGGCCGCCTCTTTTGGCGGCCGGCACATCAGCGAGCCTCGTGTGGTGGCCAGTGCCGCCGGCGTCTTGAACCCGGGAACCGGTCGGGTCGAGATCTCATCGGCCGAAATCCTTACCGCCACCGTGTCGCTCCGCACGGGTGGCTTTGTGATCCTGCCGCCGGCTCTGAATGCGATGGGAAATGAAACGATCTGGGACGGGCTTGCTCGTCTGCGAGGCAAGACGCAGTGGCAGGCAGACATCGGGCGGATCGAAAAATGGCTCGTATCGATACCGACGGCTTCACGTTGGCCGGCGGGCGGTCGTGGGTGGGGCACTGTAGAGATCCTCGATACCCCAACGGGTTTGAACGTGCTCGTCGAGGCCACAGGGAGCCAGTTGACATTGTCGAGCGCGGCGACGGACAAGACTCCGGGCAACTCTGGCGACGTGCCATCGCGGCAGGTGTGGGCCGAACCCAACGCGAAAGTTGTGTTGGAGGTCACCAGGGGCATCACGCATTCACCAGACGCACGTGCTGGCTCAACGTTTGCCGACAGGATGATCATCAACAAGCTCTCGCTGGAATCGTCTACGATCGCTGTCGCGGCCACCGGCAGCGTCGGCGAACTCTCCGCCAAGCGTCTGGTTGAACTGGGCGGCACGGTGACGTACGACTGGCAACTCATGTCGCAGTTGCTGACGCCTTGGACGGGTGGCAGGCTGCAAGTCGCCGGAGGCGGCCCGCGGCCTTTTGCGATCCGGGGTCCTTTGGGAAGTGTGCCCCACGTTGCGATGGCCGGTCAGCCAGTGCCCAGCAGCGCAGAGCCTCAACCTCCTGAAAACCATTCGCTCCCGATGCCGACAGACTGGCTATCGAAAGTGCGCGACTCAAGCGAGGGCATCAATGCTGGTACGCATACTCGCATCGCGTTGCCTGTTCTATCTCCCAAGCGGCCGCAGGAGGGACTCCTTGCCGAATGGCTGCGGGGTATTTCCATCGACACATCGACTGCCTGGACGGCTGCCGATATGGATGGCTTTCGGATTGAATCAGGCGAGATGGCCGTGCGGCTTTTCGAAGGGCAGTTAGCGATAGGACCGTTTGAGATCGCAGCGTCTGGAGGCCGTCTCCGTGGGGCGCCGTGGGTGCGGTTGTTGCCCCCGCCGGGTGAGTTGATCGTACCGCCGGGTCGCATCATCGATCGCGTCGCGCTTTCGAGCCGCTTGTGCGATCAATGGATTGCTTGGTCGACGCCGCTGTTGGGCCATGCGGCCCACACGCAAGGCGTTGTGAGCGTGGATGTGGCTGGTGCGAGAGTGCCGCTAGGCGATCCATTTGGTGGAGAAATGTCCGGGCAGCTCATCTTTGAAAATCTTGAGGTCACACCCGGCCCCCAAACCCAGCCGCTGGTGAACTTGATCGTCAAACTGCAATCAATCATCGATCCACGTTTTGCATTTGGCGACAAAGTAGTTCTCTTGCGAGTGCGGCCAGATCCGGTACGAGTGAAGATGGTCGAGCGTAGGCTGTGGCACGAAGGACTTGTGATGGAAATGGGGCAGCTTGTGGTGCGATCTGGAGGGAGCGTCGGCGAGGATGGTTCGCTTTCGATGGTTGTGGAGGTGGCGTTGCGGGGCGACATCGCCGGCACCCTTCCTGTGGTGGCACAACTGCTTCGCACGCCGCTTGCGATTCCACTGAGAGGCACTGTCGAGCGGCCGCAATTTGACGCCCGCGCCATCGACACGATCATCGGCCGCATTGTGGAAAACACGGCCCAAGCCGTGATCACCGACGGTCTTAGCCGCGGTCTCGAAGGCCTGTTCGGCAGCCCACCGCCCGTTCCCCCCAAGTAGTTGACTTCAATTCCGTCACGGGAATCAAGCGTGGCGCAGTCGCCGATCCATGCCGCTGACCAAACGCTCGAGCTGCGCGCGATAAGAAAAGTGCTCCACTTCCAACCGGTGGCGCGGGCTCTGGACGTATTGCATGGCGGGCTGTGCCGTTGGACGCATGCGTTGCCGATAGAGCCAGGCCGACGCTTGCGGAGAGCCGCGGCCGGCCTTCGCCATTCTGGCCACGACCTGCCCCTGCAAATCGGTCAGTCCCCACTGACCGCTGTCGGGCTGAATCAAGCCGCACACGGCGATGTCGTCGCGGGAGGGATGGAGGAGGTTGAGAAAGAGCCTTGGGCAGCCATCGTGCGAGCAGAGATGCTTTTGATCGATGAACGGCATTGAGATTGCATAGCCAGTGGCGCAAAGAACGGTGTCGAAGGGCTGGCTACTGCCATCGTCAAAGACAACCCGCTGGCCGTCGAAGCGGGCGACATCGCCGATCGGCTGGAGTGCACCGGAGTCGATCTGCGCATACAGTTCTTCGTTGATGATGGGATGCGATTCCCAGAGCCGATGGTCGGGCCGTCGCAGTCCGTGCCGCCACGGGAGACCGATTGTTTGATCGATCGCTCGCAAACTCACAATCCGTCGCAGCCAGAGCGGCACCCCCATGCGCAAGAGCCGCTCGCTTCGCACATCAGCCGGACGCCCCAGAATCTCGCGAGGTACGACATAGTAGCCCCGACGAGTGGAGTGCACGGTCGTCGCTCCGTGTCTTGAACACTCAACGGCAATATCGCACCCGGAGTTACCGCCACCCACCACAAGCACACGCTTTCCCACAACGGCTCCGCTCTGCATAGGCGACTTATAGTGGCACGCGTGGAGCAGCGTGCCGGAGAACGTGCCTGGAATCGATGGCCACCGCGGCTCACGGTTGTGGCCCGACGCGATCACCACGCCAGCGTAGTGCTGTGGCGCGCGACCGATTGCGTGGACGATCCAGCCGCCCGATTCATGCGGCTGGATGCGTTCGACGGCGGCACGCGTGCGGATGTGCGGTAGCAAGCCGAAGTGGTCTGCATAGCTGCGGAGATAGTTCAGGCACTGCTGCCGATCGGGGTAGTGAGGCCACTGGCGAGGCATCGGGAAATCGGTGTATTGGGTGAGCGACTTGGAGCTAATGAGTCTGGTCGATTCAAAAACGCTCGATGCCGATGAGCCGAAGTACCAGTTGCCACCGACAGCATCCTCGCGTTCGAGGCACTCGGTTCGGATGCCGAACGCCAACAGATTTTTGAGCGCAGTGAGCCCCGATGGCCCGGCACCAATCACGCACCACTTTCCCGGAACGTCATCGGTGGGCGCGGACATGTCTGGATTCTGGTTCACGTGTGTTTCAGCAGTTCATTGGTTTTCAATGCGAGTATTTTCTGATGGCATCTGCCAGACGTGCCAGATCCGGCGGCGTGTGGAGCCACGAGAGGCTCGCCCGCACGAGGCTCTTCCCTGGAGGCACGCTGGGGGGTCGGATAGCTGGCACAAAGAATCCCTCACTCGCCAAGTGGGCAGCCATCGCCAGAGCCGATGCAGGAGTGCCTGTGACGATTGGCACGATCTGTGCTTCGGCGCTGCCAATATCCACGCTGGTGCGCGTGAGTCGGCTGCGCCACTCCGCCGCGTTTTCTAGGAGTTGATGCCGGCGGTCGGGCTCGGCGTTCACCAGCCTGATGGCTTGGGTTGCCGCTGCGGCGACAGCCGGTGGATGAGCCGTCGAAAAAATCCACGCGCGAGCTGTGTGACGGAGCCAGTGGATCAGCGAGGCATGGCCTGCCACAAAGCCCCCGGAGGCACCGAGGGCTTTTGAAAGCGTACCCACCCGCAGATGCACGCCGCTGGCACACCCTGCCTGCTCCACCAACCCGCTGCCCCGCGTGCCAAACACGCCCGTGGCATGGGCTTCGTCCACCATCAGAATCGCCCCGTGACGCCGGGCTATGTCGCTCAAGTCCGCCAGCGGTGCAATCGTGCCATCCATCGAGAAGAGCGTGTCGGTGACAATAATTTTTCGCCTTGCCCCGCCTGCTGCTGCAAGGATGTTCTCCAGCGAGGAGAGATCGCGGTGCGGATAGATGTCCACGCGAGCCTGTGACAACCGGCAGCCATCGATGATGCTAGCGTGGTTGCGTGCGTCGCTGGCGATAGAGTCTTCCGGGCCAGCCAATGCGGCGATGGTGGCCGTGTTGGCTGCAAAGCCGCTGGTAAAAAGCAGCGAGGCTTCAACGTCGAGCCATTGTGCGATTGTCTTCTCAAGAACGTCGTGGGCTTCGCAATGGCCGCTCACCAGCGGACTGGCACCCGCGCCAAAGCCTTGGGCGCAGGCAGCCTTCGAAGCGGCCTTTGAGAGCCGCACGTCTCCGGCGTAGCCGAGATAGTCGTTGGAGCCAAAGTTGAGGAACGTGTGGCCGTCCAAGCCGACGGTGGCTCCCTGTCTGCCAGACCGCACGCGCGTGGGCCGCTCGAGACCTGCGGCACGGATAGATTCCAGTTCACGCTCGATCCATGCCAAGGATTCCGGCAAGGGCTCCGCCGGGCGGTTTTTGGAAAGCGATGCGTCGGGTGTGTCGCTGCGACAGGGCATGCCGTTAGTATGCCCGATGGGCTATTGTTTCAACCGTGCGAAACGCTGCGGCCGTCACCGGCTGCACAGAAAGCCGGCTGCCGCGCCGCAAAAGCTCCATGCCCGCCAGTGCCTTGATGCCGCGGAGTTCATTGAGCGGAATCTCGCGAGGGAAAATCTCCACGAGCTTGACGTCTACCATCGACCAGACGGGATTCTGCGGCGAAGCTTTGGGATCGTGGTAGTCGCTTTTGGTGTCCCACGCAGTGGGGTCAGGATACGCCTCTCGCACAATCTCTACGATCCCGGCCACGGCCGATGGGTCGGCATTGGAGTGGTAGAAAAATGCCCGATCGCCTTGCTGCATGGCCCGCAGGAAATTCCTGGCCTGATAATTCCGCACGCCCTCCCAGTGGGTTGTCTTGTGCTTCGCCTTGGCGAGGTCGTGAATCGAAAACACAGACGATTCGCTCTTGATCAACCAGAAGTGCATGGCAAGCTCGGGATGGGGGAGAGGATGGAAGAAGCAACAAAAAACGAGCGACTCATCGCAGGCTAAACTCCGGCGGCGGTGGGCAGGCGGGATTCACCCACTGGATCACGGCAGCCCAACCGTTGCTTTCACAATCGTCTGGCAGATATCCGTGGATGAGCTTGACGACCGACCAACCGTCTTTGAGGTGGGCCGACAAAACAGGATCCATGCGTG
>QWQH01000129.1 GCA_003670915.1 Planctomycetota bacterium | reverse complement strand
TGTCCAAGCGACGACCGATTCGCGACAAACTTCTCCTCGGTGGCCTGCTCGTCAGCATTATGGTGGCCACACTTTCCGCCAGTAGTTTCCTCGGAATCTATTCTTATAGACGGCTGGTGCGGGCGTTGAGTTGCCGCGCCGCAGAACTGCCGCGGGCCAGTGACCTCGGTGAATGCGTGGGCATGCTGCGGGTTGCCCACGCCAGGGCGATGTCTGGCGATCCGAAGGCGTTCAACGGCGATCATGCCACCCACCCCTCTGTCGAGTCGATTGTGGCTGGTGCCGATGCCGAGGCACACCCGCATGAGGAACCGGCCTTTGGCGACTCGTTCACCGAACAGTTGGAGAAGACGTCGTGGACGCTTGATCGCTATTGCCTAGAGCTTACGGAAGGCGAACTCGATGACATGCCCTTTGGCGACCGCAGTCGCGAACGGGAGACGGCCAGAAGCATTGCGGTGTGCCTCAACACGATTGGCTTGATTGCCGAGCCGACGTTCGCTACGAATCTTCCGATCGGTTCGGAGCCAGGAACTGAATCAAACGCTGCACCACAAACCGAGCCTCTGGAAGAGCCTGTGCCGGGGCAGCGGCGTAAGTTGCTTGCGATCCAGCCGCATCTGGAGGTGTTGGCGGCCCTTTCCGCGGAGTTACCCAGCTTTCTCCAAGACCGTCTTCACGATTTATCTCACGAGGTTCGCACGGGCTACCGCACGCTCATCATCACGACGTGGGCGTCGGCTATGGCGGCCGCAGTGCTGCTCGCGGCGCTGGGCATCCTCACGTACCGCTGGGTCTTTCGTCCGCTCCGGCTTTTAGGATACGGTTCTCGTCGGGTGGCGGCGGGTGATTTTGCGTTTCGACTGGCGCTGGATACCCGAGATGAAATGGCCGAGTTGGCTGATGCTTTCAACGATATGACTGAGCGTTTCCAAGAAATTCGAGACGATCTCGACGGGCAGGTGCAACTCCGCACGCGCGAGGTGATCCGCAATGAACAACTCGCGAGCGTTGGCTTTTTGGCTGCCGGAGTGGCCCACGAGATCAACAATCCTTTGGCCTCCATTGCCATGTGCGCCGAGTCGCTTGAGAGCCGGCTGGATTCAACGACACCGACGGCGGCCGATAGACAGGTCACCAAACGGTACTTGGAGTTGATTCAAAATGAAGCCTTTCGATGTAAAGGAATCACTGAAAAACTCCTTGACTTCTCTCGTCTCGGAGAGGTGCGACGACAGGCTACGGCAATCATGGCCTTGGTGGGCGACGTGGCCGAGATGCTGCGGCACGTGGGGCGTTTTGCCGGCCGGGCTATCGAGGTCGAGAGCAGTAGCGATGTGCTTGTGATGGTAAACCCACAGGAGATCAAGCAGGTTGTACTCAATGTGCTTGTCAATGCGTTGGACAGCATCGAGGAATCGGGGAACGTGCGAGTGGGCCTGAGGCGGAGTGGTCGCGAGGCCGTGCTGACGTTTACAGATGACGGTTGTGGGATGAGCGAAGAGGTACTCGAGCATCTCTTCGAGCCATTTTTTACACGTCGCAAGGCAGGGCAGGGCACCGGCCTCGGCCTCTCGATTGTGCACCGCATTGTGGCCGATCACGGCGGGCGCATCGAAGCATTAAGTCGTGGCGTGGGAATGGGCTCAACATTTCGCGTAACGCTGCCCATTGCCGAAATTGTGGCAGGCGCTCCACCCATCCAGCCCATCGACACACAGACAGATCATCGCCATCAGGCCGCTTAGCGCGGCAGCACAACCACGAAGTCCGAAGCAAGAAGGCACGTTGCCCTCCAGCCAGGCCAGACGATCATCTCAAGGGAAAGCACCAAGTGAAACAGCAGTGCAGGCCAATGCGAATTCTATTTGCCGATGATGAGACATCCATTCAGGAATTAATGCGAATTGAACTTCCGCGTCTGGGGCACGAGGCGACAGTCTGCCCCGACGGTCGCACTGCATTGGCTGCGCTGGATCGCACAGCCTATGACTGCGTTATTGTGGATCTCGACATGCCTGGCATCGGTGGGCTGGACGTGATCAAGCGAGTGAGAGAGGTGGCGCCCGACACCGAGGCAGTGATTATCACGGGGAAGTCGTCGCTGGAAAGTGCCGTCAGCGCAGTGCGGCAGGGAGTCTTCGACTACCTCACAAAACCTTGCAAGCTGGCCGAGATTCAATCCGTTTTGGAGCGCGTGCGTAAGAAGCGAGAGCTTACCGCCAGACTGCGGGCGCTGGAAGGACGCGTGCGCCGCGCGGAGGGGAGCACGCAACTCGTCGGCGATTCAGCTGGCTTACGGGGCGTGAGAAAGCTCATTGCCAGAGTCGCGGCTAGCGAATCCAATGTGCTGGTGCGCGGCGAAACTGGCACCGGCAAGGAGTTAGTGGCTCGGGCTATTCACGAGGGGAGCCAGCGTGCCGCCGGGCCGTTGGTGGCTGTGAATTGCGGGGCGATGCCCGAGCATCTTGTGGAGAGCGAACTGTTCGGTCATCGGAAGGGAGCCTTTACTGGCGCCGATGAGCATCGGGCAGGTTTATTTGAAGTGGCTGATGGCGGGACACTTTTCTTGGATGAGATCGGCGAATTGCCCAAGGCATTGCAGCCCCGATTATTGCGAGCCCTCGAAAGCGGTGAGATTCGCCGCGTCGGCGATAATCATCCCATCACAGTCGACGTACGTGCAGTGTGCGCAACGCACAGGCCCCTGGAAGACATGGTGGTAGCCGGCACGTTTCGAGAGGATTTGCTGTTTCGAATTAACACGTTTGAGATCGCGATCCCGCCTCTGCGGCAGCGGCTCGAGGATCTTCCAGAGTTAGTGCATCACTTTGTGCGAGAGGCAAGGCCACAAACCCCGCCAGAAGCAGTGCTCATTGAGGCCAGCGTGCTGGAGGTCCTCGCCGCCCACCAGTGGCCAGGCAACATTCGCGAATTAGCCAATGTCATTGAGCATGCCCTCGTGCTCTGCGACGACCTGCCCCTGTTGGTCGACCACCTGCCAGCTAGGCTCGGAGCACTCAAGCCGCGAGCCAATGCGGGTGAAAGGATTCTTGTACCGACCGCCGAGCCGGCAGTTGTCGCGTCGCCTTCGGTGGCAGCAGGGGCTGCCGCAGCAGGGGCTGCCGCAGCAGCCAAGCCCGTGAGCCTTCGCGAATTAGAGATTCAGGCCATTCTGGAGGGGCTCGAACGCAATCAAGGCAACAAGGCGCGTACGGCCGACGAACTCGGCATCAGCCTCAAGACGCTTTACAACAAATTACACCAGATTCACGACGGTGTTGCTCCCGATGGCGGGTTTGCACGGACGGCTTGAGCCAGGCCGTCGCTACATTATTTTACGCACAACGCCCGCCATTACGCCGAGGACGCGAGCGTTTTTCACGTAGATCGGCTTCATCGAAGCATTGGCTGGCTGGAGCCGAATGCGATCTCGCTCAGGAAACCATTGCTTAAGCGTGGCCTCACCGTCTTCTGTTTGGGCCACAACGATATCGCCAGAATGAGCCGTCTGTTTCTTTTGGATCACGACCCAATCGCCGTCGGCAATATGCGCATCGATCATCGAGTCGCCCATCACCTTGAGCACAAAATGGCTGTCGCGGTTGAAGAGATCCTCAAAGTTGATGCGTTCATTTTGTTCCTCGGCAGTCCGCAACGTGCCCGCAGCCACCATGCCGGCCATCGGCAGGCCGCGGAGGTGCGCAGGCTCCATGACGAGCTCAATCGCACGAGACATATTTTTTTCGCGTGTGATGAATCCCTTGCGTTCGAGTGCTTTCAAATGGCAGACCACGCCATTCGGCGAGCGAATTTTGAATCCGAGGCCAATTTCGCGGACGGTTGGCCCATACCCGCGAGAATGAATTTTGTCGCGTATAAATTCGTAGATGTCCATCTGTCGCTGGGTTGGCACATCTTCGGAAGAGTCTGACGAGACGCCCTTGCCCCGCAGTCCCAGCAGGCCGCCTCGCAGGGCCGAACTTTTGGCCGACATGACGGCGGAGGAGGGGCGTGAGGGCAGGCGGGGCCTGATTTTTTGTCCTGTCGATGCCGTGCGGAGTTTCTTTTTTGCCGTGCTTTTACGAGCAGTTGTTTTTGGCATGTCGAGGCGGGTGAACCGCGTTCCTGAAGGTGAATTGTGGCCGTCGTTTTGAATGAAAAGGAGATGCCTGGCACACGAACGAGGGAAGCGGGCGAACATGAACGAAGGTATCTTACTATACGGACGTTCAAATGCAAGCCCTCTTGTTTTGCACGTGCGTATTTCTCCGCATGCTTCTGGCCGGCTACAATGCCACACTGTCGGCACATGCCGTCAGTCAACACTCCGGAGCACCCAGGCATGCCAATCCTCAATTCCTCAGGCCTTCGCCCCTTCAAACCTTCTCTCTCTAGGTGTGGAGGCCGATTGTGCTGTGCCTGTGCCCTGTGGTTTATGGGGGCAGCACAATTGCTACCAGCCCAGTCGGCTGTGCCTCAGCAATCCCCTGCTGAGTCGGTGGAAAAAGGGGCTGAAAAGAAGCCACAACCGGCGAAGAAAGCAAAGTCCACATCCACCATTGCTCAGATCAGTCTAGCCGGGTCGATGCCCGACGGCGTGGGGCAGGGGGGGCTTCTAGCCGATGTTTCGCCGCAGTTGCACCGAATCGTGGAGCGACTGGATAAGGCAGCCAAGGACGACCGGGTGAAGGCGGTGCTTCTGTCAATTGAGGCTCCGGATCTGGGGCGGGCCAGAGCCGATGAGTTGCGGGCTGCGATTGCCCGCATACGCAAGGCGGGGAAGCCGGTGGCCGCCCATCTCATTGGCTCGGAGTCAGTGCACTACATCGTGGCAGCGGCGTGCAACACGATCACGATGCCTCCTGCGGCCACGCTCGAGATCACGGGAGTCCGTACGGAAGTCACGTTTTTTAAAGAGATGCTCGACACGCTCGGTGTGGATGCCGAGATTTTGCAGGTGGGTGAGTTCAAAGGTGCTGGCGAGCCTCTGACTCGCGCCAGCATGAGCCCCCAACTGAGAGCGCAGTACGAGAGTTTTGTAGGCGATCTTTTCGAGCAACTCGTGGAGCGGGTATCCGCCGATCGCGCGTTGTCGGACGAACGCGTGCGGGAACTGATCGACGTGGGCGTGTTTACGCCCGAGGCGGCTCTCGAAGCAAAGCTCATCGACGCGGTTGGTTATGAGGACGATGTGATCGGTGTCTTGAGTCAAACGATGAAAGTCGAGCAGCCAAAGATTGCCCGCGACTACGGAGAGCGGAAGATAGACAGCGACTTTTCCGGCATAGGCGGGCTCGTCAAACTCGTGGAGATGCTTTCGGGGCAGCAGCAAGACGCTCCTTCTGGCAAGGGCAGGCAGATTGCAATCGTGCATCTCACCGGTGAAATCAAAGAGGGGAAGAGTTCCGAGGGCTTGCTTGGGGGTGGTTCGGCAGGCAGCGATACGGTGATTCAGGCTATTCGGGATGCTTCGAAGGATGACAAAGTGGCGGCGATCGTGCTGCGGATCGATTCGCCAGGTGGTTCGGCACTTGCCAGCGATCTGATTTGGCGAGAAGCCAAGCGGGCAGAAAAACCGGTTGTTGCAAGCCTGTCCGACATTGCCGCGAGCGGCGGTTACTACGTGGCGGTGGCGGCCGACTCGATCGTGGCAGCCCCAGGCACGCTCACCGGTTCGATCGGCGTTGTGGGAGGAAAGATCGCCATTGGAGGTGCGATGGAGCGGTACGGCGTGCATACCGATGTTGTAAGCAAGGGGCGGAATGCCGGCTGGCTTTCGATGCAGACGCCTTTTACAGAGCACGAGAGGGAGGTGTTTTTAGCCACGATGAAAGATGTGTATCGGCTCTTTACATCGAAGGTGGCTGCCGGCCGCAAGATGGATATGGGAAAGCTTGCGACGCTTGCCGAGGGGAGAGTTTTTACAGGCCGAATGGCCAAGGAAGCCGGTCTCGTGGACCGTTTGGGCACACTTGAAGATGCCATCGATGAAGCCAGGAAACTGGCCGGTATTGCGGAGGATGAGCCGACCGATCGGGTGCTCCTCCCCGAGCCCAAGGGCCTCTTCGATGATCTTTTTGGGGCTGTCGGCGGCAACGGCGATTCTGTGGCTCGGCTGGCTGGGACTCAATCGGTCGTGAGCCACAGTGATGCGATTGCACGCATGGCTCTGCTGGCGAGAATGGCAGGCGTTCCGGGTCTCGAATCGCTGGCATCGCAAGCCAATGCGTTGCTGCAACTATCATCAGGCCGACCATTGATGATGCTACCCATGCACGTGAAGATAAAATAAAAGACAGGTAAACATTTTGCGAAGTCCACGGGCTCACCTCCTTTTTGAGGCCAACTACAGGCAACTCCTCGACTCAAAGCCGAATGTGGCGTTGCTGCCTTGGGGAGCCAGTGAGGCTCACAACTACCACCTGCCCCACGGCACCGACATCATCGAGGCCACGGCTGTTGCCGAGCGAGCCGCTGAACTGGCCGTTGAGCGGGGGGGTCGCGTGATCGTGCTTCCCACAATCCCGTATGGCAACAACGCGCAGCAGCAGGATCAGGTTGCCACGATTCATCTCTCCACCACGGCCACGCTGGCAATCCTGCACGACGTGGTGATGAGCCTCAAGCGACAGGGCATCGATCGGCTTGTGCTGGTCAACGGCCATGGAGGAAACGATTTCAAGCCAATGGTTCGCGACCTCATGCTGGAATGCTCCGCGACCATCATCGTCGTCGACTTCTGGAAGATCCTTCCAGATGCGATGGCCCGCATTTTTGCCGTTGAAGGCCCTGGGGATCACGCTGGCGCAATGGAAACATCCCTCCTCCTCCATCTGCGGCCCGAACTGGTCGTTCTGAACCAAGCCGGTAACGGTGCGACGGAGGCTTGGTGGCTGGGACCACTCTTGCAGCAAGGTGCATGGTCGCCCAGACCGTGGTCGCTGGTGCATCCCGACACGGGCTGTGGTGATCCGGCAGCCGCCACAGCAGCCAAGGGGGCCGAATACTTTGCAGCGATCACGACAGCGGTTGCGGATCTGTTGGTCGAATTTTCATCTGCCACGTAAACGCATGGCGAGAGGTCGCTGCGAATTCTTTCTCCACAATTATTTCTCTACGGCGTACACGTGCAGGGCTACCGGTGCGTCGCCATAGCCTGTGGCGCGACCACCAAACCGTTGGTAGAGATCGGTACCGGTAAAGTCGTCGATAAAGAATCCATCTTGGGCCACGATCTCGCGATCCTCGTAGAGAACGCGAACGGCATCACCTTGCTTCAGGCCCACAATTGAAACCTTCACAGCCGCTAGTTTTTCGGGCGAGTAGCGGTCTTGGTGGTCGCCAAAGACAATCTGCTCGAAGCCGTCGGGGGCGATCAGGCTGGTTTGCCCCCAGAGCACGCGTCCGCCTTCGTGGAGAAAACTTACGCCGTCCAGAAGCTTGTCGACTGCGCGGATCTTTTCCAGAGGCAATTCGATTTTCACCCACTCGCCGCTGGCCGGAACGGCACCCATAGCCGTTGCGGTTTCTGGAATGAGCTTCAAAGCAAAAGGAGGCACGTCGCTGCCCCAGCCCAAAAAGCCAGAGGAGTGACGGTACAGGGCGCGAATCAGCCAGTGGCTGCGAACCTTATCGCTGTGCAGCTTTGCAAGATCGACCGTGCCCCAAGCCGCAGCCGATGTCCAGCGACCGTCTGCCTTGACCAACGCTAGGATATTCGCCGGCGGAGCCTTTGCATCGACTTTCAGCCACTGCACCAGCATGCTGCCCTTAGGCCAAGCCTGTGCGTGCGGCATGTATTGGAGGCCGTGCAAGCTTGGCCCTGTCGGGGGCGTGCTGCCGGTGTTGTAACCGGTGACCTCGTCCCGCCAAGCGTGCTGTGTGCCGGTGGCTCGCGATTTCCCCCCCGGGCCGGCCGGCTCGTCGGTCCACTCCCACGTGCCGAAGTCGAGGCCGTGCGTCGTAGCCGCTACCACGTACGTTGTGCTGCCGAGCTTGCGGGTCATGCATTCAATGGCTGGCTGAATTGTTACGTTTGGCGGCGTAGTCTTCGAGTAGAGGGCAGGCTTGAACTGTTCCATCTCAGCATGCAGGCCGCGGTACGTCGAGGCATCGCCGGGGCCGTGGGCCAGTTGCCAGCCTCGGGCCCCTCGCATCAATTCAACCCACACGTGATAGCGCCAGCGTTCGTACGGTACATCTTCGTACATCTGTGGCCGCAGCCAGGCAACCTTTGCCTGGCCGCGAATCAGCGGGAGCATGTCGGTGTGCAGGTTGGCCGGGTAGAACGGCTCTGTTTCTGGGTCGTAGATGTCGAAGTAGGGAACCCTCTCAAACTCGATCCGGTTCCAATAGCCGCCGTGCCCCACCATCACCGGCTTGCCTGTGGCCTTGCGAAAATAGTCGACCACCTGCTTCAGGCTGGCGATCTGGTCATCGGTGGCTTTTGCAAAAGTGCCAAACGCTTCCTCGATCCCTACGGATGTCGACACCACCATCGCCGCACTTTTACAGAATCCAAGATAGGCGTCGAGCAAGGGCTTGCCATCGGGGACCTCTTTTGTTGCAAACATCTTGGCTGCATCATCGAGCGACCAGACTGGCCTTGGTACGGCGAAAGCCGAAGAAGCGTAGAGGTTGTCCTGAGTCCAAGAATCTTGCATTGCTGTGATCGGCGAACTGGTGCTCATGCCTGTCACCCAACGCACGGCATTACTATCCCAGATGGATCGGGAACGCAGATTGCCACCGTGCCTGTCGTAAAGGACCCAAGGCTTGAGGTTCTTGAGATCCCGATATTTCTCCGGGCTTGGATCGGCGGGGCCCGAATAGACAGGGGTATGACCATAGGCAACGCCCCACGGCATCCACGGCTGATTGTTGACGTAGAGCAGGTTGTCAGTGTCGATTCGGACGGACGTGATCGGGGGTTGCGGCGGGTCGTGGGCCAGCCGGCAGAACGGCTGCGAGTCGACGGTCGCCAATGTCTTGCCCCCATGGCTGAGCACCGTGGCGCGAACGAACCAGTTTCGCTGCGGAGCATTGAATGGCTGAACGGGCAGCGACGAAACGTCTAGATCCACCAGCAGCAAGTTGGCGAAGTCGTCCCGCATGTCAGAGGGAATCTTTTTCCGCTGGGACTCGAGGGCGGCCTGCGAGACGGGCACATCAGCCGACGACACGGGCTTGCCGTTTCCGCAACGAACCACTTCCAGCCGCACGGCCTTCGCCTGCTGAACGTCGGCGTTGGTTAATCCAAGATTCAGCTTTACAAATTGCTTCGTCGCGTCTGGCTGCAGATAGAGCGAGCCGAGTTCAAGATCGACAGGTGTCGTGGCATACGCCAACCACTGGGGGCTCTCGGCCACAACTTTTTGACTCCCGTCAATTATTTTCAATGCGCCGCGGCACTCCTTGTAGGCTGGGCAGGGTTCATCCAGCCGATAAGGCAACCGCACCTCAACCCTCCCGCCCTTGGCCACTGCGACTGCGGGGCTCTGAAACGACAAGGGCTTCCCGGATGGAGAGACCAATTCCCAGACCAGCTTCAGCGAACCTGCCGCTCCTGGATTGACAAGCGTGGCGAGTAATTCGTTCGTACCGAAAAGTTCTTCCCCCATGTACAGGTTTGCCAGATACGGCTGGCTGGCCGCGACGGCCGCCGGGGCCGCAGGCTTCACGCCGCGAGCAGCCAGTTCATTCGCAATCGATTCGGGCTCGGAGACTTTCAGATCATCCCACCAGATCGTGCCACAGGCGTTGTTTTGCGGTTGCTGGGAGGTGTCATCGAGCGTGTAGCCGTTGAGGCCGCGGCCGGCCAGTTTGATTCGTATCGACGTGACGGGCTTCGTCGGCACGAACACCTGCCGCACCTGCCGCCAGTCGTTGGTGCCTATTGAGACGGGATACTTGTGAATGAAATTCCAGCCGCTGAGCCGCTGGCCGTTCTCGTCCTCGGCGTCGATCTGAAACATATTTATCCGGTCTGTTTTGACCCATACCGTCGCCTCGATCAGCTTGGCCTGCTTTTGGTTAAGCAGAATCGGATCGCTGACGACGCACTTCTCGTCGCCAGTTGGCACCACCATTTTGAGGCTGCGCTGCCCGCGGAAAGGAACCAGTGCATCGGCCACCACAGGCCCACGATTCTCGGAGGTGCTGTTGTGCCACGTGTTAAAAATGTAATAGATTCCAGGCGGAAAATAGTAGTACTTGATTGGCTGTGACCAACCCGTTGGATACCCAGCAGCGTCGAGTTGCTCAAAGCCACTGCCCCACACAATGGGAGCGGTTGACTCGGCCGCTGCAAGAGTTGCCTCGTGCAGTTCCACGCTGCCGGTGCCGCCCCGATACCGAATGTCACAGGTCACGGCCTTGGGGAGAACCGCCCCCTGTGCGGCGAAGTCCTTTTGGGCTTGGGCTTTCTGGATCCACTCGTCGGCTCGCAGCGTTCCTTCGACGATCGAGTTGGCATATGTTCCTGACGGCAGCGGCAGCACAATGGTGACGGCGTTCGGAGCTTCACCGAGAGTCAGGGTTGCCTCGGCAGCCTTGTCGGGCACATTCTGCCCGCTCACTTTCAGCCGCAGCGAGAGGTCGCGCACAAGAGCCGCCGGGTTGCTGCTGCGAGGAGCCTCCTCTGCAGGATAGCCGCCGGCATCCGGCCAGCCGATCAACTTTTCCGCGTTGTGAAACGCCGCCCAGTTGACGCTCTGGCTGACGGTTGTACTGGAGCCGGACAGCACCAACCGCCGGCCTCGAGGTTGATCCGCATGCGCCCACTCCCAGTTGCCGCGGAGGGCCCAACCGTCGGGGTTGTAGTCGCGACGGTTGCACACCTCGGTGCTGTAGTTCCAGTGATGATTTTTCAGTTCCGGCAACACCGTCATCCAGTCGTCTTGGAAATCGCCGTTGCGGAAGAGCCCGCCAGGGGGCAACTGCTCCATTGCCCCAGCCCTTGGCGACGCTGTGACTGCTGCCATGCACAGCCACAGAACAAAACAAGACATGCGTGAAAGCACGTCGTTCATCGGTTTTTCCACGGAGGACTCCAAAGAAGGCTAGAAGATGCTCGCGGTGTACGGATCAGTTTGGTCGTGAGAAACAGCGTGCAGCCATCGCCAGAAACGGTAGCGGTGGAGATCCTTTCCGTGAGAGACATTGCGGGCAAGCGATTCGGTGCGTGTTGCAATGTCAGTTTTCTGGGTCGGCATGAGCGAGTGACTTTCCCATGCAGCCAGAAGAACGGCAAAAGCCTCGCCGTCGTCGGGGGACCCTAGCACGGCCCCGAGAGTTTTTTTTCCAAACTCCCGGAGGGAGTCCTTTGGCCAATGGATGAAGTGCGAGAATGCCAAGTAGTTCAATGCCCATGGCACGTGCGTGGATGAGACCTCCCCGTGGATGCTGATGCCTTCGAGGCCTTCGCGAGAGGCTCGCAAGCAGGCTTCTTTAATAGTGCTTACAATCTGTTTGTAGCGAGAGGCGGACGGCCCACCTGGTGCCAAACCACCGCCCCACTGGCTCCCCTGATGGAGAAACCCGACGCTCCGCTTGGATGGCGGCCTGACGCCAGCAGTCCATACGTCGCCAGACACCGCTTCCTCCGGCGCACCGTGATCCAGATAGGCAGTGAGAGGCAGCGGCGATTGACGCAGCATGGACGTCAGCGTCCATTGGCATACGGCTTCTTGCGGAAGACGATCGACCAGCGACGGCCTGGTGCATTCCATGAAGGCATCTTGGCCACCCGTGGGATTGGTGCCAGGAATAAAACCCTTGTAGCTTGCCCACGCGATGAGCTTTGTATTCAACTCACCTTGAATTGCTTTCAGTGCGGGTTGATAGCCACGTTCCTGGTGGAGCCAGAAGGCAGGTTCGCCAAGGACAGCCTTCCCCTGGCGTTCCTTGCAGGCACTGCAATGGCAGATAACGAAGTCGCCATTCTCAAGATTGGCCCCCCCGATGGCGAACTCGTCGAAGAGCCAGCGTGTGCCTTCCTGGAGCCATTCGATAAACAGTGGGTGTGATGGGCACGCACCGTGGCCGTCAGGTTTGCCGTTGGCATCGATGAGGCATGCCGATGGATTGTGCCGGGTGAACGTTTCCAAGTTGTATCGATGGTTACCTTCGTAGTAGACGCCTCCGTACCAGTTGGTGCCTATGCCAGGCATGATGGCCACACCTCGCGAAGCGGCGTAGTCGGCCACGCGTTTGGCAGACTCGACGCCACCGTGAGAATCGCGGAGGAATCCCCAGATGACGATTCCCTTCACGCCCAAGCCAGCCGCCAGGTCGGTGAGCCGGCGATAATCCTCAAGGTACGTGTTTGGTTGCTTCAGGTATGCGTTGTGGCAACCAAAGTTGAGAATGCCAGGATCATCGAGCACCCAGTTGGCGCTATGGTCCCACGTCCAGAAGTACGAGTTGGCCAACGCAGGCTTGGGGCGAGACAACTGCCAGGCCGTCGAGTGCGGGAACGAGGTCGCTTGGGCTTGGACGGGTTCGGACGCATGCGATGGCAGTCCGGTCATTCCGGCGCCGATGCCGCTCGCAGTGAGACCCATCAGTACATCGCGGCGTCGCATGGCGAGCCCTTTCTATGTCGAAGCCTCTTCTCCCTGTTTCAAAACCCTGTATCCTATCGTTTGCGTTCTACATCTGCCAATAACTTTTTAACAGAGTTCAGGCATCACACATGGAGACCCACGCATGAAATCGTCAGGCATCGTTATTGGAGTTGCCGCGATATGCGTGTGCGTGTTGACCGTGGCTGCTGCTGATGAGCCGTCGGCCAAACCGCTGCGCGCTGGCATGATCGGCCTGGATACGTCACACGTCCCGGCGTTTGCAGGGCTTTTCAATGCACCCAATGCCAGTCGCGATTTAGCCGGCATCAGGATCGTAGCGGCGTATCCGGGTGGAACGGACCTGCCTCTCAGCAAGAATCGCGTGGCGAAATTTACAGAAGACCTTCGCGACACGGGAGTTGAAATCGTCGAAACCATTGCCTCCCTGCTCGAAAAAGTCGACGTTGTTTTTCTGGAAAGCGTGGACGGCCGCATCCATCTTGAGGAGGCCATTCCTGTCATCATGGCTGGCAAGCCCCTCTTTATCGACAAGCCAGTGGCCGGATCGTTGGTCGATGCGATTGCAATCTTTGAGCGTGCAAAGCAAGAGAATGTGCCATGTTTTTCCAGTTCCTCGATCCGCTTTGGTGCAGGCATTCAAGAGCTCAAAAAAAATGAAAGCCTGGGTCACATTGCGGGCGCCGAAACGTGGGGGCCTTGTTCGTATCAAGATGGAATCCCCGATCTTTTTTTCTACGGAATTCACGGGGTCGAAGGCCTTTTTGCGTTGATGGGTACGGGTTGCATAACGGTGGCTCGCATCCAGGCGGATGACGCGGACGTGGTGGTTGGCACGTGGAAGAATGGACGCGTTGGCACGTACCGCGGGTTGCGTCGTAACCATGCTGAAAGTGGGGCAATTGCTTTTGGAACAAAAGCAATTGCGACCACGACAAAAAGCGACCGCTATGAATCGCTCTGCTTGGAAATCGCGAAATTCTTCACAACGGGCACGCCCCCTGTGACCGCCGAAGAGACGATCGAAATTTTTGCATTCATGGAAGCCGCAGAGGAAAGCAAGCGACAAGGTGGCAAGCCCGTGTTGCTCGCGGATGTCTTAAAGAAGGCTCGCTTGGCCGTTGCTGCCAAGGCAAAACCCGCACCCTGATTCGCATCCGATTTCCAGCGTCGTGTGCGGCTAGCCACAGACGTTTCGAGGCAAGACTCACGAGGTTGGACGGACGTGCCCCTTCTCTATTGCTTTGGCATCAGATCGAGGGCGATGGTGACCATCGCGACCATGCCAGTTTCGAGCGTTGGTTCGGGGTCGGGATAAAAATGCGCTGAGTGAAGGGATGGAGGAGTCTGTCCCCGTTGGATCATTTGGTCGAGTCGCTGCGGTTGGATCGTGCCGAGACGGAACATCAGCACGGGCACGCCCGCTTCACCGAAGCGGCTGAAGTCCTCGCCCCCCATCGACTGTTCGGCAAGCGTCACGCGGTTCTCGCCGAGCACTCGTCGCAAAGTCTTCTCGACCTGAGCGTTCAACCGATCGTCGTTGTAGAGGGCCGGCGTGCCCTGAGACACGACGATCTTCGGCTCAGTCGCTCCGGCCGCTTGGGCGATGCCACGGGCCTTGCGTTCGACCGCTTGGATAAGCTGCTTCCGCACATCGTCGGTGTAGCTGCGAAGCGTGAGTTGTAAGTGGCACTCATCAGAAATGATGTTGTGCTTTGTTCCCCCGTGGATCGAGCCGATCGTGACAACGGCCGGATCGGTGGGCTTGACTTCGCGGCTCACGATCGTTTGCACCGCCACAATGAACTGCGCGGCTTCAACGATTGGGTCGATCGTCGTATGTGGATAAGCACCGTGGCCGCCCTTGCCGTAGAGCGTGACATCGACGGTGTCGGTGTTGGCCAGTGCATACCCTGCCCGACACCCGACCATGCCCGCGGCGAGTGCGGCATCGCAGTGCATCGCAATCGCGATGTCGGGCTTTGGGAAGCGAGTAAAGAGGCCGTCCTGGAGCATCGCCTTGGCGCCCATCACTCGCTCCTCTGCCGGCTGGCCAATGAGCATCAGTGTGCCCTGCCACTGATCCTTGTGCGTTGCGAGATACTGTGCCGCGCCCGCGAGTGATGCCATGTGAATGTCGTGTCCACAGGCATGCATCGTGCCAACGTCGTTGCCCGCCTCGTCTTGCACCTTCACGTGCGAGGCATACGGCAGGAGCGTCTGTTCGACGATCGGCAGGCCATCCAGATCGGTGCGGAGCATCACTGTCGGCCCCGGTCCATTTTTCAGGATCGCAACGATTCCGTGCCCGCCGACATTCGTCGTCACAGCAAATCCCGCCTGCTTCCATTCCTCGGCCAGTCGGGCGGCCGTTTCCTTTTCAAACAGTGAGAGTTCGGGATGTGCGTGAAGGTGGCAGTAGAGTTTGAGGAGTGACGGAACTGTGGCGCGAGCACATTCGTGGATTGCGGCATCGCTCGGCAAACGTTCGGCTGTGACGGCATCGCGACTGCTCGCCAGCGTCGCGATCACTGCGGCGAACCTCATGCCACGCAGGAGGCATCTCCAGACCCACAGCGTACTCGATCGGAGACCGTGGTTACGGTGGATCAACGCGTGCGACATGGTCGGCTCCTGAGGCGTGTCTGGTGTGTCAGTCTGAACCGCGCCCTGCAACATCGCGCAGAAACGCAAGAGTGTCCATGAAGAACATCCCCCAGTCATCTGCGGCCGGAGTGGGCTCCAAGCAGTTGATGTAACCATTGAACCCAACGGCCTTGAGTGCGTCGAAAAATGCACGAAAATCGCAGCCTGTGTTTTCTCGGATAGGCACTCGTGTGAAGCCCACTTCACTGCCATTGCGCAGCATCGAGCGGCCTTCGGCTGCGTCCAGTGGCACGACAATAAGGCTTTGAATATGGCACCAGAAAATCTTATTGCGGATGAGCCCCAAGTTTTCAGCTGTGAAATCGTCTCCCGCCATTCTGAGGTTGGCCGGTTCAGCAATCACGCCAAAGTTGTCGCGGCCGACTTCGGCCAGCGTTTTTTTCGCCAGAGTCGCCGACTCATAGGCGCCCCCAGTGTGCATCTGTTCGGCCAGTTGGATGCCGGCAGGGAGAGCCCAGTCGGCAGCCTGCTGAATGGAGGGTATTTCGCCGTGTACCCGGATTCGGCGGCAGTCGAGTTCGTGTGCCAGTGCCAACAGCGGCTGGAATGTTTCCTTGTCTAATCCCTTGGCGTTGAGCGATGCTACTTCGAGGCCAGTTTCACGGCACCGTTGCCGGACCTCTTTCACGGAAGCGTCCGGCAGGGAGGGGTTCATCTGTTCCCACCGGAGATCGACGCCGTCAAAACCCACGTCGTGCGCCAGTTCCAGAAATGCGGCGTTCTGCTTGAGCAGACCTTGGCCTGCTTTCTGTGGAAGCACGCACCTGCCCGAGAGAGAAAATTTCATAGTGGCGTAGCCGATCGAAAAAACCTGTTACCCAGTCCAAAAACCCCGTGTCTCAAAATCATCTGCCATCGCTAAACATCAGCAGATGTTATTTTCTAGCGAGAGCACGGCCGCGTCTAGATCGCCCGCACGAAAGACATCCACGATGCCTGCGTGTTCCTTGTAGATTACGATCGGATCGTCGTAGTTGGTGCGATAGGTCTCATAGAAATGAGTGCGCACGCGGGCCAAGAGCGGCACCCAGATTGCCTCCAATTCCCGCTGATGGGCTCGGCAAACAATCGAGCGATGAAACGCAATGTCGTGTTCCGCAATCGACCGGTAGTCGCGCGCGATGCACGCGTGCTGCATGTTGTTGAGAATGGCACTCCACTGCCGAAAATCGGAATCGGCTAGTTCCGCGAAAAAAGCCCGCAGGGCGAACGTCTCCACGCTCTTGCGGATCGTTACAGCAAACTCATAGATGGCGTCGGATGGTCGCCGCGTGACCTTGACTCCTGCATGACGCCGTCCCTCGAGCAGTCCCTCGTAGGTGAGTTGCTGCAACGCCTCTCGGATAGGTGTGCGACTGACGGCAAATCGCTCGGAAAGTTCTTGTTCGCCGAGCGAACACCCTTCGGAAAGTTCGCCGGAGAGCAGATCGCCCCGCAGGCGATCGGCAATCTGTTCTCGGAGGCTTGGCACAAATGGGATGACTGGCATACATGGAGCCATCGGGCGAAATGATTCTTCGTTCCGATCCTTTCGGCGTTTCCGATTGAATAGAAGAATACCGACTAGAGTGTATACTGCATGCGATTCGAAAGTACAGTCAACACCGGGCCGTCGTGTTCGGTTTTTTGCACCCAACTTGGCGCAGGGCATCATGAAAATTACAGGAGTCGTTTGTGAACTGCTCCGAATCCCGTCGGTGGAACATAAAACGGCGAGCAGCCAAGACGCTGTGATCGTGCGGGTCCGCACAGACACAGGCCTCGAGGGGATCGGCGAGGCCGATTCCCAGCCGGAAGTCGTGAAGGCGATCATCGATGCGCCGTTCAGCCATACTATCGCTTGCGGTCTCCGCGAACTCCTTTTGGGTGAGAATCCACTCGAAACCGAGCGGTTGTGGCAGAAGATGCACCGTCGCACGATGTATTTTGGCCGGTCGTCTGTGACCATTACGGCCATGGCCGCGATTGACATGGC
>QWQH01000051.1 GCA_003670915.1 Planctomycetota bacterium | reverse complement strand
GGTGAGTAGGGTGGCGAGAAGGCTGGTGAGAAGGGTGGAGAGAAGGGTGGAGAGAAGGCTGGTGAGAAGGGTGGTGAGAAGGGTGGTGAGAAGGCTGGCGAGAAGGGTGGCGAGAAGGGTGGTGAGAAGGGTGGTGAGCCAGAGCCAGCAGAATCTGATCCGGCATCAAGCCCGCCAGATAAATCAGGCACACAAGAAAGTTCGAAGCCACCGGCTGCATGTGCCGGAGCCGACGGCAAGCCCTGCGGCAAGGAAGGCTGCCCCAGTTGCAGTGGCGGCAGTAAGCCAGGGGCAGGCAGCGGAAAAAGCGCCGGGAAAAGTGGAGGCCAAGGGGAGTCCAGTGCGCAGGGCGGGCAAGACGAAGCCAAGTCTGGCCGAGGTTCGAAGCCTGGGGATGGGGCCGAGGATTTGGGTGATTCAGCCAAAAGTGGCGGTCAGACATCAAGCGAAAAAGGGTCCAGCGAAGTGGCTGCTCAAAAGAACGGATCGCAGCCAACCGATGGCGGTGATGGGCAACAATCTGGCAGTGGCAAGGCTCAGGGGGCGGCTGACAAGCCTGATCCGACTGGCCAACTTGCAACCCCAAGCGGTTCGAATGCATCGGGGAGCGGCGGCTTTGCCAGTGGGGATGGCTCCTCGCCACCCGTTGGCGCACCGGCTCCAGGAGAGGTTCCCCAGAAAGAAACCGAATGGGGAGAACAGGATCTTTCTCACGCGAGAAATGCCGCGAACCTCGCTCTGGAACACCTGCGAGCGGCTGTTGACTCCGATCGCGATGATGTGCTCGCTCAACTCGGCTGGACCCCAGAGCAGGCGCGAGCGTTTCTAACGCGATGGGAATCGCTTCGGCGGATGGCCGAGAGCGGTGATCCGGTGCAGCGTGGGGAGTTTGAGCGGGCCATGCACAGCCTTGGTCTGCGGCCCAGCGGCGTGCGGAGTTCGCGAGACGTTCCTTCAGACGTGAAGGGAGGCCAGGCCGAGGGCCGTCGCAGTCGGCCACCGAGCGACTACCGCGAGCAACTCAAGGCCTACACCCAGGGTACGGCCGGAGAATGAACCGAATGTTTGAAGGGCCGAGGTACCTCACAGCGTTTGGGCCGAAGCGTGTACCGCATTGCTTTACTGATGTGCTCATTCTGGGAGGTGGATTGGCTGGCTTACGGGCAGCCTTGGCGGCCGACTCGCGTTTGTCGGTAACGGTTGTAACAAAGGAAGATCTGCGCAGCTCATCCAGCCAGTGGGCGCAGGGCGGGATCGCAGGCGTTGTCGACCCAGAGGATCGCTTCGACAACCACGTTGCCGACACGCTCACTGCCGGGGGCGGGCTGTGCCATGAGGATGTGGTTGATTCTGTGGTGCGCGAGGCACCAGGACGCATTGCCGAATTAATTGCGTGGGGCACGAAGTTCGACGAGCGAGACGGTACGCTCGAACTGGGCCGGGAAGGTGGGCACAGCCACCATCGCATCGTGCATGCATTGGGAGATGCCACTGGCCGCGAAGTCATGCGGGCTGTGATTCAGCAGACGCGCACGCTTGAGAATCTAGAAGTGTGGCCCGACACATTCACAATCGATTTATTGACGTTCGAGGGTATCTGCCGAGGAGCGCTCGTATGGAATAAATCGCACGGCAAGACGCTGATCTGGGCCAAGCGTACGATCCTCGCCACAGGCGGCGCCGGCCAACTCTATCGGGAGTCAACCAATCCCGAAGGGGCCAGCGGCGACGGAATGGCATTGGCATGGCGAGCGGGCGTTGAATTGCGAGACATGGAGTTCATGCAGTTCCATCCCACAGTGCTCTACATTGCCGGTGGTGGAAGAAGCCTGATCACGGAGGCCGTGCGAGGGGCGGGTGCGTATCTCGTGGACCGGGATGGGGAACGGTTTATGCCGCATTTCGATCCGCGAGCCGAGTTGGCTCCGCGGGATATCGTGTCGCGTGCGATCACGGATGTCATGCATCGCACGCACCACTCCAACGTCTATCTCGATCTTTCGCACTTAGATTCCGCGACGGTACGGCGGCGTTTTCCTGGAATGCTGCAGATCTGCGGAAAGTTTGGCCTCGACCTCACGCGAGATCGCATTCCCGTTCGGCCCGGCGCGCATTACATGATTGGTGGTGCAACAGTTGACGCAGTCGGCCGCACGAGCCTGCCAGGACTTTTTGCTGCCGGTGAGGTCACTTCCAGCGGTCTTCACGGCGCAAACAGGCTGGCAAGCAATAGCCTGCTGGAGGGCCTTGTCTATGGGGCGAGGGCAGGACGGGCAGCCAGTGACGAGGCGTTGAGCGAACAGAGAGCGGATGCGTTCGGGGTGCCGCTGCTCTCCAATGCAAAAGCAGTCGAGGCGAACGGGTCTCTGGATCTAAACGACATCCGTAATTCGCTCCGCAGCTTGATGTGGCGACACGTGGGCGTGGAACGCACCGGCACATCGCTCTTGGAGGCGAGGGAGGCTGTCGAGGGATGGTGCCGCTACGTGCTGCCGCAGCAGTTTGCAGACCCCCCAGGATGGCAGCTCCAAAATATGCTGGAAGTGGCTAGGCTGATGATCCAAAGTGCCATCCATCGACGAGAAACGCGGGGCGTTCATGTGCGGAGTGATTTTCCAGAGACCAGCGATGCATGGAGAGTCCACATCACATGGCGACAGGGTTCTGGGCAGGCCGATACGACCAAACCCACCCTCGAGCCGCTCGTTCCAAGGGCATCAAGAGCGGTGGGATTGCCGGAACCCATTGCCGTGAGTCAGAATGATTAGCCGTTTACAGTCGCCTTCCGTTCCCGCAAAGGGAAGCAACCAGTGAAGCACCTATGCCCGCACCCCTGAACACTCGGCCAGAAGCCATGATCGAGGCCGATGGTCTCACAAAGTATTACGGTTCATTCATCGCGATTGAGGATGTTTCGTTTCGCGTGCCGCGCGGAGAGGTTGTGGCCTTTCTAGGCCCCAACGGCGCAGGCAAGAGCACGACGATGAAAATCCTCACCGGGTATCTGGCACCTTCTGCTGGAGTTGCCCGAATTGGTGGGCACGACATGTCTACCGATCGGCTGGCCGCCGCGGCTCGGCTGGGCTACCTGCCAGAAAATGGACCGCTTTACCCCGACATGACCCCGCGTAGCTTGCTGGAGTTTTTTGCCGATGCCAGAGGCCTGCGTGGCTCGCATCGCGAGGAACGGATAGAGGCGGTTGTGCGGCAGTGCGAGTTGGGCAGTGTGATAGGCAAGGCGATCGGGAAACTTTCCAAAGGCTACCGGCAGCGAGTGGGGATGGCACAGGTGCTTCTCCACGAACCGGACGTCTTAATTTTAGACGAGCCCACTAGCGGTTTGGATCCCAACCAGATTCGGGAGGTGCGGGAGACGATCCGCAGGCTGGGTGAAAAGAAAACGATTCTGCTCTCCACGCACATTTTGCAAGAGGTTGAGGCAATCGCCGACCGGGTGATTCTCATTTCCGAGGGCAGGATTAAGTTTGATGGCACGCCAGGCGAGTTGCGCCGTGACGGTCGCGGCCTTGATGAGCACTTCTACGAACTGACGAAGAGCGGTTCGGTATGAGCGAGCGCCCAACCTTCATCCATGGCCGGCGGATAGTCGCTGGCGGGGCTTCTGTCGGTGGGCCTCCAATGCACGTACACAATCCCGAGTAGCACTACGAGCAAGTATCGTTTAGGAGCAGCAATCATCATGAAGTGGCACGTTCTCGACGCAGTGTTCAAGCGAAATTTTGTCGCTTACTTTTCCAATCCCACAGGCTATGTGTTTATCTGCGTATTTGTGTTGCTGGGGTCTTTGGCAGCGTTTTGGCCCCCAGAGTTTTTCAATTCGAATCTCGCCAACCTCGACCAACTCAATCGCTATCTGCCTTCGATTCTGCTTGTATTCATTCCGGCCATCACGATGAGCGTTTGGGCTGAGGAGCGACGGCAGGGTACTGACGAGTTGCTCCTGACGCTTCCAGCAAGCGATTGGGAGGTGGTGTTTGGGAAATATCTGGCCACGGTTGGAATTTACACGGTCGCTCTGATGTTTTCGTGTATTTGTAATCTCATCATTCTCTTGCGATGGGGCACGCCCGACAGCGGGCTCTTTCTCTCCAACTACATGGGCTACTGGTTTGTGGGTCTGTCGATGCTGTCGATTGGCATGGTGGCCAGTTTTCTGACGAGTAATCTGACCGTGGGATTTATTCTGGGCCTAGCCTTCAATGCGCCGTTGGCTGTAGCCGATCAGGCCAGTGCTGTGATGGGGCCTCAGTTGGCCTCGCGGGTGCGGGGTTGGAGTTTGGCAGAGCAGTTCTCCGATTTTGGCCGCGGGGTCGTGAGCCTCTCGTCGATCGCATTTTTTCTAGGCATTGTGGCCGTGTGTCTGTACATGTCCATGGTTCTTATTGGAAGGCGGCACTGGACGGGCCGTCGCGATGGGGCTCAGATGGGACTGCACTATGTGGCGAGGTCGTTGGGATTGGTGGCCGCAGCAGTGGGGGCCGTGCTGCTGTTTCGAACGTTGGATGTTCGCGCTGACCTGTCTAATGAACAGATCAGTTCGCTCTCCCCCGACACTCGGCGGCTTCTCGGCACGCTGGAATCGGATCGGCCAATCGAGATCAAGGCGTACGTCAGCCCCACCGTGCCAGAAGACTACACCCAAACGCGGCTCACGCTTCTGAATATGTTGCGGCAATTCCAGCGACTCGGGCGAGGGAAGGTGAACGTGGAGGTGATTTCGACTGAACCCAAGACGGAGGCAGCCGCACTGGCCAGCCAGCAGTTTGGCATCCAGCCAGTGACGGTCCTCTCGCGGGTGCGAGGCACGTACCGGGAAGAGGAAATTTTCATGGGCTGCGCCTTTACCAGCGGCCTGGAAAAAGTAGTTGTGCCGTTCTTTGATAAAGGCACGCCCGTGGAATATGAGTTGATTCGCTCCGTCTGCACGGCCGCTCAGCAAAAGCGAAAGCGGCTGGGTGTGCTTGCAACCGATGCCGATCTC
>QWQH01000029.1 GCA_003670915.1 Planctomycetota bacterium | reverse complement strand
TCTTTCCGATTCCCCCTGACGTCCTGCAGATTGCCCTCTCGGTGGCTCGGCCCAGCCGCAGCTTTCTGTATGCTGCCGTTTCAGCCGTTGCCAGCGTCGCCGGAGGAATTGCCGGCTGGGCTATTGGCTGGGGTCTGTGGCACTTGATTGACAGCTGGTTTTTTAACTATGTGCCGGGTTTTTCCAAGGACAAATTCGAAGCCGTCCAGTCGCTGTACGCCAACAATGCCTTCCTCGCAATCTTTACAGCCGCTTTCACGCCCATTCCCTATAAGATTTTTACAATCTCAGCTGGCGTCTGCGCGGTGCCTCTTTCGACGCTCGTGCTGGCATCTGCCTTAGGTCGCAGCGGCCGATTTTTTTTAGTGGCTGCTGTCATGTATAGCTGTGGTTCCCGAGCGAAAGTTTTTTTGGATCGCTATTTGGAGGTTGCCACAGTGGCCATTGGTGCCCTCATGATTGCCGGTCTGTTGGCTATCCGCTGGCTGCTGCCGACGCACTAGAGCGCATTCGACTTTTGGTGTCGCGCCGGCTCTGGTGCGGCAAAAGTCTTCTCGCGTGGGCCGCGGCGGCCCAAGGCTCGTCGAGCGTTCGCCGGCCCCCTTGCTCCCCCTTCTATTTTGTCTCATTCGCGGCTAGAGCTATCCGAGATGCGGTTGAATCCCACCTTTTCTTGGCTCTACACCTGCCCTTGACCCCACCGCGGGCCTGCCGGTATTTCTTCTAGGCGTTGCCCGGTCCCTCAGGATTGTTGTCCATGGCCACGATTCGTACTCGCATTCTCAACGTCGGGGTGCCACCGGTGCGTTGGCATGCGTCGGTACTCCTGCTTGCCGCTTCGGCCGTGGTTGCAAGCTGCCCATTGGAGATTGATTCGGTGGGCCGCGCTGCCCACGCGGAGGATTCGGCTGCCGAAGAACTGCCAATTCCTCCGGTTGATGCTGCGTCGGATGCTCGCAGAGTCATTGCGGAGGCGATCGCTCGGTCGGCCTCGCAGACGTCCACCACGCCCTCGGAAAATGGCGATGCACCTATCGTGGATCTTCCGACAGCCACCAGCGCAACGATCTCACCCGATCTGGCGATTGCCCAACTTTCAGCCGAGGTGGCTGCCAAACAACTCGAAGCCAAACGCATGGCGCAGCGTTCGCCGGGCGACGCGTTGGAATTGCTGGACGCGATTGCCGCGGAAGTGGCCAAGCGGGGGGTTCCCGTGGAAGCCAAGGCACAGCTCTCGCGACGGATCGAACGCACCCGTCGCGATATCGAAGAATCCACCGGCAAGCGACGGGCCGAGCTGGCATTAGACCGAAAAAACGAACAGATCGAGGGGCAGATCGACCGCCAACGAGCCAAGCGAGTGGACGTGGACGAGCGGCTTGCGATGCTCGTCGAAGAATACAATGCCCTCGTTGACGAGCGGCGATTTCCAGAGGCCGAGGCGATCGCCAAGAAGGCTGGGCAACTCGCCCCAGACAATGCAGTGGTGCGGCAGTTGCTCGCGCAGAGCCGGATGATCCGTCGGCTCGACACGCAGAAGTCGATCGAGGGTGGCAAGCAGACCGGCTTTTTGGATGTCGCCGAAGACTCCGACCGTTCCCTCACGCCGTTCGTTGGACCGATCTCATTTCCAGAAACCAAGGACTGGGAAACCCTCACGAAAAACCGCACCCGCCTGGAAGCCGAGGGCCGCTCCCGCGCCACGCCCGCCGAGGTGGCGATTCAAAAGAAGCTCAGCACGCAGGTGCGGGCTCAGCACCGCAACGAACCCTTGGCAGTCGTGCTCGCGAGCCTGGCCAAGCAGGCCGGAGTGCCAATTCATCTCGACATGGTCGGCTTGGAAAGTGAAGGGGTGCGCAGCGACACCCCCGTTACCATCTCACTGGACCAGTCAATCTCCCTCAAAAGCGCGCTCAAGTTGCTGCTCGAACCGCTGCACCTCGACTCGTGCGTTCAGGACGAAGTGCTGAAAGTGACGAGCCCGAAGCTCGTGAAGGGAGAAGTCTACAGCATCTCCTATCAGGTAGCCGACTTGGTGATTGCGATTCCTAATTTTTCGTCTGAAGGCTTGGGCCTCACCGGCGCTCTCCGTGAGGGATATTCTCGGATCTCTCCGACCAACGCTCTGGCTGTTCAAACAGGGCCAGCCCCCATCGGAATCAACGGCGTTGGGAAGGCGGCTTCGGGTGCCTCCGTTGAGCCTGGATCTCTGGCGCAGCTTCAAGGCGGCATGAACCGGCCGGCTGCCGGCTCGATTCCCTCCACTCCGTTCGGGCCACCCGCAGCAGGCAGCAGCGGGGCCGATTTCCAGGCGCTCATCGAACTGATCCAAAACACGGTCTCTCCGCAGAGTTGGAACACGGTGGGTGGTCAAGGGGCGATTCAGCCATTCGACACGAATCTCAGCCTCGTGGTGAGCCAGACGCAGGAAGTGCACGAAGAAATAGCGGGGTTGCTCGAGCAACTCCGCCGACTGCAGGACTTGCAGGTAACGATCGAGGTGCGATTTGTGTCGCTTAACGACACGTTCTTCGAACGCATTGGAGTCGACTTTGACTTTAACATTCAGACGAATGTCAGTGACCCTCTCAACATGACGGCCGTGCCCACGCAAGCAGGCAATACTTCAACCTCGCCATACGCGCTTGGAATCTCGCCCAGTCCGGGCGGACGGTCCCAGACGATTGGCCTCGACAACACGGGCAACCCTGGCGTGGCCCGATCGCCCACCACAGGCGCGGGTGAACAAAACTTCTTTTCGATCCCGTTTCGACAAAACAGTTTTGGCAGTGCCACGGTGCCGTCGCTGCCAGGACTACCCGACCCGGCCACATCGGCCGCCAACTTTGGCTTTGCGATCCTCTCCGACATCGAGGCCTACTTTCTCATTCAGGCTGCGCAAGGTAACACGCGATCGAATGTCATGCAGGCGCCCAAAGTGACACTCTTCAACGGCCAAAGCGCGTATGTTTCCGACACCCGGCAACGACCGTTTGTGACGAGCGTGGTGCCGGTTGTAGGCGACTTTGCAGCCGCTCAGCAGCCGGTCATCACCGTGCTCTCGGAGGGAACGGCCGTCAACGTGCAGGCTGTTGTTTCCAGCGACCGCCGGTTTGTCCGGCTGACTCTTGTGCCCTTCTTCTCGACGATCGGGAATGTTCAGGAGTTTCAGTTTGAGGGCTCTCGATCCACATCCACCAAGAGTAGCGACGAGAAATCTGGGCTCACAAGCGACAAGAGCGGACCCACCCTCAACGGCCTGGGTGTCGGTCAGGAAAAATATGCCGACGAGCAAATTCTGAAGTCTGCAGGCACGACGATCCAACTGCCGGAGTTTCTCTTCACCACCGTCACCACCACTGTCAGCGTGCCCGACGGCGGCACGGTGCTCTTGGGCGGCATCAAGCGACTCCGCGAAGGACGCAACGAATTCGGCGTGCCAATCCTCTCGAAGGTGCCTTATATCAACCGCCTCTTCAAGAACGTCGGCCTCGGCCGCACGACCGACAGCCTCATGCTGATGGTGACGCCTCGCATCATCATCCAGGAAGAGGAAGAAGAAAAACTGCTCGGTGCAAACCGGCCCTAGATCGCATCTCGGATAGCTGGAGCGGCGACTCAGCTCACTGGAAAAGGGAGGCGATGGGGTCGGCGAACGCTCGACGATCATTCGCCGCCGCGGCCCACGCGAGGAGACTTTTGCCGCCCCTTTGCCGCTGCTCCACTCAAGTCGAATGCCCACCCTGTTCACCCAAGGAACTCCTCGCCATGACACGACTCTGGTTGATCTGCGGCGCAACGTTAGCCGGCGTGGCTGTGGCAGCCGGTTCATTCGGCGCCCATGCCCTGAAAGGCATCCTCGAGGCCAATGCCCAGGCCGCCAACTGGGAGACGGCCGTGAGGTACTGCCTGTTCCACGCCATCGCACTGCTCATTGTCGGCCTCGCACTGGCCCTGCCGCAGCCCGCTTTCGGTAGGTCCATGCTCACCGCCGCCGGCTTATGCTTTCTGGTGGGCACGCTGGTCTTCAGCGGATGCCTCGCTAGCCTGGCTCTGTCGGGCATCAAAATCCTAGGCGCTATCGTGCCCATCGGCGGCGCACTCATGCTGCTTGGCTGGGCCTGCCTGGCGATCGCGGGCTATCAGATGGACTCGCGTTAGCCATCCACGCGCGCCAGACTGTCGCTCCAGACGTCGCTGGCGACTCCAACTGTTCAGCCCGTTAGTGCAGCATCGGTTGGCAGGTTGATCGAGGTGGTGTCGTCCTTTACCTCTTCTACTTCTTGCATCTCTCCGGCATCGGCCTCGGCCTCCTTCTGCGCATCCCGCTGGTCGGCCGTGCTGTCGACTTCGGCGGCCTCGGCTTCCTGCTGTGCGTCCCGCTGATCGGCGGTGTTGTCCACTTCGGCGGCCGTCTCCTCCATCTGCCCGTCCTTCTGATCGTTTTTTGAGTCGACTGGATCATCCCCAAAAGGATCGTCCGTCTCTGACGCCGGGCTTTCCGGAGCTTCGGCTGCTACTGGATCTTCTGCCGGTGCTTCTTCAGCCAATGGTTCCTCAGCAGGATTTTCTTCTTCCATGGCCTCATCGGTGGCTTCTGCATCGACCGCAGTATCTTCGGGTTCTTTTTCAGCGTTGGGTGCCGATGGAACGCGAGACTTCGGGGCCGGCTTGGCAAGAGGCTCTGCTCCATTGGGAGTCGATTCCGGCCTGCGTTGCCTCAGTACGTCTGACTCGGCATCGTAGATCTCTGAATACCGACGCCGGATCGACTCGCGATTGCGACTCAGTGTGGCCACGCGAGCCCGAGCCCGAAACCGTTCTAACTGCAGGCGATCGTTTCCCTGCACTCGCTCCAGCGTTCGAGATATCAAAACGCTTCCCCCCCCATCGGCCTCCCGATTCGCGCCATCCTCGAAGTCGGCTGCCGCTTCGTCGGATCGCCCCAGCTTGAGCGCCGCTAAACCGCGAAAGTAGAACGTGCGAGGGTCGAGGCTGCCTGCCTCAATGGCACCGGTGAGATCGTCGTAGCTGCGAGCATAATCGCTGGCATAGTAGGCATGCACGCCCGACCCAAAGGCAGCCGCCACTGACCGCTGGTCATCGCCAGCCGTGGCGGCCATGCACGGCTGTACGCTGGCAGTTGCCAGCAGCACGAGGATGCCAGAGCTGGTCGCCCGGCATGCAGCGATCGCGGCTCCGGCCACGCCAAACCACACAGACGTGCGGCTGACACGCTGGCTGTGTCGGGCATTCTGTTTTTTGGAGGCACTCTGGCCCATAGACGATTCTCTCCAACCTTGCGGATTGTCGCACATCCGACTACGTCGGTATCGGCACGATTGGACTGCCGAGCGGTGCAGCCGGCCGCCTGCCCGAAAAGCCTGCCCTATCTGGCGATTAGCGGGGCCGCAAAGTTTCCCCATCCCCAGCAATTCCTCGGGCTAACGCATGCTGCCGAAAGATGGACTCCTCCAAAAAAAGAGCGGGTCGGACAAGCTGCATCATAAGCGATTCTTGTGGCCAGCCAAAACAGGAGAGCAATCGGTCGAATGCCTCCGGGGGACAGCTGCCTTTCAAGTCGACCAGCAACACCCGGCCCGCTTTCTCAAAGGCGTTGCCGTCGACCTGCCACGAGAGGCCTTCGCGGCCGCTGGTCCAGACAAACGATCCGTCCGGCTCAGCATACATTCGCTCCAGCGTTACGAGTCGAGCAAACGCCTCATCGAAATCAATGGCCATCGATGAGGACAGTTCGTCGCGAGGCACGCTCAACGTGGGCCACTCCCCCCAGGCGTCGGCATAGACCCGATCGGCTAGCCGGTCAGTGCCGCCCCCAATACACCGTCGATGCAACGTGATCTCAAAGGCAAAGAGTTGCACGCGTGAATGACTAGCCATTGGCACTCTTGTGAACACTATTTTTGGGCCCTAGCCATGGGCGGCGAAGAGACTCAGGCAGCAACGATCAGAAAGTGTATCCGCCCTTTCCAGCTGCGCGGAGCCTCTGTGTTCGGAATCTATCAGCTGAAAAACAGACTGCTCCGGCTAGGCAGCGTCGATGATCCGGCAATGCTCTGGCCGGAGGACTGCGGTAGACGCAGAGGGCGCACACTCTGCTTCACCGAGCAGCGGATCCATGTCGCCCCACTGTGCACCATCCAAGAATGCCACCGTCTGCCCGGCGGTCTCGGAAGCCAGATCAACGCAACTGCCCGCAGAAGGAATCCATGCGGCATCGATCGATGTACTGCGTGCGAGCGGCACTTGCTCCGACCATCGAGGGAGTGGACGCGGGCCGAGACACACGCATCGGGCTTGGCCGCCGCCAGAGCGACCCGAGAGGCTGGCCGGTGGATGGCCCAGCACAACCGTGCCCGACGGGGAACCGCAGGAGTGGCCAGACAATTGGACCGATTCCAGCGTTGGACTTTGCGGGTCGAGCCGACCGTTGGCACACCTGCCAACACCATCATGGATGTCGGACATCCACTCGGCCACCGTTTCGACACAGTCAAACTCCACCTCACTGCCGGGGCCAACTCGTCTGCTCTGGCGATGCCAGTGATCGACTGCCTGCTGCCATGCCTGAGTCACCCACGCCTTGTGAGCGGGGGCGATCTCCGGACTGCCCATAGCGTCCCGCACGGCGCAACGTCTTTGGGCCTGGCTCATTCGAGGCTCGAGCCACAACGCCAGCCAGCCGGGCATATCCAGCGGACTCGCCGTGGCGAGTGTTCGCAGCAGGCGGCGATGCGCGTCTGGGAGGGATCCAAGGCGATACTGCTGCGGCCCGGTAGCCAAGATTTCTGCAAAACGCACGACCAGATCGACGAGCAGGCTCTCGTGGAGCGTCGGCGGCCGGTCGGCCCAACGCCTGGGAACTGGAGAGCCACAAAGTGGATCACACTCTTCGCCGTGGCGAACGACCACAGTGCCATTTGTCCAGTGGCCTCCAACAGCCAGTCCATACCGAGATGCGATCTTTCTGCCCGCTTCCTCCTCCAGCCATGCATCCCTGTCGCCCACAAGGAGCGTCACGCGCACTGGCACAACACATCCAGATCCCATGATGGGACGCCAACGCCTATCGGCAGTGGGCACCGTGAGCCCGCGTCGAGCCAATCGAGCCAGTCGAACGAGCGGACGACTGCCGCACTTGAGCGACCGGGCCATCACGCCTGCCATCACGTCGGCCATGCCGCAGCCAAGACTCCAAGGTCGAGCCGACCCGAGCCACTCTCTGCTTGAAAGCCAATCGAATGTGTCGCCCGCCAACACCACATCGATCCGTTCGACGGGGCGGTAGGATCCATCCCGACGGCAACCGGCCCGCAATGCCATCCGCTGCACATCGGCAAAGAATTGCTCGGTCTGCCGCAGAGGCGGCGGCCCAAAGACCGTGCCGTCGGAAAGAAACCAGTTGGATGTGACGAGCAACATTCCCCATTCTCCCCGCCAAACGCCACAGCCCGACCGCCACGGTCTCTATCATCGACAGAATTCAGCCCCGGCATCCCCCGCTGCCAATCGAGGCTGCTGCGTTGGCCGAAAATGCGGAAAACTATGCCGCCAATGCCGGCTGTAACGGCTTGCAGGAAGCGCAGCGAGCTCAATACTTGCAAGAGTCGACGTCCCTACGGCGCGACAAATGTCGTTGTGCAGGTCGATTCAAATGAGCCGTCGATCTCTGCTCCGGAGGCGATGGCCGTTGCCTTTGCCACACTCCCGATCGGCATCCGGTACGACAGTTCAAACGCGGTATGACTGCCGGGCGCAATACTTGGAATCGAGTCGAATGCAATATTCGATCCGTCAATTCGCACCCGCGATGGAGTGGGGTCCCCCACGAGACGGGCCTGGTCGGGCAGCACGATAACAAGGTCCAGACGCCCAGACGGAGCCGTGCCATTATTCGAAACAGTACAGACGAGCTTTGTCGCAGAGCCAGCTTGGACTGGATCGTCGCAATCGGCCAGCGACAGTCGCAGGCCCGCTTCTCGCGGCGACCGTGGAAGCGGAGTATTGGAGCGGATCATCACGCACGATTCATCCGCCACCATCACGCCCCCAACCATCCCACTCAGCACGCTCCGCACGCACGATCGGGACGAGGGCGCCTTGCGATACGTGGCGGGAGACTGGGCCCGCAGGTTAATTTGCCGACGCAACTGGGCACCGGGATCAATTGAAGGCAGATTCCACGACACCGCCGATGTACCAAGCGTGTAGCCATCGGATGCCTCCAGCGGCACGTATGCCTCACCCCAGATAAACTCAAGCGTCGTCGGACCGGAGGCCGCAATCCCGGTGTTGCGCACGACGGCGACATACTCGGCCACAGAGTCAGCCATCACCTCGCTAGGGCCAGTCAGCCCTAGTTCAAGTGAGGGCGCTGCTGATACCGCTGCAGGCGGTGCCGAGGCTGTGAGCGGCGGTGATGCGGGCGCGACCAAAGGCACAGCCGCCCCCACCGGCGGCACGCTCAATGGGGGTGCTGCAAGCAATGGAGTGGCGACAATCGGCGCTGCCAGCACGGCAGATGGCACAACCGCGGCACCAAATGCCGAGGGCGTCGCGGCCGCCACCTGCACGCACGAAGTGGCGCCTCCCATGAAGGCATGCGCTTGGTCCAGGATTTCAACGCGATGGCACTGACGGCCTGGCTCATCCAGCAAGAAGTCGAGCGTCATCCGTCGCGAGGTGCCTGCGGCCAGATCGATCGTACCCTTCTGCTCAATCGGGCTGACCGATGCCTCGTGGTGGTAACCCTTGTCGAAATAATCCACGATCCGCAATTTGTCCAGCGGCCTGCCAGAGCGGTTGACGATCTCCACCTCAAAACTCACCCGCTCGCCTACTTTGGCAGCCAGCGGCCCTGTGATCAGCACGGCAACGGCATCCTCTGCAAAAACCGACGCACCAAGGTTGGCCACCGTGAGGCCTCCTGCACACAAGACGCGAAACAAATGACGCAGCATCGTTCAGCTTTCTCTCCGTGGGGCGGGGATGCTCTGACCTGCGGGGAACAGCACTCCAAACGCCCGGTTGTATGGTGTGACCGGAACGCGAAGAGCGTACCACGGCGACAAGCCGTTGCCCACCGGCGTTTCTGTCCAATTCGAATGCCTGGAGCGACGACACAGGCACACTGGAAACGGCAGGCAAAGGGGGTCGGCGAACGCTCGACGAGTCTTGGGCCGCCGCGGTACACGCGAGGAGACTTCTGCCGCCCCCTTGCCGGTGCTCCACCACAGTCCAATGCGCTCTAGTCGCCCGTGCGATGCCGCACAATGTCGCCCTCGACCATATAGATCACATCCTCGGCCACGTTGGTGGCCATATCGGCGATGCGTTCGATGTGCTTGGATACGGAATTAATCCGCAGCAGCGTTTCCACATTTTCCGGGTGCTCCTTGATGCCCTGCAAGACTTTTTTGCGAATCTTCTGCCGGGCAGCATCCACCGCGTCGTCCTCTTCTCGCACCTGCCTAGCCAACGACGGATCGGCATTGATCACCGCGTCCAAGCACTGCTTCACCATTTCTTGAGCCTGCATGGCCATGAGTCGAATCTCTGGCGGCAGTTCACATGGCTCGCCGGCAGCCAGCTGCGCAACACGCTTAGCAATATTTTTTGCCAGATCGCCCATGCGCTCCAAGTCGTTATTGATCTTGAGCGCAGCCACCACAAACCGCAGGTCGGCGGCAACAGGCTGATAGAGCGCAAGGATTTTCAAGCACTCCTCCTCCACCTCCACCTCCATCCGATCGATTTCCTCGTCGCTCGCCATCACACGCTGGGCCAAATGCGAGTCGCGGTTGATCAGCGCCGTAATTGATTTCGAGATTGCCTCTTCCACCAGCGTGCCCACCCGCAGGATTTTTTCCTTGAGTTGCTCGATCTGACGTTCGATGTGACGGGTCATGAGTGTGGGAGCCTCTGGGTTGATGCCGAACGAATGCACATGCTGAGAAAAGTCGATTTCAACCGAACCGACCGGTGACGTAGGCCTCGGTCTCACGCAAGATCGGCTTGGTAAAAATCTCGGTCGTGGGTCCGTATTCGATCAACCTACCAAGATACATAAAGGCCGTGTAATCGCTGGTGCGGCTGGCTTGCTGCATGTTGTGGGTGACGATCAAGACTGAGTACCTGCCTCGCAATTCCTGAATGAGATCCTCTACCTTGCCCGTGGCAATTGGATCCAAGGCCGAGCACGGTTCGTCCAACAGCAGCACCTCGGGCTCTGCGGCGATGGCCCGGGCGATACACAGCCGCTGCTGCTGCCCGCCGGAGAGGCCCACCGCACTGTCGGCCAGTCGGTCCTTGACTTCGTCCCACAAAGCAGCCCCTCGCAGGCTCAGTTCACACACCTCATCGAGCACGCCACGGCTGTTTTCGCCATCGATGCGCAGCGAGTACACAACGTTTTCGTAGATGCTCATCGGAAATGGGTTGGGTTTCTGAAAAACCATCCCCATGCGTTTGCGGAGGTCGATCACATCCATGCTGGGATCGTAGATGGAATCGCCGTTCAAACGCATGTCGCCTGTGATCCGCACGCTGGGCACCAGATCGTTGAGGCGGTTCACGCTGCGTAGGAGTGTCGATTTGCCGCAGCCACTGGGGCCCACCAACGCCGTCACTTTGTTGTGTGAAATTGGCATCGTGATCGAGTGCAACGCTTGCTTTGTGCCGTACCAGAGGCTGAAGCGGTCGATCTCGAGCACCGGCCGCTCATCCAGCACCTGCTGGTGAACCTCGGATGGCACCTCCTTGCCTGCAGCAACGGCCACCAGCCTGTCGGCAGGATTATTCATGGCATCAACTCGCGAAGAAGGAGTGGGGGAAAGAAACTGTGGTGGGCACTTCAAAACTGCTGAGACACATAGCGGCGTTTTAATCGCGAGCGCGCCCAGATCGCAGTGACGTTGAGCAAGGCGATGATCATGACGAGCAAAAATGTGATCGTAAACACCATTGGCTGTGCGGCTTGGCTATTCGGGCTTTGGAAGCCAACGTCGTAAATCAAGTAGGCCAAATGCATGAATTCCCTCTCGGGGTGAACAAACGGAAATGTGCCGTCGATGGGCAAGTCGACGGCCAGTTTTTTAACCCCAACGAGCATCAGCGGTGCCACTTCGCCGGCCCCTCGGGCCATCGCCAGAATGAGCCCCGTCATGATGCCGGGCAGAGCCCTGGGCAATACGATCCGACGGATCGTCTGCCACTTGCCGGCACCGCATGCGTACGACCCTTCCCGCATGGAGTTGGGCACGGCGGAGAGAGCCTCCTCGGTGGCCACGATCACCACCGGCAGCGTCAGCAATGCCAGCGTCAGCGATGCCCAGAGCAGGCCGCCGGTGCCAAACGTGGGCTGATTATCCGCCACGAGGCTGGGTTGAAAGAAAATTTCGTCGATGCCCGCTCCCAACACATAACAAAAGAAACCCAAGCCAAACGCCCCATACACAATGCTCGGCACGCCGGCCAAATTGTTGATCGCGATCCGCACAGCCGTTGTCAGGAACCCCGCAGAGGCATACTCTCGCAGGTACAACGCTGCCAACACTCCAAACGGCGCCACAAACATCGCCATGATAAGCGTCATTGCCACGGTGCCCCAGATCGCCGGAAACACCCCGCCGGCGCTGTTGGCTTCGCGAGGATCATCCCATAGGAATTCCACCCAGCGAGAGAAGTACACGCCGAGTTTGCCAATAGTGGAAAGCCGATTGGGCTGCCAACCCCGCACGATTGAGTCCAGCGGCAGCGTGCGTTTTTCGCCAGATGCTGTCTCAAATTCAACGCCCCATCCAGCGTTTTGCTCGCGAAGGCGCGCCGTCTGGCCATCCAGAATGGCCGACTGCTTCTGCATGCGGCCTGCGATTGTCGCTTCGGCTTCAACGGCTGCCGCATAGGCTGGGCTCTTTCTGCCCCGATCCAGATCGGCCTGCACCACAGCCATTCTGGCTGCCCGCAACTGCCGCTGCAGCACGCCTCGCTGGTGCTTGTCGATATGCATGGCCTCTCGAAAGCGACGCCGGAATGCAGGGTGCAATTGCTCGTATGCCTGCCATGTCTTTTCAGGGCCCTGGGCCACAACCTCTGTGCTGTTTTCTGTGGCGTGTACGAGCCTCAAGGGAAACCCATGAAACCGTCCGCCTTCCAATCGTTCTACGGCCGTGGCCCACTCGGGCAGGCTGGTGCGAGCAATCTTGGGCTCGTCAAACCACTCGTAATGGTTGCCTGTTATTTCAAAGTTAGCGGTGCGCACAAGCCTGCGGGCCATGCGGATCCCTACTGCAGACGCTCGCTGCGGCCCTGCTGCTGCCGCCGGATCGCCCTGCACGTCTTCCACGCGTTGGCCGACTTCCTCCCGGCCTGTGATCTCCCCGAGAACCTGCCGGCCGTCCACCAACTCCACGCGTTCAAGAGGCATGGGCCAAAACGTGCTGGCGCCTCGCATCACAATAAACAGCAACAGGCCAGTGATCATCGCGATGGCCATCGCCAGCGCACCCCCAGTCAGCCAGACCCACGATTCGCCGTGCGCCGTCAGACCGGAATATGCGGAGCGAAGGCGTCGCGGTCGCTCAAAGCTCATAGGTCCTCCGGCGAAAACGCTGACGCACAAGCTCGGCTGCCGTGTTGACGATAAACGTCATGGCGAACAGCGTGAGCGCGGCCAAGAAAAGCACGCGGTAGTGGGAACTCCCACGTGCCGCTTCCGGCAGTTCCGTGGCGATCGCCGCGGAGAGCGTCTGAAAGCCATTGAACAGGTTCCAGCCGATCAGCGGCGTGTTGCCAGCCGCCATGAGCACGATCATTGTCTCGCCAACAGCGCGACCCAGCCCAATCATCACCGCCGAAAAGAGTCCGCTGGCAGCAGCGGGCATAATCACCCGCACCGCTGTTTGCCAAGGGGTTGCGCCGGCGCCCAGCGATGCGCTCCTCAGATGATCGGGCACACTGGATAGCGCGTCATCGGCAATCGTAAAGATGAGCGGAATAATCGCAAAGCTCATGCCAATCGCCACAATGAGTGCGTTGCGTTGCACGTAGGTGCCAAACAGACCCCCGCGCGTGTCGAGCCGCAAAGCATCCAGAAAGACCGCCCCTGCCACTGCCAAACCGATCGTGAAAACAGCACCCACGACAAACAGAACCAGCGACACAATCGCCGCATGGTGCTGCCACCATTTGACACTCTTGCGACGCAGCCACGGATGCACAAACCGCCCGCAGAGGATGGCTGTAGCCATGGCCGCCAGTGGCACCAGCGCCACCACCCATCCGCCCAATCCACTGCCCCCGCGACCATCCAGCCACGCCCGCAGGTCTCCCTGAAACAGCAAACGTTCCGCCAGAGGCGCAGCCACCCATGCCGCAAAAACCCCTGCCGGAAGAGCCACGAGGCCGATCGCCAGAAGTCTCCAGCCCCCCAGCCGGCTGCGCCAGCCAGTCGGCAGCAACTGCCAGAGGTGAGCCCCGGCCAACAACACCAGTGGCACGGTAAAAAATCCCGTGATGAACGTCATTGCCGATCGCTCAACCAGCGGCGCGAATACTAACCCAGCCACAAATCCAAGCACGACGCTCGGCAGGCTGGCCATCATCTCAATCGTAGGCTTGACACTTGCACGCCACCGAGGATGCATGAACTGACTCGAGTAGATTGCTGCCAGAATCGCAATGGGCGTGGCAAAAAGCATGGAGTAGAGCGTGGCTTTGAGCGTGCCGAAGATGAGAGGCATGAGCCCAAATTTTGACTCAAATGATTCGTGCCCTGTGGTCTCCCACGCGTGCACAGCGACCGGATAATTTTCGTACCACACGCCGCCAAAAAGCGACCGGAACGATACCTCTGGATACCCTGCATCAAACGACCACGCACACATACTCGCGGTATCGGCTGCGAGCAGTCTGTTTTCGCGGGGGGCAATCAGCAGTTGGCGGGCTGGTGTTGCAAGCCCCCCTGCGACCGTGCTTTGCAGACTCAGTACCGTGGATGCGTTGGTTGATTGGAGCATTCGGATCCCGCCGGATGCATCGGCCACAGCAAACAGTCGCGACCGCGGCGATGGTGCGATCGCGGTAATTGCCGCTTGATCCTTTGTCGCGGGAAATGTTTTGGCCGCCACCATCTGCAACCCATCGGCAGCCTCGGCATCGGCCGCCCGCGTTGCAAACCACACCTGCACGTTTCCCGCCGTATCGGCAATGGCCAACGCATTGCCACCAAACAGGCGTGCCACCGCCACGACGCCATTCCCTTGGGGCGCAGCCGCAAACGACTCCATCAACGTCGGCGACTCAATCGAGCGAATTTCGTACCGCCTGGCGAGGCCGTCGGCGGCAATGACAAAGAGCTGATCGCCCAACTCCGAGACGCGCACAAACCGTCCTCGGCTTCCCGGGAAAGATGCCGCCGCAATCGTGGCTCCCGATGCAGTCGTCACCACTTGATCGGTGAGCAGATTCCGGCGAGAGGCAATGGCCTCCACGCGAACGTTCCCCTTCTCGTCAATCGCTGCCACGAGCGGTCCGGTTGAGAGACGCGTGATATCCACGTCAACCACTCGGGCACCCAGCGGCTCTCCGGGCTCTGTGGCAAGATCCGTAACCAACTCCACTCGGGCGTAGCGATTATTGTCGCCCCGCAGAATCACCCCGTTGTTATGCACCTTGGCGGCGCCGAGTTCGAGTGCCCCCAGCCCCGCAGGCAGGTCGGTTGCCGCCAGAAACTTTGAATCCAAACCAATGCGGCCGGTGCGAAACGAGCCGTTTTGGTATCCCACAACTCCCTCGAGACTTCCAGGCAAAATGCGTATGGCACTGGCGGCCTGGCATCCGCTCTCTGCTGCAGAACGCTCCAGCAACAACGTGCCGTCAGTGGGGTTGAAAACGCGAATGCGATCGGCCGCCCCTCCGCCAGCGGTGCCACTCACTTCGAGCAACCACGCCAGGATTCCAGAATCGTCAGCCCCCATCGAAACGAGCCGTTGTGGATCGGATCCGATGGCAACGGCCTGCGTTGACGCCTTCCCCGCCATCGCAATGCGTGCTGGCCTGAAGAGCGGCACTGCCACAGCCAGGAGAAAAATGCCTACCAAGAGCACCGCGGCGATCGTGCCGACACCCGCAACCGTGATCAGAACGCGGGCCAGACGATCACCTGCCTTGACCCACGAATGGGTCGTGCGACGCCTCGGGCGACCGGTGAATGTGGCCTGAGAATGCATGCCCGCACGAGCGCCTTACCGGAGAAACAGAACCGACAGGAGTACGCACACCAAGCCCGCATTTGAAACAAGCGGCCACCCACAAACAAGACGCACGATTCAGGGCGAGGCGATCCCGATGTTTTCCATCGCCCGCTTGGCTATCGGCCCAGTCACGGGAAGATAGCCGTCTTTCTTCACGTCAGACTGACCATTTGCACTGAGCACGTACCTGAGGAATTCGCGTCGCAGTGGGTCCAACGATGTTCCGGGCTTGTGATTCACGCTCATGAAAAGAAATCGTGACAGAGGGTAGTCACCACTGTAGGCATTTTTTGGTTCGGGCACCACTGCCTTGGCCCCCGGCTTGGGTGCCAGCGGCACGGCTCGTACGCCGGCCGTTTTGTAGCCGATGCCGCTATAGCCGATACCAAACTGATCGCTGCCCACAGACTGCACCACCGACGAACTGCCAGGCTGCTCCTTCACCGTCGGCTTGAAATCGCCTTTGAAGAGTGCGTGTTCCTTAAAATAGCCATACGTGCCGCTGGTGGCATTGCGACCGTAGAGGCTGATGGGCTTGTTCTTCCACTCTCCCTCAAGGCCCAGATCGCCCCAGGTGCGAATGTCATTCTTTCCGCCCCCGGTGCGATTCTTGGAAAAGATCGCATCGACTTCTTGCAGGGAGAGTTCCTTGATCGGATTGTCCTTGTGCACAAACACGGCCAGCATGTCGATGGCGGTGGGCACCACGGTTGGGGGATATCCGTGCTTCTCCTTGAACACATCAATTTCCGACGGCTTCCAGTCGCGGCTCATGGGGCCGAATGTACTGGTGCCCTCGGTGAGTGCCGGCGGGGCGGATGCCGAGCCTTTGCCTTCGACTCCCTCCTGCACGCTGGGATAAAACTTTTTGAAGCCTTCGGCCCAGAGCGCCACTAGATTATTCATTGTGTCGGAGCCAACGCATTTGAGCGACCCAGAAACCTCACCGGCGACCTTTTCGTAGGGCTTGATGGCCGGGTCGACCTCCTGAGCTGCAATGATGCCTGCCCCTGCCATCGCAGCCAGCCATCCTGCGAACACTCCCACAGCAATTATCATGTTTTTGGGCATCGCACCAAGGCTCCTGCACGCGGAATTCCGAATCGTTCACAGGCCAAACCGTAGCCGGGGATTATGAGGGCTTCGTGAGCGAGCCAAGCGAACCTTTGTTTTCTGCAGGAATGACGAGGAACATCATTCGGGTGCAAAGCCCCTGCGAACGGTGTTTTCTGTCACCGTTCGTGGCACCACAAACTGCTTCAGGTAGTCGGGGCCGCCCGCTTTGCTGCCAATGCCCGACATCCGGTAGCCACCAAACGGCTGTCGGCAGACCATCGCCCCAGTGATCCCACGATTCAAGTAGATGTTGCCTGCTTCCAACGTGTGTCGAGCCTGATCCAAATGCGCTGGACTTCTGGAGAAGACGCCGGCGGTGAGGGCGTACGCAGTGCCGTTGGCTAACTGTAAGGCGTGTTCAAAGTCGCGGGCGCGAAACACGGCGAGCACTGGGCCAAAAATTTCCTCCTGACCCAGCGGACCGGCAGGGTCGGCGTCGGCAAAAACATGAGGTCCTACAAACCAGCCTCGTTCGGCGAGAACGCCAACATCCACCGAAACGATCTCCCGAGAGTGCTGCCGTCCGAGATGAATGAATGACTGCACCCGATCGCGCGCCTCCCTGTCTACCAGCGGCCCCACGCGCACTCCTGGATCTTCCGCAGGCCCCACGCGAAGGCTCTTCACGGCATTGGCCAGTCGCTCCAGAAATGTCTCGTACACGCGACCCACCACAATCACTCGGGAGCACGCCGAGCACTTCTGCCCTTGAAAGCCGAAACTGCTCTGCACCACGGCCACCACTGCTTCGTCGAGATCGGCATCGTCGTCGACCACGATCGCGTTCTTCCCCCCCATTTCGGCAATCACTCGTTTCACCATCCTGCCACCCGCGGCCGACGATTCCGCAGCGAGCGTGTTGATCGCAAGGCCCACCGGCCGAGAGCCCGTAAAGGCCACGATGGCTGTATCGGGGTGCGACACAAGAATCGGACCGATCACCTCGCCGCGTCCTGGCACAAAGTGGATCGCCTCT
>QWQH01000142.1 GCA_003670915.1 Planctomycetota bacterium | reverse complement strand
TCCACGAGTTCTCTCTGCGTGGGGGGCTTTTCCAGCGTGCCGCTTGCCATGAGTTGCCGCATCGTGGGCCGTTCCTCACTAGGCACGTCCTGGGCCAGCGCCGATGGTGTCAGTGCGGCGAGGAGGATGAGAGCAAAGTGTCGCACGTGATTCACGCTTGGATAGCCGAAGGGGGTGCGACTGTCTGACGGGTGAAAGGCAACCGATGAGATCGCTCTACCGATTCGGGTAGTAGTGCGACAAGTTGAGATACGTGGAGGAGTGGCCTGTGGGACGAATCATTTCGTCGATCTGTCGGCCCGAGGTGCCTCGTTGAATGCTCTGCACTTGGTTTTGCAAGCCACTGATCTGCTTGGTTTGCTTGTACTGCTGAATCTGCTGCCGCTCCAATTCCAGCCTCGGCAGAATCTGATTTTGGTAAATGTCGTTGGCCCCGCCACCGCCGCCAGCGCCCGCTGCCGCTCCAACGTTTATATTTGCCAGCGCCGAATAGGGGCTCAGCTTTGGCTTGCTGTACGTATTGGCAAAGGGCAGGCTGCTGCTGCGGCCGTTGCCCTGCGCGATCGCCTCGCCTGATGCCAAGGCCACGATCATCACAACGCCTACGCAAGACACAAGCGATTTCAACCGCGGGGAAATCAGGGGAATCATGAGCGTCTCCATTCCTATGTATTTCCTGAATTATACGCTGCGTTGGCCCGGAAGCCACACGGCCCTTCGGCCAGAGAGTTGCTAGAAGGAGTTGGGGTTGAATCCGAACGGAAACCGGTTGATCTGCTGAACAGTCTGGCTGCCCAGCAAGGCGAATCCGAACATCCGCTCGAAGGGGCCCGTGACCTTTGAAATCAGGCTCTCGAAGGCAATCATTGGATCCTGCGCGATAAACACTCGGTCTCCGGGCATCAGTTGGTAGTTGGTCGCCGTTGAGCCGCCCTTCATGATGGCCACAATATCCACCGGCAGCACCTGATCGCAGCCCATGCCCGAGGGGGCTGGCCTGGCAATCCAGATGTCTTTGCTGGAGAGTCTGGAGAGGCCGTTGATCCCGGCGATCGCGTCGAGCACTGTTTCGTTGCCTGTCACCGGAAATCGCACGACGTTGTCGCCCGAGCCAGCTCCTTCGGTGATCACGTAGTACACCTTCGAGTTGTAACTAAACACATCCAAGCTCACCAGCGGCGCGTCGAGGTGTTTTTCCAACTGGGTTTCGATCGCAATCTTGGCCTGCTCCAATGTCATGCCCGTCACGAAAACCGTGCCGTACGTACCCAGATTCACAGTGCCGTCCGGGCCCACTAAATGTTCGCCCGATATCTGCTGTTGGCCTGCAGCTTGGGCCAGCGTGAGCGACACCTGCGGTTCCTTCAGCACCCGTTTGAGATGCCTAAAAACAGCGTCTTGAGCTTCCTCCAGGGATTGCCCTCCTACCATCATCTTGCCATAGGATGGCCCCAGATCCAGCATGCCGCCTGGCTCCACGACATACAGCCCGTTAATTGGCTGCTCCAAGAGCGTGCCTTCCACGATCACTTGCAACGTGTCGAACGACTGAATCCGAAACGGCGGCTTGGGCACCACCCGCAAAGCGTCGATCAGCAGAATATCTGGCGGCTCAATGACATAGGGCGGGAGCGTGATCTTGGCCAACTCCTTGGCGGGCATCCGAGCGGGGTCGCCCGGGCAGTTGGCTTCCAGCGTCACCTTCTGCGTCAGCGATCGCTGGGGGCGACCAAATGTCTGGCAACCCGTGGCCATCGCCGCGCACACCATCAGAACCAGAAGCTGAACCGTGGCTCGAGCGGCTGTTTTTTGGTTCGTTGTATGGGGCATGGTGACGCTCAAGGTAAACTCCTCGCAACCGACAAAGTCGCTGCGATCAGTTTTATCGGCAGTCTCGGCTGCCAACATTCGGGCAAAACACACGGTTTTCGAAAAGTGGCGTAAAATAGGCTGCGGGCTTTGTTTGCACATGACCCCGCAGATATCCACACTCGCCCTGCCATTGCAACGTTCCCATCCCCGATGCCCATTTTGCCTCAGCAGCCCGATATTTTTCCGGCCAACCTGCTCGAATGGCAGGCTGTTTCTGGTCAGGACGGTGGCTTTGCTGGGTCTAACATGGCGGTTCCGGCGGGTGCTGGCTGGGTGGCCTTTTATACGATTTCCCGCCGCGAAAAAGATCTGATGCGAAAACTACACGCCTCAAAGATCCCTTTTTATGCCCCTCTCATCAAGCGACGGCTACACTCCTCTGGTGGTCGCACCCGGATATCTCATGTGCCGCTTTTCCCTGGATACGTGTTTTCCCTTGTTGACGACGATCAGCGGAGAGCCGCCCTGGCCACCAACACGATCGCCCGCTGGCTGCCGATCCCAGATCAGGCCCCGCTCGTGGCCGATCTGCGAGCCATCCAACGGCTCATTTCCACAGACCAACCCCTCACGCCCGAGGCCCGACTGTCTCCCGGCCACACCGTGCGGGTGCGTAGCGGTGCCCTGTGCGGCCTGGAGGGCACGGTCGTCAAGCGTCACGGCGAACAACGGCTCGTGGTGGCGGTGCGATTCCTGAACCGGGGCGTTTCCATGGAAGTGGAGGACGTAGACCTTGAACGGCTCTAGAATGAGGATTTGGTGATCACGCAATGAATTTCCTGATTCCCCAACAACAACACTCGCGATTGCTCCACTTCAGCTGGAGAATAGCTGGTCTATTGGCCGCGCACGCGATCATCTTCGTACTGGCTTACTTCGTTGCATTTTTCATACGCAACGATTTTAAGATCGAGCTTGGGTGGTCGATGATCTTCCTGCACAGCGTTGCCGGAGTGGTGCTGCTTAAGCTGTCCGTATTCTATTTGCTGGGCCACTGCCATGCCTCGTGGAAGCGGGTGTCTTTTGGCGATCTCACGACTCTGATTTGGGCCACCACTCTCTCCATGCTCGTGCTGGCAACGTTCGACAGCCTCTTTATCTCGGCTGGCAAAATCCCGGGCATCCAACGCGTGCCACGCAGCGTGATCCTGCTCGACTGGGGCACCACCATCCTCCTGCTCGGCGGCATCCGCACCCTGTGGCGAAGCATCCGCGAGGAGTTGCGGCCTCTCTTCAGCCGTCAGAAGACCCGCTCGGCAATTATTGTTGGAGCCAACCAAGCCGGCGAACTCATCGCCCGAAATCTGATGTCGACGTCTCACAATCCCTACTACATCGTCGGCTTCGTGGACGACGATGTCTCCCTACAAAACAGCCGATTTGCTGGCTTTGCGGTGCTTGGCAGCGTCGCTCAAGCGGCTCGCGAAGTGTCCCGACGCCGGGTGGATGATGTGATTGTGCAGTCGGGCAACATCTCCGGCAAAGTCTTTCGGAAACTTTTCGACGAGTGCACCGAAGCCGGCGCAACGGTAAAGGTGATTCCCGCCATCGACGAAATGCTTGGGGGGTCTGAAAGTGGCTCGCACGTTCAACTCCGCTCGGTAGAAATCAAAGACTTGCTCCGCCGCGAACCCGTGCATCTCGACGCCGACGCCATCCGCATGCTCGTGGAGGGCCGCACTGTGCTCGTGACGGGGGCTGGCGGCTCGATCGGCTCCGAAATCTGCCGCCAAGTGTTGCGATTCCGTCCTCAAAAAATGCTGCTGGTCGATCAGGGTGAAAACGCAATGTTTCTCCTCGAGCAGGAATTTTCTGCGATGAAGCCCCTGCCTCCTTTTGAACCTTTGATTGCCGATATCACCGACTCCGATCGCATATCGCAGATCCTCGCCGCGCATCAGCCCCATGTCATCTTCCACGCAGCGGCTCACAAGCATGTGCCCATGATGGAGTGGAACCCCTCCGAGGCGATCAAAAACAACTGCCTAGGCACGCGGCTTTTGGCCCGCCTCGCCGACGAGCATGGCGTGCGCGAGTTCGTCATGATTTCGACTGACAAGGCGGTGAATCCGACCAGCGTGATGGGGTGTTCCAAGCTCATTGCCGAACGCTATGTGCAGGCATTCGCCAAAACATCCCAGACAAAATTTACCGTGGTGCGTTTCGGAAATGTGCTGGCCAGCAACGGCAGCGTGGTGCCGACGTTTCAAGAACAGATCCGCCGCGGCGGTCCGATCACTATCACCGACCCATTGATCGAGCGTTATTTCATGACGATCCCAGAAGCCTCGCAATTGGTGTTGCAAGCAGCGGCCATGGCGCAGGGCGGGGAGATCTTTGTGCTGGATATGGGAGAGAGCGTGAAGATCGTAGATTTAGCCCGCGATTTGATCTCGCTTTCCGGACTTCAACCCGACGATATCGACATCGTGTATACAGGGCTAAGGCCAGGTGAAAAGCTCTTCGAGGAACTCTACTTCGACTCGGAGCGACGCGTTCGCACGGGCCATCCGAAAGTGTTTGCTGCCATGCATCGGCCCGAGGAACTCTCCGCCATCGAGACCTTGCTGGATGCCTTGCGAGAGACCCTCGACGACAGTCCCGAAGTGATCAAAGCGACGCTCCGCGATCTGGTACCAGAATACCGCATAGTCCAAGGCAGGCTAAGGCAGGCCAAGGCAACTGACGCCCTCGCATCGCAACCCACTGACGTTCTCACAAAACGCGATTGAATCTCGCCGACTTTCACATGCCAAAAAATCTTTTCTCGGTCATTCCGGAACTGCACTCCATCGCAGACCCAGCGGCATCGGGCATTCGCGTGCCATTTGTGCGGCCCGTATTGCCCTCATTTGAAGTGTTGCGACCAGCCTACGAAGAGATCATCTCAACCGGCCGGCTCACGAAGGGCAGGTTCGTCGAGCAGTTCGAGCAAGCAGTCGCGAAGCACTTGGGCGTGCGGCATGCCGTGGCGGTGAGCAGCTGCACGATCGGTCTGATGCTCGTGTATAAGTCACTCGACCTCACCGCAGGCAACTGCGGCAGCCGAAGCCGGGCCATGGAGCCTTGCCCGGTGGGATCGATGGAGCCGCTCTCACGCTTTGGCATCGTGCGATCGGGCGGCCGCAACGAACCCGTGGGCGAAGTCATT
>QWQH01000076.1 GCA_003670915.1 Planctomycetota bacterium | reverse complement strand
CAGCGAGTTGGCCTTCACAGGTGCGGTGACACAATAAATCTCCAGCAGGTGCCGGTGGCCCTGCGAAAAATAGGCCAGCGAATCCCAGCTTTTGACTGCGGGTGCAGAAATCGCCGCGGTGCCACCGCCCGTCGCCCTTCTTGACGCCTATCAAAGCTCCTACCAAATTTGTTATGTGTCAAATACCATGCGCAACGATCGCATTTGTAACAAATATTTTGAAGGAAAAGAAATGAACGGAGTCGAAACGCTTTACTATGCGTGACGGCTCATACGATGTTCGCCCATGGAGTCAGCACCCTGCCTCGTTGACACGACAATCGGAGCACGGCTTCCTTGCCGCGACAGGAAACTATGGCTAGCGGCATCTCAGGCCGACGAATTGAAGATACGCCCGTTGCGGTCATCGACTTCGAGACGACCGGTCTTACTCCAGGCTTTGACCGCGTGGTGGAGGTGTCTGTTGTCCGAATTGATCCGGGCGAGAGTCCACGACTCGCTTTTGACACTCTCATCAATCCGGCTCGGCCTATGGCCGCAACCGAGATTCATGGGATCACCGATGCAGACGTTTCAGATGCTCCACGCTTTCATGACATCGCCGGCGAACTGCTGGCCGCCATCGAAGGCTGCGTCATTGCCGCATACAACGTGTACTTCGACATCAAGTTCCTCGATTTTGAGTTGTCGAACTCGGGCGTCGCCCATGCCCCGCCGCATTTTTGCCTGATGTATTTGAGAACGATGTTGGGGTTGGGAGCGCGATGCAAGCTATCAGAGGCCTGCAAGCATCACGGTATTCCCTACGCTGAATCACATGTTGCCGCTCACGACGCGATTGCGTCCGGCCAATTGTTTTGCACCTACCGGGATGAAGTGCGGCGAAAGAACATCGCCACTTACGATGATCTGGCTGCCCTCCGGGCGTACAAGTTCAACAGCAGTTTCGGTTGTGATCCATTTCCAGGTCCGTCCCGCTTTGGTCTTGGTCGCCTTGGCAAGGTCGTCTCTCGAGCTGGGTTCTCTGCGCCTGTTGATCCCGTACGACAAGCGATTTCTGGGTATTGGGATGCGCTCAAGACCGTCCTCTCCGATTTGGAGATTACCGACGAAGAATTGGTGCATGTTCTTGCCGAGCGTGAACGCAGCGGGCTAAAGCCCGAACAAATTCGTGTATTGCATGCCAAAGCTTTCGCCAGTGCGATGTCTCAGTTCACGGCCGACCAGTGGCTGGATGATCGCGAGGTGCGAAAGCTTCGCCGGCTTCATGCTTGCCTTGCGGAGTTGGGATGGGCGCCGGGGCAATGAGGAGGGCGAACTAAGCTTTGGAGCACATGATCAACAAGATCGACGACGTGGAGTTCACCCGCAAGGTTCTCGACGACCTCGCCACGACAGCGACCATCGACTCCAAGAGGGTCTTCGCGACCGGCATGTCGAACGGCGGGATTATGTCCTACCGGCTCGCCTCGGAACTGTCTGATCAGATCGCTGCCATCGCCCCGGTCGGTGGTCCGATGGGAACCGATACCTGTAAGCCGAAGCGTCCAGTGTCGGTCATCCTCCTTCACGGGACGGACGACGAACCCGCTCCGTTTAAGGGCGGCAAGGGCAAGGGGCTGTCCGGCACCGAGTTCTACTCCGTCGAGCATTCGATTCAGGCGTGGGTGAAGGCCAACGGCTGTGAAAAGGAGCCGGTCGTCACGAAGATCCTCGACACGGTCAAAGACGGCACGACCGTCACCCGCAAGACGTACGGATCGGGCAAGGAGGGGTCCGAGGTGGTGCTGATCGAGATTGAAGGTGGTGGGCACACTTGGCCGGGGCAGGAACCACGGCTGAAGGCAGTAGGAAAGTCCACCAAGAACGTCTCGGCCAACGACCTGATGTGGGAGTTCTTCGAGAAGCACCCAATGAAATGAGGTCAGTCAGCCGAACCGTTCGATCAGCAGCGTTTTCCCGTTTTCGTTATAGTTCGCCTTGCGATTGACCCGGAGAACTGTACGGGCGTTGCAATTTTGGTTACGCTTTGAGTGTAAGAGGGGTTCGCCAAAGCCCGAAACCATAGGTGCGCCGTTGACGTTTACCGCCGTCTATATGCCTGTGCCCGAGGGCTATATCGGTTTTGTTGAGGAGATTCCAGGCGCCAACAGCCAAGGCGAGACGCTTGATGAGGTTCGTGAGAACCTGCGCGAAGCCGTCCAGTTAGTTCTCGAAGCCAATCGGGAATTGGCGGAGCAAGCGTTGGCGGGCAAAAATGTTGAAAGAGAGCCTTTTGAGCTTGCTTCCTGATGAAGCGAGTCGACTTGATCCGCCATATTGAGGCCAACGGTTGTGCCTTCCTGCGGGAAGGTGGCAGGCACACGGTGTACTTCAACCCGACCTCGCGAAAAGTGGCAACGATTTCATGGCAAAGAAAATCTGTCGCGAACTGGAGATCACCGAGCCCGGAAAGCAAAAGAAGTCGGATCAGGGAGAACAAAGCGATGCAGCGGACTCGCATTAAAATCGGTCGGTGTGTTTCGTCAAAGGTCGCGAGCCGCTGATTGCAGTCGTTGGGCGTTGGAGTAATACGGCGTGGTGAAGGGCCGGGGAAGCGGGATGCCGGTTGAGTTGCAGTGGGCGCGTTCTTCGATCCCGCGTGCGTGCTCGCCAAACTGGATTGTGCCGGCGCGATCGGCGACGTGACGTTCACCATCCCCGGTGCGCACATGATTGAGTCCTGCGTACTCGCGTTCGATATTGAGCCCGAGATGGTCGCGGTGACTGTCGCAAAGCCGTCAGCGGCTGATCTATCGAATGTGTTTACCGAGGTTCGTGACGTTGTTGCGGATGGATGTGGGGTTCCTGATGGGGAGGCTGGATATGCCATGCTCTTCAATATCCTTCCCATCGAGGATCCCGTGGGTCTGCTCCACGAGTTCATTACGACAGAATAGGAACGCTCTGTGCACACGATCAAATACGTCCATTGGTAAGAAGGCGAGTGGTGGCTGGGCTATCTCGAGGAATACCCTGATTACTGGACGCAAGGCGAGTCCTTTGCCGATTTAGTTGAGCACCTCAAAGACTTGTACATCGACCTCTCCGGTGGTCATGTCCCCGGTGAGCGCAAGGTCGGTGAATGAGTGATGCCATGAAATGCGTCGATCTGATCAGGTCGACGCCTGCTCAGATCGTACAACTCGTGGGATCATAATGGTGGCTGCCACCATTTTCTTACCACCGGGGCCAGAGGCCGCGACGCATCCACGCTTGGGTCCACGGGAGTCTGTGCCGCCAGCGCCGAGCGTGTATCGGAAATCTGCGAGACGTATCCCAGTCGCTCTCCCAGTAGGTTTCATCGGGAATCCACTGCAGTCCTCGCGTCTGCGCGAGCAGCGTAAACACGCTTTGATCGTGCCGGTGTGCACGAAATTCTGCGTGCTCGCCAGCAGGCGACGGTGAATCGTCAACGATCCGCACGTCTGCCATGCGATTTTCCCACTCTCGCACGAGGTCACGCATGATCGGTCCTGCTCGCAGCACCAGCACGCCTGCCAGCACCATCCTCCGCGCCCGCATCGCTTCTTCGTCGGCGTGAAACGCCTCAAGCGTGGCTCGCTTTGTCCACTCCCCAATTCGGCCCTCCAGTCCGAAAGCAAGCGTCTGTGACGGATGGCCTTGAGCCATATTCAGATACTCCTGCAGTCGGATGCGGCCTTCGGCATTCAAGGAGCAGCCAGCATCGCAGTAGATCAGTATGTCGCCCGTAGGAATCTCCGCGAGCACCCGGCGAATCACGTGAGGCTTCCAAGTCCAGAGGCCGAAGCCTTGCCGATGCCGACGAACCGTATCGGCATGACGCTGCCAGTAGTCGGCAGAGAGCCACCGATCATCCACCGTGCGGATCGAGGCAAAACAATGCATCGCAGCAGCTTCGCGGTGGATCCGCGACAGCGACCCGCCGTAACGCCGATTTGCAAACGACAGAAAGTGCGTCGTGATCATGTCGATCACTTCACAGCGAGCATTCGCTCGAGTGCGGTGACAGCCCATCGGGCCGTTTCATCGTCTACGCGAATGACGTTGAGAGGCGTGCCTGCGGCCAAGTGCTCGAGGCTCCAACAGAGATGGGCCAGATCAATCCTGTACATCGTCGCACACATACAAATCACCGGCGAGAGAAACTTGATGACTTGCTCGGGATGATTTTTCTCCAAGCGTTTCACGAGATGCAACTCGGTGCCGATTCCCCACTGGGTGCCTGGGGGGGCCTGCTCGACCTGCTTGAGGATGTAGCTCGTCGAGCCGGCAAGGTCTGCTTTGTCGACCACCTCCATCGGACACTCTGGGTGCACCAGAATTTTTATGTCGGGGAAGTGTGCCCGCATTGCGTCAACGTGCTCTGGACGAAACATCGCGTGCACGCTGCAGTGGCCTTGCCAGAGAACAACGCGGCTTTTGCGCAGTTGCTGTGCGTCGTTGCCGCCGAGCCGCAGTTCGTGCGGATTCCAAACGCACATTTCGTCCAGCGAAATGCCCATGCGTCTGGCGGTATTCCGGCCGAGGTGCTGGTCCGGAAAAAATAATACGCGAGTGCCTTTTGCAAACGCCCACTTCAAGACAGCTTCTGCGTTGCTCGACGTGCATACGATGCCGCCATGCCTTCCGCAGAACGCTTTCAGGCTCGCAGCCGAATTGATGTAGGTGACAGGCGTGATGTCGGCGATATCGATCACGGTGGCGAGATCAGCCCAGGCATCTTCTACCTGTTCGATGGCAGCCATGTCGGCCATCGAACAGCCCGCAGCCAAGTCTGGCAAAACCACCGTGACCCGTTTTCCGCCACGAGCGGCCACTTGCTCTGGCCGGTTGGCCAGAATATCGGCCGTCTCAGCCATGAAGTGAACGCCACAAAACGCGATTGCCTCGCAGTCGTCTCGCTCGGCAGCCGATCGCGACAGTTGGTAGCTATCCCCCTGCAAGTCGGCATGTGCAATCACGCCATCCTGCTGATAATGGTGCCCAAGAATCACCAGTCGCTTCCCCATCTGCCGCCGT
>QWQH01000118.1 GCA_003670915.1 Planctomycetota bacterium | reverse complement strand
GCCGACGTTGTTGTCGTGGATGGGGGCAGTCGGATCGATCCAGCACTCGCCACGGCACTTGCGCAGCGGGTCGACGCCGGCGGCGCAGTACTTTTGGCACCGGATTCAGGCATCGACCAAGAGCGTTGGAACACACTGCTTGGCGAAGCTAACCTGCTGCCCGCGCAAATCATAGGCGCCGTCGAAGGATCTCCTGGCATCGATCCAGTTCGCCGGCTGGCCGGTTCGGCAGCCGCGTTTCACTCGTGGCTAAACCTCGCGCCAGTGCCCGAGAAGTCGGTTGTGACGCGTTCGTTCACCGATGGTGGCCCGTTTGCCGTTGCGATGGCCCGCTCTGGCGGGACAGTCGTGGAATTGGCTGGGGGCTTAAACGGCCGGATTAACAATCTCGTCGTGTTCGCCGATGTGCTCCCTCTGGTGATCGATCTAGTGACCGATTGCATGTCTCGCGCGGCCTTTCCCAGAACTGTGAGCACGGGGGAAGCAATCGCCGTAGCGATTCAAGATCCAGCAGCAGTTATGGGCATCACCTTTGCGCAAGGCGATGCGGAGCCGGAGTCGGTCGAACCCGCGGCCGTGGTGCGGTTACCGGGCGGATGCAATCGCAGCGGATTGAGCAGTCTCCTCGTGCTAGGCCGCAACGCTGGGCAGTCGGCCCCACAGCGGATATGGATCGGTGTGCAGGGACCGAGGTTGGACGCCGATCTGACGCCGATCTCGCTGGCCCGCACCGCGGAAATTACGGCGGCAGTTGACCTCACAACTGTCGGGTCTTGGGAAGAACTCGACCGTTCGCTTGAATCCAAGAGGCTGGGCCGCGACTGGCAACCTTGGGCATTTGCAGGCCTGCTGTTGGCCCTGCTGGGCGAGACGGCACTCACCCGCAGGTTTGTCTAAAAACTTTTTTGATCGCTCATGCATCCCATCCGATCCACACATCTGACCCTGCGATTTGCCAGCGACTTCTCGCCGTGGTGGCTGCTGCTCCTGCTGCCTTGTGTGTGGCTGGTGGCCGCCTGGCTCCTGCGGAGACAGTTTCCCGACGTGCAACGATCCAGATCACTAGGACTCTCGGCGCTGCGGATTTTGCTGCTAGCTGCAGTGGCCCTGCTTGCCTTCCGACCAGACATCGTCCTCACAGAAACGCTCACGTGGCTGGGCCGCGTGATCGTGCTCGTCGACAATTCCGCGAGCATGGCCGTGAACGATCCGTCGCTGCCGGCCGACGAGGCGTTGCTCATTGCCCGATCGCTGGACGCGAGCCTCGAACCCCGGGCCGAGCACGACATGGCCGGAAAACTCCTCGCGTCGATCGCGGCGATTGACCGCTTCGAGCCGGTCTCTCGCGATGCCTCCCGCGAGAGCGACAGCTTCTGGAGAATGGCTGAATCCGCGGAGAAGGCGGTGGGCGAGCGGCTCGAAGAGGCCGGGGTGGCCGATCTCATCGCGGAGGTCTCGCCGCTCTTTTCGGGCCAGCGGCATCCGGGCAGCCGGGCGTTTGACGTCGTGAGGCAGCGGCTGACAGAGGCTGCTCTGGATCTCCGCCGCCGCCGCGCCAAAGCCGATGTGGAACTGCTCGCCTCCGATGCAACTGCTGCTGGCGGGCTGACTGTGGCGCTCGCCGACATTCGCGCCCGCACGCGGATTGACATCGTGCGGGCGATGCTCAAACAAAGTCCGACATTGCTCCCTGAGCAATTCCTCGAAATCCGACCACTTGCCGGGATAGGCGATCCCTTTGTGATTGGAGATGGGGGCACCGATATCGGCGGCGGACTGACTGGAATCTTTGCCGATTCGACCGAGCCGTCGGCATCCCTGTCGCCTGTCAACGGGATTGTGCTGGTGAGCGATGGGCAGGATACGGCGTGCCCCGTGCGGCCTGCGGCCAACGTGCTTTCGCTGCTGGCACAGCGGAAGACGCCAGTGCTGGCCTGTGTGGTCGGCGGCACCGCAGAGCCCACCGATGTGGCCGTGCTGGATGTGGGTATGCCGCCGATCGGCGTGGCGGATGTGCCGCTGAACGTGACGGTGCGTGTGAAGGTGGCCGCAAGCGCATCGCCCAGCCACGTGCAAGTGCAACTCCGCGGACGCGACAATCAGCCCGCGGTGCTGGCCGAGGCCAACGTTGAGGCTGGCAGCACACTCATCCAAACAGTGGCAATGGCGTTCACTCCCCACACGCTGGAAACTCCCACGTTGGACGACCAGCCGGTGCGAATGTGGCCATTGCGCATGCAGCGGATCACGATCGATGCCGGGACGCTCCCCGACGAGGTGGTGCCAACAGTCAACAATCAACGGGATGCCGTCGTGGCGGTAGTCCCTGAGAAGTTGCGAGTGTTGCTGCTAGACGCGGTGCCTCGGTGGGAAACCAGGTTTGCGATCAATATCCTGAGGCGGCTTCCATTTGCGGATGTCAACGCGATTGTCGCAAGTACGCGGCCCGATGGCCGGTTGGAGCGGGATGTGCGCAGGGGAACGTGGCCGGCTGACGACGCCACGCTCTCACTCTATTGCGTCGTGATACTGGGCGATCTGCCCGCTGATACGCTCACGCAAGGCGAACGCAACAGTCTGGATCGGTGGGTGAACCATCAGGGTGGCACGCTGGTGCAACTAGCCGCGGGCGTGCCGATCGCGGTGCCGGCACAGGAATGGCAGATCCGTCGCACGGCAGTCGGCTGCGCCCATCCACTCACACGCCGAGTGGTCGCTCCACTGCTGGAATCTAGCGACGCGCCAGCGACGGCGGGATCCGCCAGCAGCAACGCATCCAAAGATGTGGTTACGCCGCTGCTGGTCACACTGGATCCCGCCGGCGGGCCGCCTGTACCGCTTGTCACAGTGTCGCGAGACGGCCGTGGAAAGCGGGCGACAATCGCCACCGACCAACTGTGGCGGGTGCTCAACCCACGCGATCTGGATGCCCACACAGCCCTCTACGCGGAGCTCGTCACGTGGGCCGCGACGGCTGCAGAGGCAAAGAGTTGCCCGCAGGCCGATATTTTTGTTGCCACAGATCAAGAACCCATCTCAGCAGTCCTGCCCGCCGACTCTCCCACCGACGCCGTCGTGGAGGTAGTCGTGGATGATGCCGTTGTAGCCACGGCTATCTCGCGGGACGGGGCGGCTGTGTTGCCGGCGCAGAAGCCGGGGCAAGTACGTCTGCGGCTGGCTGGTCAGCGAGCCATGTCCGAACCGATCGACATCGTGGCAGATGACCCAGAGCGAACAATTCTTGCCCGCAATGATGCCTGGCTCACGACGCTGGCCACGCGAACGGGCGGCAGTCTGTCCAACATCGCCGACTTACCTCAGCTGGTTGGTTCGGTGCCGCCGAGATCGCACGTTGAACGCCGCGAAACTGTCTGGCGCCCGTGGAATAGCGGCTGGACGATCGTACTGTTGGCCGGACTGCTCATCGTCGAATGGATCTGGCGAAAATGGGAGGGGCTCGTATGAACTCCCTTTCGGTTCATCTGCCCAGTGGTCGAGCCGTTCGAGTCGACGCGGTCCTTTCGCGCTTTGGCCGGCGGTGGTTGGCGATGCGGTTCGTGCGGATTGCCGTCGTGGCTCTTGCGGCGCACGGCCTGCTTGTACTCGTCGCTGCGCATGTGGATCGGATCCTTTTTCTAGACCAGCCGGCGAGGCTGTCGCTCTGGGCCGTTGCGATCGGTATGCCCTGGGTGATTTTTTGTGGGATGGCTGCCCAACTCTGGGCCACCCGTCCGAACCGGCAGCGGCTGGCCTACCTCTTCGAAAAAGCCAGCGGCATCGATCTGGCCGAGGCGGTTGTGACGGCCGAGGCCTTCGAACACAACAGCGACGAACACAAGAGCAGTGGTGCGCTGTCGTCGCCTGACTCGGTGGATATTCGCACACAACTCATCACCGAACTCATGGCATCGGCCAGAGCGATGGCAGCCCGTGCCGCACCGCTGGCCAGCGTGCGGGATGGCTGGCTCCGGCCGGCTGTGCTTGCCGCGGTAACGGTGGCAGCTATCGGCGGCCTCCTGGCCATCTGGCCTACCTACCAGTTTCCGCTCATGCTGGCGCGGATCTACCAGCCGTGGCTTGACCTCCCGAAGCCGAGCTTCGTGCAGATCAGCGTTATCCCCGAGACGATCCAGATCGGTCGCGGCGACGAACTAGTGGTGCAAGCTGAGATCGTTGGCGAGCCGCCGTGGATCGTGGAGCGGCTCTTGGGACTCGCGGGCGTCGATATGCGGCACTGCCTCATCCAGATGGATGGCCAAGCCCCTATGGAAATGACACGCGTGCGTCGCCAGCTTTTCCTCGCTGCCCGCAGCGGCATCACGCAGACGACAGGTTTTCGAATCCGCTGTGGCGATGCCCGCACATCCCGTTACGCGGTGGACGTGGTCATACAGCCCGCAGTCGAGTCGCTCACGCTCTCGATCACTCCACCGGCCTACACAGGCAAAGCTCCCAGCCAACTCTCGGAGATCAACGGGCCGCTGCCTCTGCTGGTGGGCACGAAGCTGACGGTGTCATTCCAAGCCGATCAGAATCTTCGCGAGGCTAACGTGCTAGGGGCTGACCGGCAGCCTAGGCGAGACGTGGAATGGGATCCCACCAGTCGCACTGGCAGATTTTCTGTGACTGTGGAAGACTCGCAGGAGTTCACGATCGATCTCGTGAACGCTCAAGGCTTCCGTAGCGTGCGGCCGACCGTGCTGGCAATCGAGGCAGTGGTGGACCAGACACCATCGGTGCGGCTGGAGTCGCCGTCAGCCCAGAGCGATCACGTGCCTGCGTCGCTCGTGCCAGTGCGTGCCGAAATTCTCGACGATCTGGCCGTGGAGTCGGCAGCAATCGTCTGGCAGTTGAACCCACATCTGAATCTCGAAGCGCCGCTGACTTTGATTCCCGTGGCCGTTTTAGAAAAAGGGCCCCGGCTCTGGATCGATGTGCCGTTGGATCTGGAATCCACGCTGGCCGTGCCTGGCGACGAGATCGTGGCATTCCTCCGAGTCCGCGACTCGGCCGGCAATGACGGCGATTCCGCGCCGTTTACCATCCGAGTTGTG
>QWQH01000117.1 GCA_003670915.1 Planctomycetota bacterium | reverse complement strand
CATCCAGCTGAAGGATTTTTTCCAAGAGCGGGATGGGGGTGATGGTGGCGTGCACAAAAGCCATCACCTTCTCGAAGGCCGTGAGTTGCTTTCGCATCTCACCGGCATCGAGCAAGCGGGAGCCAACATCCAGCTTCACCCGAGCCAGAAACACGGGGCTTGAGATCACGTGCCGCAATCCCGCCCGCTCGATACACGTGTCCAGGATCGCTTGGCTACTGGTGTAGTTGAGGTTCACGGCAACGCGACCGGAGATCGCCAATGCTGCATTCACAATCACGCCGGCTACCGTCGGCGGCAGCATCACTCCCACCATTTTTTCATCGGGCGCGAGCACTCGCTGCAGCACGCTGCGTGCGGCCAGAATCCGCGTGAGCAATTCGCGGCCCGTCAAGCGAGTGCCCAGAGAGTCGGCAACCTTTAGCCGGCTGGCGGCGTTGCGGCAGGCTCGGAGCATCTGTCGCTGCAACACCATGCCGGTGCTGGATGGTGTTTTCCCTGCGTTGGGTGGCACTGTCATAGGCTTGTAGGCTCGCTGCGGGGGTTGAACGAGGGCTCGTTGCTCGTTGGCGACTCCGGATTAGAATCATCGCTTCAATCCACCAGCGGCATCCATACCAAAATAGCATAGAAGCCCACACAGAATCAGATGCCCCGATACCAGCCCTCTCGCATTGAACCGAAGTGGCAGGCGTGGTGGGAATCGCACAGCACATTTGCCACGCCCAGGCTGCCCGGGGCTCGCAAGGCCTATGTGCTCGACATGTTCCCCTACCCCAGCGGCGACGGCCTGCATGTTGGCCATCCGGAGGGCTACACTGCCACCGATATCGTGTCGCGGTTTGAGCGGATGCAGGGCACCAGTGTGATGCACCCAATGGGGTTTGATGCCTTCGGCCTGCCGGCGGAGGAGCATGCAATTCGCACCGGCACGCCGCCCCGCGAAAGCACCCAGCGGAATATTGACACCTTCCGGCGGCAGCTCAAGATGCTCGGCTTCAGCTACGACTGGAGCCGCGAACTGGCCACAACCGACCCCGAATACGTCCGGTGGACGCAGTGGATTTTTCTGGTGCTCTTCGATACTTGGTTTGACGCGGCGGCGCAGCGAGGCCGTCCGATTGCCGAGCTTCCGATTCCAGATGACTGCTTGCAACAGGGCGAAGCGGCCGTGGCGAGCTACCGCGATGCTCATCGTTTGGCCTACCAGTCGGAAGCCCCTGTCAACTGGTGCCCGGCCCTCGGCACCGTGCTGGCCAACGAGGAAGTGATCGGCGGCGTGAGCGAACGCGGCAGCCATCCAGTGGTGCGCATCCCGCTGCGGCAGTGGATGCTGCGGATCACCGCCTACGCCGATCGGCTGGAGCGAGAACTCGACGGCCTCAACTGGCCGGCCAGCATCAAGAAACTGCAGTGCGACTGGATCGGCAGAAGCACGGGGGCGGAAGTTGATTTTTATGTGGTCGGGCACGGCCATGCAAAGAATGGCACATCCCTCGCAGACACATTTTCAATTTGGAAATCGGCTCGCTTGGGTGGTGGCTTTCCTGCCCAATCGCCCACCGATAGCCTGCGGATCTACACGACACGGCCCGACACGCTCTACGGAGTGACCTATCTGGTTGTCGCCCCGGAACACCCACTGCTGGAGCAACTCACAGCCCCTAGCAAGGCCGAAGCGATCCGCGTGTACTGCGAAGCGGCCTCGCGGAAGAGCGATCTGGATCGCACCGATCTGGCCCCCGAAAAAACCGGCGTGTTCACTGGCTCATCCTGCATCCATCCGCTGACAGGCAAGCCGATTCCTGTGTGGGTGGCCGACTATGTGCTGGCCACGTACGGCACCGGTGCGATCATGGCGGTGCCAGCCCACGACCAGCGGGATGCCGAATTTGCTCTGGCCTTTGGGCTTGAAACGCTCGCGGTTGTGGAGCCTCTTGCGCCGCATCCGGCTGCAACGCAGGCTCCACTGGAGCCACATAAGCTTTTTACAGGCCACGGCCGCAGCATTGCCTCGGGCCCCTATACAGGCCTCGAAACGCCTCTATTTATCGAGCAGGTGTCGCACGATCTTGGGGCCGCAGGGCTGGGCCGAAGGGCCGTCAACTACAAGCTGCGAGACTGGCTCTTCAGCCGGCAGCGATTTTGGGGCGAGCCGTTTCCAATCCTTCACGAACTGGATTCCAATGGCCAGCCCACCGGGGCGATTCGCGCCGTCGAAGCAAGCGAACTCCCGGTCAAGCTGCCCGAGCTCACCGACTTTCGTCCCCGCGGCACGTTTGAGCCGCCGCTCTGCCGCGCTGGGGACGACTGGCTGTTGGTCACCCGCGACGGCAAACGCTACCGACGCGAAACAAACACGATGCCGCAGTGGGCAGGATCGTGCTGGTATTTCCTCCGATTCTTGGATCCCACGAACACGCAACGTTTGGTCGATCCGGAGGTGGAGCGGGCGTGGATGCCCGTGGATCTCTACGTCGGCGGCGCTGAACACGCGGTGCTCCACCTGCTCTATAGCCGCTTCTGGCACAAGGTGCTCTTCGATCGCGGGCACGTGTCGCAGCCAGAGCCGTTTGGCAGACTCGTCAATCAGGGCATGATCCTCGGGGAAGTGGAGTTCACCGGCTACCGCCAGGCCTCGGGCGGCTGGGTGTCGGCCGAACAGCGCAGCGACACCAGCACGCCTGTGCGACTGCCAGCCGATCAAGTGGAGAAACAGGCCGAGCACTTTGTGTTGCGAGATGCGCCTCGCATTCGGGTTGAGAGCCGGGCGCACAAGATGTCGAAAAGCCGTGGAAACGTTGTCAACCCCGACCAGATCGTTCAGGAATTCGGCGCCGACTCCCTGCGTCTCTACGAGATGTTCATGGGGCCGCTGGAAGCAACGAAGCCTTGGAGCACAACCGGCGTAGGAGGCGTACGAGGGTTTTTAGATCGCGCGTGGCGGCTCGTTGTGGATGATCGCGCCGACGCAATCGCGCTGGCCGACAACGTGGTCGACGACGCTCCGACAGATGAGCAGATGCGAGAACTGCATCGCATGATCGCCAAAGTGACAAGCGATATCAGAGAACTTTCATTCAATACGGCGATCGCAAGGATGATGGAGTTTGTCAACTTTTGCACGCCGCTGGAACGCCGCCCCCGAGCCATCCTCGAGCCATTTGTCACCGTGCTTTCCCCCTTTGCGCCGCACCTAGCCGAGGAACTCTGGGAAATCCTCGGGCGGCCGGCGCCTGTGTCGCTGGCCGCGTGGCCTGCCGTGGATGAACAATGGCTCCGGGACGACACCATCGAAATCCCCGTACAAGTTCAGGGAAAGTTGCGGGGTCGCGTGACGGTGGCCGCCGATGCCGATGCCCGCACGCTGGAAGCCGCTGCCGCCGCCGATCCGAAGGTAGCCGAATTCTTGGCTGGAAAACAAATCGTCAAGATTATTACAGTGCCAGGCCGACTCGTAAATTTTGTGGTCAAGGGTTAGCCGGGATACAATCCGCACCCACAAGTCGACCTTGGAGAATTCCCTATGAGCGTGCAGCGTGTTCTGGCTCTCGTCCTTGGCGGCGGCCGAGGCTCACGGCTTTATCCACTCACCCGCGATCGCTCGAAGCCGGCCGTACCTCTTGCTGGCAAATATCGAATCATCGATGTGCCGCTCTCTAACTGCATCAACAGCGGCGTGCAGCGCATCTACGTTCTCACGCAGTTCAACTCGGTGAGCCTGCATCGCCACATCCGACGCACCTACACATTCGACCCTTTTAGCGGTGGCTTTGTGGAGATTCTGGCCGCCCAGCAAACCCTGGACAATGCCGGGTGGTACCAAGGTACCGCCGACGCTGTGCGGCAAAACATCCGCTCCCTCCAACACGCCGACATCCGGCACGTGCTCATCCTTTCGGGCGATCAACTCTACCGAATGAATTATGCCGATATGCTGGCCACCCACATGAACCGTAAGGCCGACGTGACCATCGCAGGGATTCCTGTACACGAGGAGGCAGCCTCGGCACTCGGTGTGATGCGAGTGGACGGCGATGGGCGCGTAGAAGGCTTCCTTGAAAAGCCTCAGACGAAAGCGGAACTGGATCTGGTGCGCACCGATCCGGCATGGATCCAACGGCAGGGCATCGATGCCAAGGGCCGCGACCTTATGGCCAGCATGGGAATCTATCTCTTCGACCGGGATTGCCTGCTCGATCTGCTCGCAAAGACCGACTACCAAGACTTTGGCCGCGAAGTATTTCCAGCAGCCATCCGTTCAAAAAAAGTGTATCTCCATCCGTTTGACGGCTACTGGGAAGACATCGGCACGATCCGTTCCTACTTTCAGTGCAACCTCGACCTAGCCAGCCACACGCCGCCTTTTGAACTGGCCAACGCCGAGGCGCCGATCTATTCACGGGGGCGATTTCTCCCGCCATCCCGGATTGACGGGGCGAGCATCCGTTCGAGCCTCCTGTCGGACGGATGCCTGGTGGAGCATGGGGCCGTGATCGAAAACAGCGTGATTGGTTTGCGGTGTCGCATTGGCCGCAACGTCGTGATTCGCAATTCGGTCATCCTGGGCAACGACTTCTACGAGACGACCGAAGACATGGCCTCCAATGCTACCCGTGGCATTCCGGCCATGGGCATCGGCGAGGGCACGATTGTGGAAGGGGCCATCGTGGATAAAAATGTGCGGATCGGCCGACGGGCACGGATCGTGAACGACCACGGCTGGGAAGATACCGGCGACAGCGATCGCTTCACGGTGCGAGACCGGATCGCCGTTGTGCCCAAGGATGCCGTCGTGCCAGATGGCTGGATTCCCGACCCCACACACGACTCCGCCTGAGCCGATCGCCGGATTGCTCGCGTGCTTACCGCAACACGTTTTGGTCTGCGGCTGGCGGCTGGGAAGCCATCTCGGGAGCCGCCTCTACAGGGGCTTTTGCATCCGAAACTATTGCTTCGCCCGCGGGTGTTGGCACCCCCTTGGGAACTGCCTGCACAATCGGCGGCCACGGCTGGGGCGAAGCCCTAAGCGGAAGGATGCCGTTGCTGCGGGCGGCAAAATCGTTCTGTG
>QWQH01000103.1 GCA_003670915.1 Planctomycetota bacterium | reverse complement strand
CAAAACAGACTACAACCACGTCGATGCCTGCTGCATGTGGATGGTTAAAAATCCAGATGCATACGATGTGATCGTTACGACCAATATGTTTGGCGACATCATCACCGACTTGGGCGGCATCCTGCAGGGCGGCATGGGTGTAGCGGCCGGCGCCAACTTGAATCCCGACGTGCAATCCTCAGGCAGGCGGGGCGTGAGTATGTTTGAGCCGATGGGAGGCAGCGCGCCCAAGTACACCGGTTTGAATCAGATCAACCCGATTGCCGCCATCAACGCGATGGCCATGCTCTTGGAACACACAGGGCACCCTTCGGCAGGTCTTCGCATCGATAAAGCCATCGCGCATGTCACCGGCACCAAGATGAAAAGCCAAGCCGCTGGCAAAATGGGGCATGGCACCAAAGAAATTGGCGACCTTGTCGTCGCGGGCCTGTAAGAACTGAGCGAAAGCGGGATGCGATCTAAATCTCAGGTGCGCTATCGAGACGCACGCGTCGGCCTTCGGCTTGGCTGGTGGAGGCGGCTTGGACCACACGCATGGCTTGCAGCGTGTCATCCAAGCCGCTCACATGCCGCACTAAACTCGTCACCTTGCGGTGAAACTGCACGAGCATGTGTTCGCCCACGGGCCGCTCGCTCTCAAGGGATTCTTGGTGACGGCCCACGGAGTCAAACCACACGAGACTCGTGGGCAAATCGATAAATGCGATACCGTTTTCGCAGGCCACCTGCAGGGCCGCTGGAGGGCGAAAGCTCACGGCTTCTTCCCAGCACCGCGGCATGTAATAGCCGCAACTGATCTGAGCCAGCGCGCCGTTGCCAGGCACTGCCCCTGGGGCGAAGTCGAGGCTCATCATCTGATAGTCGTCCGTCTGAGCGTTGGGGGTTTCGGCATGACGCACAGCCACAACGCTCGTGGGTTTCACGCCAACGACATAGCTGCACCAATCGATGAGTTCCATCAGGTCACGGGCTTCGCTGGCCCTGTCTCGGGGTGGCTCGTTGGGATGCACGACTGAGAGTGGTACGCGGCGGTGACAAAAAAGCATGCGGGGGGCACCCAGCCGAGTCGCAATCAGTTCTTTGAGTCGCACGGTGGCTGGGGCATGGCGTCGCGGCAGTTCCGCCATGAAGGCGATGCCCGACTCCTCAACCCGACGTCTGAGCACCTCGGCCTCTTGTGGATCAAAAGGAAATGAGATCGCTGAATAGACAGCTTTTCCACAGTCGCAGGCGGCCAGAATCGGAGCCGCGCCATACCACTGATCGGCCAGATAGAGGATCGCATCGATGTCGTCCCTCGCGGCGAGTGCCCGATAGCCGTCGACAGCAGCCACTCCCAGTTCTGCGGCAGCGCGCTGGGCTCGATGGGCGACTTGTTCGCTGATCGCTCGTACCTCAAAGCGATCCACGAGCGACCGCAGGGCCGGGAGGTACCTGGTTTCCCACTGGCTCCCGAGGCCCACGATACCGACGCGAATTTTCATGACTCGTTCCCCTTGGCAATGCTGCCCACGGCATCGGGTTCGTCGGCTCCGGCAGCGGATTCCCGCTCAAAAGCCAAGGCCTTATCCGCGATGTCCTTGCGGCACCATGCCCCCTGCCAGCGAATCTCCCGCACCGCCGAATATGCCTGCAGTTTTGCCTTGGCAAGCGATTCGCCAACGGCAGTAACAGCCAGCGTTCTGCCGCCATCGCTGACGACAGTGCCGCTGGTCAATGCGGTGTCGCTTGAGAATTTCGTGGCACTATGGAATACCGTGGCTGCCTCGATGGCCTCCGCAGCAGAGAGCCCGCGGATCGGCAGGCCCTTGGCAACCGGTCCCGGATAGCCTTCCGCGGCCATCACCACTGTCAGGCTGGCTCCCTCGCGCCACGTTGGCGGTTCGATCGACTCTAGGCGTCTGTCAACCGCAGCATCCAGCAGTTCCAGAAGGCTCGACTCCATCCGCACCAGCAGTGCCTCGCATTCGGGGTCGCCAAAACGGGCGTTGAATTCCAGCACCTTCGGCCCCTGTGCCGTCAGCATCAGTCCGGCATAGAGCACGCCATGAAACGGCACCTTTGCCCGTCGCATCGCATGCAGCGTTGGCACAAGAATCCGCGACTCTATCTCCACGAGCAATTCAGGCGTCACAAAGGGAGTGGGGCAATAGGCACCCATACCGCCGGTGTTGGGCCCGTGATCGCCATCGTAGGCTGCCTTGTGATCCTGCAGCGGCGGTAGTGTGACGATTGTGCGGCCGTCGGTGATGGCCATCACGCTTACCTCAATGCCGTCCAAGCGTTCCTCGATGAGAATTCCCTTCGCGGCAGTCGCGCACTGCGGATCGCTGCCGAGCGAGTCGATGGCCGCGAGGGCACTCTCGCGATCCTGACACACAAACACCCCCTTGCCTGCGGCCAGCCCATCCGCCTTCACCACCACAGGCATGTCCTCTCGTGCGTTGACATACTCTCTGGCACCGGCAACAGAACGAAACTGTTGAAACATGGCTGTCGGCACATCCCCGCGATGCAGAATCTGCTTGCAGAATAGTTTGCTTCCCTCCAGCATCGCTGCCTTTGCGGTGGGGCCGAAGATTCGCAGGCCAGCAGCGGTGAAAGCGTCGACGATACCAGCCACCAGCGGCGCTTCTGGACCCACCACCGTGAGGTCGATCTGCCTGCGCCGTGCCAGTTCGACGAGGCCTGGAATGTCGCAGGCATCCACTGGCACGTTCTCGGCGATCGCTGCGGTGCCGGCATTGCCCGGTGCCACGATCACATCCGCCCCGTCGCGTACGAGTTTCCATGCGAGGGCATGTTCACGGCCGCCACTTCCAACAACGAGCACCCGGCGGGATAATGGCACAGACGCAGACCTTTCAAAACGGATCAGGGGCGGGAAATCAACGCAGTCGCAGAGCACCTATTTGAGCATCCAAACAAGGGCCGTGGGATTGTGGCGATAGGGGGTGTGAGTATTCAAGCGGTGGGTTGTCAATGCGGGGCTGCGCGTGTCAGAACGTTGGCAAATTGGGGCTTCGACAAAGGTTGGAGATAATTCCAGCCACCCGCCCAGCAGTCGACGTTGACAGTATTGCCGAGGGCAGTACAGTTAAAGGAGTTTGTGAAAAACTTCACAAACTCTTGAACGACCGTTGAACCCCGTTCAAAACCAGCGTTCAGGCATTTTTCTGGCTAAAAACAATGGCTGAAAAAAAGAAGCTTTCGGTGGCCGACATCTTGGCCGCTGCACGGGCCGAAAAAGCCGCTGGATCGGCTGCGGTTGAGTCTCCGGAGGCAGTAGCCACCGTGGAAGCAGCACCCACCGCGCCCGCTGCAGTTTCAGTCGATGCGTCCCAGTCCCCCAAGCCATCCGCATCGCAGCCAGCGAGTCCAAAGCCAGCCGGAGCTGCTGGCCGTCCCAGCATTGCTGAAATCATGGCGGCTGCACGTGCCAACAAGACCGCAGGTGGAGCGGCCGAAGAAGCTGCTCCTGCACCACCCGCAGGACTCAGTTCGGAAAAGAAAGTAGCACTAGCCAAGCCACCAGCGGCCAAGCCTCTCCCCAAGCCAGCTGAAAAATCTCCCGTGCAGCGAGACACAGCCAGCATTCTGGCTGCCGCAAGGTCGGGCTCGAAGCCTGGCCCCGTGAGCAAGTCAGAATTGCCGCCGGGATCGGGAGCCATGGGCAAGCAATCTGCCGCTTCGGCAAAGGCCTCGCCTGTGGTTCGCGTGCCGCCGCCGGCTGTTCGGCCGCTGCCCTCGGCACCCGTTCGTCCGGTCAAGCCGGAGGCCAAGAAGGCAGCTGCTGCCACGGAGGATCGTCGAGGAGTTCTTTCGTTTGCCATGGGGTCGTTTATGGCGATGGGCTTCACGGCGCTTTCCGCCACCGGCGGCCTTTTCACGCTGGGTCTGGCCAGATTCATGTTTCCAAATGTGTTGGCCGAACCACCCAGTCGGTTCAAGGTTGGATTCAGGGAAAGTTTTCCAGCCGGAAAAGTGGAAACAAAATTCGTCGCGCAGTTCGGCGTTTGGGTGATCAACTCCGATTTTCAGGGGCAGCAGCAGATTTACGCCCTCAAAACTGTCTGCACCCATCTGGGCTGCACGCCCAATTGGCTGGAGGCAGAGCAGAAGTTTAAATGCCCATGCCACGGCAGCGGCTTCTACAAAGATGGGATCAACTTCGAGGGCCCGGCTCCCCGTCCTCTGGAGAGGTATGCGATTCGGCTTTCCGATGACGGCCAGCTTGAGATCGACAAGAGCAAGGCGTTTCATGAGGAACTAGGCCAGTGGGCTGAACCCGAGTCGTACGTCAGCGTGTAGCACACAAAATCAACAGACAGCTTCTTATGGCCATTGGCGAAACCGTCCGGAATTCACAGATTTGGAAGAGCATCTTTCGCCATCCGATGCCGTTGGATCGGCGTAATCGGATCGTGGTGATGCTCACCAACTTCTTTCTGCATCTGCATCCTGTGTCGATCAAGAAGCAGGGCATTGCGCTCTCGTTCACCTGGTGCATGGGGGGCGTGACGTTCTTCCTGTTCCTCGTGGAAACGGTCACGGGCGTGCTCTTGATGTTTTATTACCGCCCCACGCTCGAATGGGCCTACAACGACATCCTGGCCCTTCGCGATGTCACGAGCCTTGGCATTCTCAGAGAACTGCATCGCTGGGCCGCGCATGCCATGGTGATTACCACGTGGCTGCACATGTATCGCGTGTTCCTGACTGGCAGCTATAAGCCGCCTCGCGAATTCAACTGGGTGATCGGCGTCATCCTGCTCTTGCTCACGCTGCTCTTGTCGTTCACCGGTTACTTGCTGCCGTGGGATCAGTTGGCAATCTGGGCGATCACCGTGGGCTCCAACATGGCCCGTGCTTCCCCAATCCTGGGCTACGAAGGCCCTGGCCAGCAGCTCCTCACGATCGGCGGCATCGACATGATCACCGACGGCTCCGATGCGAGGTTTGGTCTGCTGGGCGCTCGGTTTGTGGGCGAAGAAACGCTCAATCGATTTTACGTATTGCATTGCATTGCGATTCCGTTGGCGGCCGCCTTGCTGTTGGCGATCCATTTCTGGCGT
>QWQH01000072.1 GCA_003670915.1 Planctomycetota bacterium | reverse complement strand
TACTTCAAGGGCATGGTGTGGCAACTGGCGTGGATCGCAGGTATTTTTGCCAGTTCGTTTGTGGCGTTGAGGTTCGCAACCCCGCTCTCGCCATTCTTTGGCCAGCAAGCGCCCTGGAATCGACTGGCAGCCATGCTTGCGATTTACGCAGGCACATCCATCGCTGTCTGGCTTGTTTTTCGAGTTATTTCCGGAGCCATCAACGCGGTTCACCTGTCGTCGTTTGACCACCAACTCGGACTCGTTCTGGGACTGGCAAAGGGCGCGCTTTTATGCGTTGTGGTGACGTTCTTTGCAGTCACGCTGGCCCCTCGCTATCGGCATCAGATCGTAGCCAGCAAAAGCGGCCGACTTGTGGCAGAACTGATCGTGCGGGCCGACACCTATCTTCCGAAGGACATCCACGACACCGTTGACCCATTCGTGAAGCAGTTCCAGCAACAATTCCAAGAGCCCTTAGGCGTGCCGGGGGCGGCCACTGGAAGCCCTTCCACAGTGGCCACTGGCCAAGTATCCCCACTCAAAGCGATGTGGGATGGCGTTACATCGGCAGCAGCATGGGCGGGTGCAGAGCAGGGGGGCAATGGGGCGCAACAGGCCGGTGGTGCCCTGCCCGCCGGATCAGTCTGGTTTGCACCCCATGCACCTGCGGCCAACGTGCCAACGGTCGGCCGATCGACTGGTAGCGCCTTTAGCTCCCCGGCGGCAGCTGGCTCGCCAGCCATTCCACAACCCCCTCCAAGGCAGTTTCCGATCGGCACCCAAACACCCCTTACGCCGTAACGCGTTGGCCCTGAGGGCCGCAACCCAATGGCGGGGTGGGATCCGCTTCGCCGGGAGAAGCTTCTGGACAGAGTCAGCTGGACAGAGCCAGCGGAAACAAAACGGAAACAGCAAAACCGGACATAAGAGACATTATCGGACGTTGGAGAGTGGTCTGAATACGTCTGAAAACTTCATGATTTAAAGCACTTTCTAGGCGACTGGACGCTACGGGGTCGATCCAACCTCCAGAAACTTCCCCATGCGGCGAAACTTTTCGTAGCGTCCTGCCACGAGCGTTTCTGCTGGCCGACCGACGAGCTCGCGGAGGGTTCGCACGAGGTAGGTCTTGAGACGTGTTGCCATCTGGCGGGGATCCCGATGCGCTCCACCGGGCGGCTCCTCGATCACCGCATCAATCACGCCGAACTCCTTGAGGTCGCCAGACCGCATCCGCAGCGACTTGGCCGCATCGGCCTTATATTCGGCGCTCTTCCAGAGAATACCTGCACAGCCCTCAGGGCTGATGACGCTGTAATAGGCATGCTCCAGCACGGCCACCCGGTCGCCCACGCCGATGCCAAGCGCCCCGCCAGATCCCCCCTCGCCAATGACCACGCAAACAATCGGCACCGGCAGCGTGGCCATCAAAAACATGCTCTCGGCAATCACCTGCGCCTGCCCCCGTTCCTCGGCCCCTATGCCAGGATAGGCACCGGGCGTGTCGATCAGACAGATCACTGGCAGCCCATATTTTGCAGCCATCCGCATTTTGCCCATGCTCTTGCGATAGCCCTCCGGGTGGGCACACCCAAAATGGCAGGCCTGCCGCTCCGCCAGCGTCTTGCCCTTTTGATGGCCCACGACCAGCACCTTGTGGCGATCCAGTTTGGCAAACCCCGTGAGCATCGCCGGATCGTCGCCAAAGGCCTTGTCTCCGTGCAGTTCGACAAACTCTTCGAACACTAAGGAAAGGTAGTCGCTCGTCTTAGGACGGTCGGGGTGACGGGCAACCTCAACGGTCTGCCACGGCCCGAGATTCCCAAAGATCTTTTTCTGGATCTCAACTCCCTCCCGTTTCAGTCGCCGCAACTCCTCCTGCTGCTGCGCTCCCAGCGGAGCGCTTTCCAGTTCGGCAATCCGGTCTTCAATCTCATAGATCGGTTTTTCAAGCGGGAGTCGATGCAGGCCGCGAGTCATGACGGTGATCTCTTAGGGGAACATGGGGCCTCGTGCGAGAACCGACGCACAAGCCACACCTCAATTCTCCCAAGTGCAGGACGGCTGAGTCAATTCGAATTCCAATTATGCGTTAGTGATAGCGCGTTCGAGGAAGCGGATCGATCGTAAGTGCTGCAGCACTTCCTTCATCGAGGCCGGACGGTCGGACGGCTTTTTCGCAAGCATCTGCCGGATCAGTTTGGAAACGCTGGTTGTGGCGTTGCGGTTGAGCGTTTCAATCGATGGCGGTGTGGCTGAGACGTGCTTGTTGAGCAGGTCGTTAGAGTTCGAAGCCGAGAATGGCGGCTTGCCTGCGAGCAACTCGAAGATCACGCAACCCAGCGAGTAGATATCGGCCCTGGCATCGACGGTGGCGCCGCGGATCTGCTCGGGCGGCATATAACTGGGCGAGCCCTGCACAGCCCCCTTGCCGCCAAAGAGTTTGCCTAGCAGACCGGGCGCGGCTGCAGCAATCGCCAGGTCGATCAACTTGACTTGGCCGTCGGACGCCGCGAGCACATTATCCGGTTTCACGTCTCGGTGCACCCACCCGCGCGAGTGCAGATGGTCGAGCGCAAGAGATAACTCCGTGACGATCCGCGGCACTCGCGGCGCAAGGGCATCCACGCCAAAGCTAATCTGTTTTTTGAGATTGGGATGCGGAAAAAGCTCCATCACCAAATGCGGGAGCCCCCCTTCGACCGAAAAGCGATCGATTCGGATAATGGTTGGGTGCTCGAGCGATTTCGCTACTTTGAGTTCGTGCTCTAGTAGTGATCGCTGCGAAACGTCCTGCGCAGCCTCAGGCACGACCACCTTGACTGCGACCCGCTGACGACTGGTGGTGTCAACGGCCTCCCAGATCTGACAGTGTCGCCCAACGCCAATTTGGCCCACGAGCTTCAGGCTTCCAAAATTTTCAGGGAGCTTTGCCATAGTCGTTTTCCGTTCCCGTTTGAGAGGTGTTTGCCCCCGCTGAGCCCATTTGATTTGGATCTATTTCAATCGAGACAAGCACAAGCCCTTCCGGCGGCGCAGTCGGACCGGCGGCCGCACGGGTGCGTGCCGCAATCGCTTCCCGTATCCATGCCGAAGGCTGCTTTCCTGCCCCAACGAGTCCAAGTGATCCAACGATAATCCGCACCATGTTGTGAAGAAAACCATTGCCATCAACTTCCACCCACACTTCGGCACCGGGCACACCGTCGGCGCCGCAATGCCGCACCACGGAGGCCGTATGAATTGTGCGCACTTTTGAAAGGCGTGTGGAGGGGGTCGTCTCAAAACTGGTGAAATCATGCTCGCCAACAAGGATGTCGGCGGCAACCTGCATGGCGTGTGTGTCAAGTCGCGATTTCCTTCGCCAGACAAACTGCCGCCCCAGCACGGGCCGAAAGGGTGCGTCGTGGATGCGGTAGCGGTATCGTTTGCGCACGGCCATCCGTATGGGATCGAACCCCGACGGCACCTCAGAGCCTGCCAGCACTGACACGTCGTCCGGCAACGTGGCGTTGAGCGCACGCACCCATACAGCCGGATCTAAGTCACTGGCGGTTGTGAAGGCGACTACCTGACCGAGGGCATGCACTCCAGCATCGGTGCGACTGGATCCGCAGGAGGCTACATGCTCTCCGCTCACGATGTGGATCGCCTCCGCCAAGGCCCCCTGCACCGTCAACTGTCCGGGTTGCACTTGCCAACCGGAGTAGCGAGTGCCCTCGTAAGCCAGCGTGAGACAGATCGTGCGCATCATCGCCGCACCGTGGCTGCGACCCCTAACAGGCTGCGTGGATGAGCAACCAAATACTCGGCGATCTGCACAGCGTTTGTCGCAGCCCCCTTCCGTAGGTTGTCCGACACACACCACAGTGCGATGCCATGCGGGCTCGAATCATCTTCGCGAATCCGCCCCACAAACACTTCATCCCGGCCGCTACACGAGCGCGGCAACGGATACAGTTTGGCTTCCAAGTCGTCTATCACAACGATGCCTGGGGCCGCTGCCAAGAGCCGACGGGCCTCGGCAGCCGAAAGCTTTTTCTCTGTCTCGATCAAGATCGACTCGCTGTGACAATTGGCCACGGGCACTCGCACGCACGTCGCGCAGATGCCGATCGATTCGTCACCTAGGATCTTGCGAGTTTCGAACACCATCTTCAGTTCCTCGCTCGTCGCACCACAAGGTTTTGCGGAACCAATCTGTGGAATCAAGTTTGCGGCGATCGAGTGCGAAAAAATCTTGTACGGTTCCGCATGGCCCGCCAGCCAGGCAGCGGTTCCTTCGTGCATTTCACGAGTCGCTGCCAACCCCGCGCCACTCACCGCTTGGTACGTACTCACGATGACTCGCTTGACGCATGCGGCATCGTGCAGCGGTTTCATCACCATCACCATCTGCGTGGTCGAGCAGTTCGGACTGGCGATAATGCCGGCATGGCCATCGATTGCCCCCGGGTTCACTTCAGGAATCACCAGCGGCACATCCGGTCGCATGCGGTAGAAGGCACTTTCATCAACAACCACGGTGCCCCGCTCCACAGCCCACGGCACAAACTCGGCGGCCACTTCGTCGGGCGTGCTGCCAATCGCGATCTGCACGCCTTCAAACGACTCTGGCCGCAGCACCTCCACATCAAATGTCGCTCCCGCTGCCTGCATCGGCCTGCCGGCCGAGCGGGCAGAGGCCAAGAGCTTGATGCGACGGGCCGGAAACTTCCTTGCCACGAGCAATTCCAGAATGATTCTCCCCACGGCGCCAGTGGCGCCGACAACAGCCAGCGTATCGATCATGTCAGGCTTTCACATCGTGAGAGGTGGAAAAGGCGAAATGGAAACGAGGTTTTTTTAAATGCCGTAATGGACAGGAACTATTGCGTGGCGTCGCCGAATCTTTTAACTCCGATCGGGCTTTCCGATTCAATCAGTGGGGGCGATATGCGGCACAGCCGTCGCCACGTCTCGGCCGGCACAAATGCCATGTTGGCCACGATCATGGCCAGACCAAACTCCATCATCCCCATCGCCAGACCAATCCCCATATGCACGGCCACGGCCATGCCTAAAACGATCCGCCGCGTGAGCCGCGGCCACACCAAGGCCGGGTACGAAACTTCCCACAGCAG
>QWQH01000102.1 GCA_003670915.1 Planctomycetota bacterium | reverse complement strand
CGAAGCAGTTTGGAGCGGCCCGAATCGTCATCGAAGGGCACACCGATAGTTCCATGAAAGGGACGGTGCCAGCGGCCATGGTCAAGGAACTCTCGCTCGAGCGGGCACGTTCGGTGAAAGACGCAATCGTTGGAAAGTTTGAGTTAGATAAGGGTCGATTTGCGGTCGATGGCGTTGGCTGGGAGCGGCCGGCCGATCCCGACCATCCTGATAATCAGAGTCTCAACCGCCGCGTGGAAATCAAGGTCTACTCGGCCGAGAAGGAGTGACTCACCATTCCTTCACTACAACCCCATCCACAGGCAAGGCTGCGAGGAGAGATTCCGTTCGCTCAGGCGATCTGCTGGGGCTCCACATGCATTCTCTGCGTGGTGGCAGCGTGGTGGATCGCCACGGCCGGTGCCGGGGAAGATCGCTTCGTGAGTCCGGCTACGCTGCCGAGCCCAAGCGAAACCCTGCAGGCTGTGCCCAAAGTGCTTGGAGAACGCAAGCTCTTCACCAACACACTGGTAACACTGTCGAGAGTGGGCCTCGGATTTGGTCTCAGCGCATTGATCGGAGTGCCGCTGGGAGTGCTGGCGGCTTGTTTTCCAGCAACGCGAGCATTCGTAGCACCGATGGCCATCTTCGGCCGCAACATTCCGGTTGCGGCACTCATCCCACTCACATTTTTTCTTTTTGGAATCGGCGAATTTCAGAAGGTCATGTTTTTGTTCATTGCCAGCGTGGCATTTGTGGTCAGCGACACCACGGCCGCCGTGCTGGAGGTGCCGGAACGCTACGTTGACACAGCCCTCACACTGGGTGCCTCCCGACTGCAGATTATTTTGAAAGTGCTCGTGCCGCTGGCTGCTCCATCGATCTTCAATTCACTACGACTTCTCTTCGGCCTTGCTTTTGGCTATGTGATGCTGGCCGAGCTCGTCAAATTTGGCACCGACTCCGGGGGCCTTGGCGACCTCATCAACATGTCGCAGCGGCGAGGCGAGCGGGAGCCGATCCTGATCGTGCTGGTGATCATTCCACTGGTTGCCTATTCAATCGACCGGGCCCTCTGGTGGCTGCAATGCGATCTGTTCCCGCATCGCTACGGCGGCCGCGGCCTCGTGCCCCGATTACTGGGTGGCCTGCGGCACGGGTTTACAGCAACGCCCGAGGCAGCGGCATGAACGCCATGAATAGCATCATGGGTGCCAACGCGGCAACAGATACAGCCACAGACAACGCTCCACCGGCGGTGGAGTTTCGTGCGGTTACGAAGATCTACGGGGCGGGGACGGCCAGGCAGTACACCGCGATCTCCGACGTCAGTTTCTCGATTCCCGACCTGCCGGAACATGGTGAATTTTCTTCGTTTCTGGGCCCCAGCGGCTGTGGAAAAAGCACGGTATTGAGGCTCATAGCGGGCCTCGAACCACAGCATCCTCCGACCAGCGGCACCGTCAGGGCACTTGGCATGGAAGTGACTGGGCCTGGGGCCGACCGCGGCATGGTATTTCAAGATTACACGAGCTTTGACAACCGCACGGTGCTCGATAACGTCGTATTCGGTTTGGAATGTAGGGGCGTGCCACGCCACCGTCGCGAGACTGAGGGACTCGAAATGATCGCGAAGGTGGGCCTCGATCCAAAGCGGGACAGGGCCAAGTATCCACACGAGCTTTCTGGCGGCATGCGCCAGCGGGTTGCCATCGCGCGCACGCTTATTCTACGACCGCGGATCATTCTCATGGACGAGCCGTTTGGCGCGTTGGATCCCGCCACACGACTTGACATGCAAGACCTGCTCGTACGACTCTGGCGGGAAGTGCAGGCCACGGTACTTTTCGTCACGCATTCGGTGGAGGAGGCCGTCTACTTGGGCGATAGGGTCTTCGTCATGGCCACCACACCGGGTAGGATCATTGAAGAGATCCGGATGCCGTCGGCGACGGCCCCGGCCCGCGAGACGCAGTCGGAGCCTTGGTTTCACGAGAAGGTGCAGGCACTCCACGAGCGGATCGAGCAGGTCGAGTCAGATGCAAAGCGGCCGTGAGAGGCCTACTTTTGGGAGCCTTGTGCCGTGTGGAATCGATTGAGCGACTATCTCCGCACCGCGTTTACAACGCGATGGAATCTGCTCTTTTTTGGCGGTGGCGTGGCCGCAGCATTCATCAGCGGATTTCCGGGAGTGATCCTGCCGCTGGTGGCAGCAGGCGAGATCTACTATCTGGCCAGCATGCTGACCAACGACCATTTTCGCAGTGCCGTCGAAGCCCACGATGCCAAGGCTCGCCGCGACGCCGAATCGACCGGTTCCCGTGAATCGTACGATCGCATCCGGAAGGCGTTGCCTCCCGAACTGCTTGCGAGATTTGATCGACTCCGTGGCCATTGTGCCAAGCTGGTGCAACTCGCGGCCAGCCTGCGCGGTCCCAATGACAAAACCCCAGACAGCGGCTCAACAGAAACACTCGAGCGGCTCCTGTGGGGTTATCTGCGAATGATCTGGAGTGCGTCCACGCTCTCAGAATTCATCGCTCACACCGATGACGCAGCGATTGAAAGTCGCATTGCAGACCTCGAGGCTCGTCTTTCGAAGCTGACTTCTCCAAAAGAAGGCGACTCAGCTCAACTCCGCACCACGCTGGAAGACCACCTCCACACTAGCCGTGATAGGCTTTACAATATTCAAGATGCAAAGCGAAAGCTCGACGTTGTCGCCGCGGAGCTTGAGCGACTGGAATCCAAGATCGCAGGGTTGGCCGAGGGCGCGGTGGCCAAGCGAGACGTCAGCGATATCGCGCAGCGGGTAGACGAAGTAGCCGAGGGGATGCGACGCACCGACGAAACGATGCGGCAGCTCCAACTCCCTGCCGAACTGGACGATCTGGAAGAGCCGCCTCAACTGCTCCGCGAAGAAGCATAACGAAGAAGCATAAGTGGATCCGGGAGCGGCTGGCATGCCCTCGCTCCGTGCTGCGGACTCGGGATCTTAGAGCGCATTCGACTTAGGTGTAGCACCGGCTCGGGGCGGCAAAAGTCTCCTCGTGTGGGCCGCGGCGGCCCCATGCTCGTCGAGCGTTCGCCGACCCCATCGCCTGTCTGTTCCAGTTTGCCGAATCGCCGCTAGAGCTATCCGAGATGCGATCTAGGCGATGGACTCTGGCTCAACCGGATCGTATCGGAGTATTTTTTGTTCAACAAACGTCGAGGATGACGTTTTCAACGCACTCCTAGCTCTGCGTCGTGGTCCTGGTTGTCGTCCGAATGTCGCCACCATCATCTGACTCATCGCCGTCCTCGTCATCGTGGCTCTCATCTACATCGAATGCACGTTCGCCTTCGTCGTCAGCCTCATCTTCACTATCATCTTGGATGATCTCAACAGGCTCGGCGTGAGGTTGAATCTTGAGCCGACGGGGGGCGGGGTCCTGTGGGGGAACTGTGGTGCCATTTTTTACCGCCCACTGCTCCATCGTGAGGAGCACTTCGCGGGCCTGCGAGCCCGCATACTGGCCAACCACGCCGTCCTCAGCCATGAAGTCAATGAGTCGGGCACCGCGGCCGTAGCCCACTCCCAAGGCACGCTGCAAAAGCGACACGCTGCCTCGGCCTTCACGGATCACCACTTCCACGGCAGCCTCGTAGAGTTCGTCTCGCAGCTTCGGTGAGCCGCCAACTGGCAGATCGCCTGAGGGCGCCGGCTGGAGATTCACCAATTCTTGAGCGTATTGCGGCTCGCTGGTGCCGATCGCCACCATCACGCGGCCAATTTCTTCGTCGCTTACAAATGTGCCCTGGCCTCGCAAGATCGTGCTGGTGCCTGGGGAGAGGAAGAGCATGTCGCCATTGCCGAGCAAGCGATCGGCCCCACACTCATCCAGCACCACGCGGCTATCGGTGCGGCTGGCCACCTGAAATGCGATACGGGCTGGCAGATTGCTCTTGATCAGCCCGGTGATCACGTCCACCGTTGGCTTCTGTGTGGCAAGCACCAGATGGATACCCACCGCACGACTCTTCTGTGCCAGGCGGATAATGTGTTGTTCAATTTCCTTGCCGGCGGTCATCATCATGTCGGCAATTTCATCGGCGACCACCACAATGTAAGGCATCGTAGTGGGAATGGCGGCCGCCTCTTCTGGGCCTTCTGGCTGCATGCGTCGCAGCAACTCATCGCGGCCAAGCTGGTTGTACTGCGAAAGGTGACGAACGCCCACCTTCGCCAGCAGCGAATAACGTTCCTCCATCTTTTCAACGGCCCACCCCAGAATCGCTTCAGCCTTTTTCATGTCGGTCACTACCGGATGCATGAGGTGGGGCAATGACTTGTATGGGGTCAGCTCTACCATCTTCGGATCGATCATGAGCATGCGAACCTCGTCGGGACGCCTTGTCATGAGGATCGACACGATCAGCGAGTTCAAACACACGCTCTTACCCGTACCGGTGCGGCCGGCAATGAGCAGGTGGGGCAGGCTCGCCATATCGACCACCATGGGATTGCCAGCCACGTCCTTGCCCAGATAGATCGGAATCTTCATCGTGCGACTCTTGGCCTGCGTCTCCTCGATCACCTCGCGGAGTCGCACCATCTGGCGATCGGTGTTCGGCACCTCGACACCCACCGAGTTTTTGCCTGGAATCGGCGCCACAATGCGGACGCTTGGTACCCGCAACGCAATCGCCAGATCGTCGGCCAGGTTGGAGATCTTTGCCAACCGTAAGCCAGCCTCGAGTTCGATTTCATATTGCGAGATCACAGGGCCAGTCTCAATTTCGACCACACGCACCTTGAAGCCAAAGTCTGCGAATGTTTTTTCCAAAATCTTTGCCCGTTCGCGCACCTCCTGCTCCTGTGCATCGAGTTGCACTTGCTCCGAGGGCAGCAGCAGTTCTAGCGAAGGCAGTTCGTAATCGGCACTGGGATCCAGCGGCGCATCGAGCACATCGGCCTTGCGGCGACGCCGGCTGTTGAGCGATCTGATTGGCGTCGGTGCAATTGCTTCAGATGTGTCAGTTTCTACGTCTTCCGATTCGCTTTGGCTGACCTCGAAGCAATCGCTGGCAGACCCGTCGGCATCGGCATTTCCTGTCAGTGGCGCAACCGGTGGACGGTTGCTGGGTAGGCGATCCTGCTGGCGTCGACGCACGCGAATGGTGGGG
>QWQH01000126.1 GCA_003670915.1 Planctomycetota bacterium | reverse complement strand
CTGGGCGTGAATCGCATCGGCCTTCTTCTGACGTTCCTTCCACACTTCCTCGATCACATCGCCCCCCACGAGCCCATAAAGGCGAGGACGCGGTGGCAGCAGGGATGTGTCGATGTCTTCGTAGGAAATCTGGGTGTGGCCGTCGCTGCCGTGCTTGGCAATCGTACTTTTCAGCCAGCGGCGTGTGTTTCCCTCAAACCGGTCGCACCACTGTGCGGCCTCGCGGCGCTGTTCGCCAGGTTCGGTGGCTGCAATGCCGGGCATGGCTGTGGTCGGCTTGTAGTGGGCCCCGCGGCATTCATCCCGCTGGAGCGCCCCTTTCAAAATCAGCTTTGCGATTGGAAACATATCGCCCAGTGCCTTGGTAAAGACAACATTTTGATTTGTCCAGTTACCCGTATCGGAGAGCGCACATCGCTGCCAGCGATCTTCCAGCGTGCACACTTCACCGTAGGCAGCAGCCAACTGCTCGTTGCGACGCACGACAGTGGCCGTGCGAGTCATCAGTGTGCCGAGTTCTTGGTGCAATGCATAGGGATTTTCATCGCCGGCACGGCGGGCAAGCAGGGCCTCGTGCCGCTCCTCCTGCCGACGCATTGCTGCATCAAAGAGCCGCGACGATTCTTCTGCTGCCGTTTTTCCTCCCCCGGTGGCGGATGCCACCACGCCAGGAGCGCAGAATAATCCGCTGAAGATGCACGACAGAAGCGAATTGGCGCCCAGCCTGTTGGCACCGTGATACTGGTAGTCGCACTCGCCAATCGCATAAAGGCTCGGAATATTCGTCTGCTGGTTCCGAGGCGAGCCGGGCTCAAGACCGCCAGCCCCGCTCTTCTGATAGTCGACCCACAGCCCACCCATCGAATAGTGAACGGCCGGGAAAATCTTCATCGGCACTACCCGAGGATCAACGCCCTGAAACTTTTCATAAATTTCGAGGATGCCGCCGAGCTTGCGATCGAGCATCTCGCGGGAGAGGTGCGTGAGATCGAGATAGACACAGAGTTGGTCTTTTTCCACCGACAGGCCATCGGTTGTGCAAATGTCGAAGATTTCGCGAGTGGCGATGTCGCGAGGCACGAGGTTGCCGTACTTCGGATACCGCTCCTCTAAAAAATACGATCGCTCGGCTTCGGGAATGTCTCTCGGATCGCGTGGATCGTGCGGAGTGCGAGGCACCCACACACGGCCACCCTCGCCGCGGGCGCTCTCGCTCATCAGCCGCAGTTTGTCGGCGCCCGGAATCGCGGTTGGGTGCACCTGAATAAATTCGCCGTTGCCGTACCACGCGCCGCTTTGATACGCCCGACTGATGGCACTGCCTGTGCAGACCATCGACATCGTGGAACGGCCGTAGACAAGGCCGCATCCACCCGTCGCAAGGATCACAGCATCGGCAGGAAAAGCGCGAAACTGCATCGTGACGAGATCTTGGCAGACCGCGCCTCGGCAGCGGCCCGACTCATCTAAGACCGGCTGGAGGAAGTCCCAGAACTCCCACTTCTTGACTTTTCCATCGACCTCAAAGCGCCGCACCTGTTCGTCGAGCGCATAGAGCAACTGCTGGCCCGTCGTGGAGCCGGCGAACGACGTCCGCTTGTAGAGCGTGCCACCAAACCGACGCTGATCGCGATAGCCCTCGGGCGTGCGGTTGAAAGGCACGCCGAGGCGGTCCATCAGATCGATAATCCGCGGCCCCCAGTCGGTCATTTCCTTGACGGGAGGCTGATGCTGGAGGAAATCGCCTCCATACACGGTGTCGTCGAAGTGCTTCCACTCGCTGTCGCCCTCTTGTCGGGTGAGCGCATTGACGCTGTTAATGCCCCCCTGCGCACAGACGCTGTGGGACCGTTTGACCGGCACTAGGCTCACCAGATCGACGTGAATGCCCAGTTCGGCCAGACGCATTGTGGCCGAAAGTCCGGCGAGTCCGCCGCCGATAACAAGAACGCGGGGTTGTGCCATGGTTCTCAGATTCCTGTTGTGGAAACTCCCGTGGTAGAGGCAGGGGGGCTAGGGTTGGCTGTGGGCTCAGGAGCTGCACGAACGCCAGCAGCCGGACTCCCGGCAGCCGGTTGCCCTTCGAGCATCCGCTTGACTCCCTCCATCCTGTCTTCGATGACCCTAGCACCCTCGACGTTGACGTTTCGCATGCCTGACAGCGCCCCCAACCCAACCCCGCCGAGCAGCACGCCCACAACGATGCTCACCCAACTGGCGCGTCGCATGGCCGCAGGACTCGTCCAGAGTCCCCACGTGATTCCGAGCGTCCACAGGCCGTTGGACAAATGAAAGACGGCCGATACGATTCCGATCGCATACAGAATGCCAACGATTGCGGGCTGGAGCACCACGGCCGCCGAACTGGAGGCGTGATGGGGATCAAACCGACCTCCACCCAGCGGGGCTCCCATCCAGTGCAGCTGAATCAGATGCCAGATGATGAACGCAAAGACGATCATGGCGGTGGCTCGCTGCAGCGTGTAACGCACGTTGCCCGCATAGGGATACGAGCCGACATTCGGCAAGCCGCCAGCGATAATCGCAAACCCCACCGTGGCGTGAAAAAGCATTGGCAGAAAGATAAACGCCCATTCAATCGGCACCAGCAGCGGCCCCAGCGAGTGGATCAAATCCACCCGCGACTGAAATGCGCCAGGGCCGCCCAAAACCGATGCGTTGGTGAGCAGGTGGACCACCAAAAAAGCCCCCACCGGCACCAAACCTGAAAGTGAAAACAGCCGATAGATAAGAAACTGGTTCCGAGTTACAAACGACGGTGTCGACTCACTCTTCGTCACAAACAGCCTCGTAATCGTGGAAAGGGCAATCCTACTCAACGGCCACACAAAACAGGAGCCAGACCGCTGGACGAACATCTTGCAGCTTCGAATTGCAAAGCTGGACTCCAAAGGGAGTATAGATTTGTGAGAGACTGCGGCAACAGCCATAGCCGATTTGGCGAGAACGTCAGCTGAATTTATACTGGATTTGGATTGACTCACGTCAACCTAGGATGGCAATCGTGGAGGACCGTTGGGTGTCGCAACCGAGTGATTTGCAGGCTGGGATGGCCGCTGCCAAGACGCCGCAGTCAATTTCTCCACCAATTGATCTGGTACGCGTGCTGGAGCACATGCCCGATGGGGTGGCCCTCTTGGGAAACGGCTACACGATCCAATGGGCCAACTGGCAGATGTGCCAGTGGTGCGGTCGCGAGTCGCTGCAGGGCTGCAACTTTTTTGAATCGCTTGGTAGTCCTGAAATCCTGGGGCCCGAGCTCCATCCGCTCCACGCGTCCACATCTGGTGGGCGGTCGAGCAGCACGATGCTGCGAACGAAAGACAACCGCTACTTCCACGTGCACGCTTCGCCAGTGTTTGCGGCCGCCGCGTCGGTCGGACAGCCCTCGGATGCCGGGGACTCGCTGCCTATCGGTGGCCAAGTCGTCGTGGCTGTCTGGGATGTCACTCACACGATTCTCGAGCAACAGAAGAGAGCGCTGATCCATCAGGCAGGCCAAAAGCTTGCCGATCTTTCACCGGCTGAGTTAGCCGACATGACGATTGCCGAACGCATCGAACTGCTCAAGAGCAACATCCTTCACTACTCAAAGGACCTGCTGCAATTTGATGTGGTGGAGATCCGCCTCCTCGACCAACAAACCGGCAGGCTCGAATCACTCTTGGCCGAAGGGATGAACCCGGAGGCAGAAGCCCGTATTCTGCATGCACAACCGGCAAATAACGGAGTCACGGGCTACGTTGCGGCCACAGGCCGCAGCTACTTTTGCAACGACACCACCAAAGACTTGCTCTATCTGGAAGGCTGCACGGGCGCAAAAAGCTCGCTCACAGTGCCCCTCATGTTGCACGAGCACGTGATCGGCACATTCAACGTTGAGAGCCCGGAGCCGGGTGGTTTTTCCGATACCGATCTGCAATTCCTCGAGATCTTTTCTCGGGATGTTGCTGCGGCCCTCAACACGCTGGAACTGCTTGTTGCCGAGAAAGCATCGACGGCAGCCGAAAGTATCGAAGCAATTCACGGCGCTGTGGCCCTGCCCGTCGATGACATCCTGAACGATGCCGTCAACGTCATGGAGCGTTATATCGGCCACGACGCCGACGTGGTGGAGCGTTTGCAGCGGATCCTGCGGAACGCCCGCGATATCAAGCAGGTCATTCAGAAGGTGGGCGAAAAGATGACTCCCAGTTCGGCCCACACGCAACTGCGGCAGGGCGAGAGCCAGCGATTCATCGCGGGCAGGCAGATACTCGTAGTCGACTCCGACGAGCAGGTGCGAGCTGCGGCCCATAATCTCCTTGAGCGATACGGCTGCATCGTGGAGACAGCCCGCGATGGCGCCGAAGCGGCATCGATGGTGCGGGCCGTTGGCGGTGAGGCCTACGATGTGATCATCGCCGACATCCGTCTGCCCGACATGACCGGTTACGAACTGCTCCTGAAACTGCAGGACATTCTGGGCACCGTGCCGCTGGTACTGATGACGGGGTTTGGCTACGACCCGGGCCATTCGATCGTGAAGGCCAGGCAGGCCGGCATTGAGTTGGTGCTCTTCAAGCCTTTTCGTATCGATCAACTCCTCGACACCGTCGAGCGGGCCTTGGCCATTCCAAAGCCTGTGGTGTAGACCGCATTCGACTTTGGTGGAGTAACCGCAAAGGGGCGGCAAAAGTCTCCTCGCTGTGGGCCGGGGCGGCCCAAGGCTCGTCGAGCGTTCGCGGACCCCCTTGCTCCCTTTTCTATTTTGCCTCATTCGCGGCTAGAGCTATCCGATGATGCGCTCTCATCCACCCATTTTCTCGGCTCTACACCTGCCCTTGACCCCACCGCGGGCCTGCCGGTATTTCTTCTAGGCGTTGCCCGGTCCCTCAGGATTGTTGTCCATGGCCACGATTCGTACTCGCAGTCTCAACGTCGGGGTGCCACCGGTGCGTTGGCATGCGTCGGTACTCCTGCTTGCGGCTTCGGCCGTGGTTGCAAGCTGCGCATTGGAGATTGATTCGATGGGCCGCGCTGCGCACGCGGAGGATTCAGCTGCCGAAGAACTGCCATCTCCTCCAGTTGATGCTGCGTCGGATGCTCGCAGAGTCATTGCGGAGGCGATCGCTCGGTCGGCCTCGCAGACGTCAACCACGCCCTCGGAAAATGGCGATGCACCTATCGTGGATCTTCCGACAGCCACCAGCACAACGATCTCACCCGATCTGGCGATT
>QWQH01000001.1 GCA_003670915.1 Planctomycetota bacterium | reverse complement strand
GCGATTTGCACCGTAACGCTCAATCCGGCCATGTCGCTTGGCCTTGACCATGAGATTGGCCTGATTGCCCCTGGTCGGCTGGCAGATCTGGCTCTCTGGACCGATTCGCTGCGTGTGGAGGGGGTGTGGCTTGGGGGGCGGCGGGTAGGCAATGTCTCACGCTACGCGGAGATCAACGCGGAGGTTTCTCCAGCGAAGAGGATCGGTACGATGAGTCGTGCATGACACACGCATCCTCACCACCGAATCTGAATCGCTTTGATCTCACCGGTAAGACCGCACTGGTGACCGGCGGCACTCGCGGGATTGGCCGGGCGATTGCCGTCGCGCTGGCGGAGCATGGAGCCGATGTGGCAATCACATCCCGCCGCGGTGGATCGGCTGCCGAGGATTTTCTCGCCCATGCTCGGAGCCTCGGCCGACGAGCATGGAGCTTTGCGCAGGATCTCGTTGAGGTCGAGGCGGTGCCAGAATTTGCTCAGCGTGTCTGGGATGAAATGGGCCATGTGGATGTGCTCGTGAATAACGCCGGGATTGCATTTTTTGAGAAATTTGACGCCATCACGCTCGAGCGTTGGCGGCAGGTGATGGCCGTGAATGTCGAGGCTGTGTTTTTTCTGTCTCAGCAGATCGCAATTCGGATGATTGCTCAGGGAGTGCGGGGACGAATCATCACTGTATCAAGCACCAACGCGCTGGTTGCAGAAGCTGGGCAAGCCCATTACAACGCCAGCAAGGGGGCAATCGAACTGATCACTCAAAGCCTTGCGATCGACTTGGGGCGTCACGGTATTACGGTCAACTCGATCAATCCAGGCCTCATAGATACCGAAATCGTTCTGGACATGAACATTCCCCCGGAGTTTCGCGCCCATAGCGAGGCGCAGATTCCGCTGGAGCACCGCTGGGGCACGCCAGAAGAGTGCGCCCCGGCAGTGGTGTTTCTCGCATCGGCGGCCGGTGCTTACATCACCGGCCAGCACATCGTTATCGATGGCGGCCTGATTGCCCAGCAGTTTCCACGCGACAGTTTTCTCTCCTAGATCGGCCAGGGCGGCTCCTCGAGCACCGCGTTGGCAGCGTTTCACTGACGAGCTTTGAGGGCGATGGCGTAGAGTTGGGGGGATTGTGCATCGCCGGACTTCTGCATTGTGACAAGCACCCGCACGAGCCGGCCATGCATTGTCGACGGAATTTCAGTGGCCCACTGCACGAGGCAGTCGAGGCCGCCATCGGCATCCACTCTGCCGGCGTCGGCGCCAGAGAATCCCTCGATGGGCTGCAATCGCTCGTCGAGCAGTTCCACCCGCATGCCACGGCAGCCATCGGCGTTGAGCAGGATGTCGAACGGCTGGCCAGGCACAGTAATCGGCATCGAGCAGATCGATCCCTCCTGCGCACCTGGATTGAGTGCCAGCCAGCCCCAGCGGTCGCGCCGCAGCGTGGCCAACGCCACTTCCGCGCGGTAATCGGCCGTCATCTGCCCGACGTTTCGCCAGCGGCCATGATAGATTCGCGTCTGGTCGCCCACATTTAAGATGCCGTTGCCCTGACAGAGGATCGTGTTGAAATTCCTTCCTTCAACAGAGGTCGCAGGCGAATCTTCGCGGCGAATGAACGGCCTTGCGGGGCTCGCGGAGAGTTCACGGAAGCGGACGCCGTCATTGGAGACGGCTAGTCCAAGATCGCCGCTGATGTCGGCAAAATTCTTTCGATCGTGCCAGAGACCGTAGACACCTACGCACACGTTGCCGAAACTGGCAGCACCCACTCCAAGGTGCACCTGCGGGAAGCCGAACTGATCCTTGTACGTACCTCTGGCCGCCTGATCGGCAGGCTCCGGGAGGGTAAAGGCCCACTGCCAGAGGTCGGGCCAGCGGTTGAAGTCGTAGGTGGCATGCGCCACACCCGCGCGGCCTCCGGCAGTGCCCCCCTCGCTGAAGGCTCCACCGCCCCATCCGGTCCCAGAAAACACCTGCGAGTGAACGATATATTTGCCTGCGTGACGAATGAGCGAGCAGTGCTCAACGAACTGGTTGACAAATGGCAGCGCCGTGAGCGACCACTTCAGGCCGTCGGGTGACACCGCACACGCGATGCTCGGAAGGCTGCCATATTCCTCGATCGGTGGATCGGTCTGGTCGGGAAAATACTCGTAAACCATCTTGTACCGACGGGCAATGTCGGGCTCAGAGTCGTCCCGGATCACCGCAGCACCGCTGACAATCGTGTGTGGTAGGTCGAGGGCGTTGTTCTCACGACTTCCCTTGAAGAGCACCTGCCCCAGCGACGGCTTTCTCCAAGCGATGCCGTCGTCGCTCTCGGCGTAGCACAGCGGCCCAGGCACAACCTCGAGGTCTTGGTCGATGCCCGCCGGCTTCTTGGCCACCTGCTGCGCCTTGCGGGGGGGCCAGTCGGGGTTGGCACCGCGATGGCAGGCGTAATACCAGAGCCGGAATTTCGCGCCGTCGTAAGCCGTGTCATGCAGCACCGTGCCGTAGAAGTGGGCGGCCAGGTTGTCTGGGGCGTTGGTGCCGACGGGGCTTGGCTCGAGTACCGGCGCAGCCCGCACCACTGGTTTTGAGAGATAGAGGCAGACGTTCTTGCGGAGAGGCAGCGACACATCGTCAATCGCCAGCAGCAAAAGCAGGATCGCAGGCCGGAGTTCATTCATGGGGAACGCTTGGAAAAGATCTGGAAGAGCGGTACCGGCCGAAGCGATTTCGTCGTGCCAGAGTACTGAATCTTGTCTGATCTCACAACGACGTGATCTTTGTGGGGCCTTCCTTGGGCACCAGCAAGCTTGTTTTTTTCGCCGCTCCACTGGCTCAAAGTGGGAGGCAACGGCACAATGCACGAGCAAAGCTCATTGCCATATTTGTATGACGAAGCAGCGTTGCCGGGATGGCAAAGGAGGTGCGTGTGATTGTTGACGTTCATAGCCACGTCTGGAACTACTCTAGGCACTTTAGCGATTCCTTTCGCGAACAGTCCAAGCGGGCGAGGGCTGGAGCAGAAGTTGATCTCACGGTGGGGTACGAGGAGTACCGGTTAGCGGCCAATGAGCCTGACGTGCAGACGGTCGTCTTTGGCGGCAAGGCGAGGCTGTCGGGCGTCTGGGTCGACGATTCCTATGTGGCTGATGCCGTTGCTGCTCATCCGGAATCGCTCATCGGATTTTTGTCACTGGATCCCACGTGCGACGGCTGGCGGGAGGAATTGGAGCACGGCCACAAAACGTTGGGACTTCGCGGCATTAAACTTCTCCCAATGTATGCGGGGTTTCGGCCGGACGATCCCCGTCTCGATCCGCTGTGGCGTTATGCCTCCGACCATGCGTTACCCGTCTTGCTCCACACGGGCACCACGTTTATCTCACAGGCACCGCTGGAGTGCACGCTTCCCCGCCACCTCGACGCAGTCGCGATTCGGTTTCCAGACACCAAGATCATTCTCGCCCATCTGGGCCATCCCTATGAGGGCGAGTGTATTGCTACAATCCGCAAACATAAAAATCTCTACGCCGACATCAGTGCTCTGCACTACAGGCCGTTTCAGCTCTACCACAGCCTCATGCTCGCGCAGGAATACGGCGTGTGGGACAAACTGCTCTTTGGCACCGATTATCCTTTCACTACGGTCGATGCTACGATTCTCGGCGTGCGGAAGCTCAACGACATGACACGCGGCACGGGCCTCCCCATGCTCTCGACCACCGAGATTGAGGCCATGATTTACCGTGATTCCATTGCCCTCCTTGGCCTCAGATCGGTCCCCTAGTTCGAGATCTTTTGAGCTCCTCACACGAAAGTTGTATCACCCCATGAGACCCAGCCGGATCAAGTCGAAGCTTCGCCGCAACCAACCCGCCCTCGTGGTCACGCTCCATTTGCTCGATCCGTCGATCTATGAGTTGGCCAGCCTGCTCGGCTTTGATGGCATCTGGATGGATCTGGAGCATCACTCCACAAGTCTCGAGACAGCCGCACACCTCATGCGGGCCGCTCGCGTGGGCAGTTCGGACATCGTGGCCAGGCCTGCGAAGGGGGAATTTATGCGGATGGCCCGGCTCTTAGAGGCGGGTGCGCAGGCCATCATGTATCCCCGGTGTGAAAGCGCCGAAGAGGCTGCGGACGTCGTGCGCTGGGCGAAGTTTGCGCCACAAGGCCATCGAGGCATCGACGGCGCAAATCCCGACGGGCTCTATTGCAGCATTCCGACGGGGCCGTACATTCGCCGGGCCAATCATGAGACGGCGGTCGTCATACAGATTGAGTCACCGGCTGCTTTGGAGGAGGTAGAAAAGATCGCCTCGGTGCCCGGCGTGGATGTGCTCATGCTGGGGCCAGGGGATTTCAGCGTGCTTGCGGGCGTGCCTTTTTCTTTTGAAAGTAAAGTGATTCGCGGAGCGATCGACCGGATCGCTGCGGCAGCCGCTGCGGCGGGCATTCATTGGGGCACGACGAGCCCAGGCCCCGAACACTCAGGTATGTTGATCGAGAAGGGTGCACGATTTATTTGCCACGGGGCGGATATTCTCATGGTGAAGAAGGGATTGGAGACCATTCGTGATCTGTATGCACCGCTGGGCTTTACTTTTGAAGATCGGATTGCCCAGATGATTGCCGATACCAATGCCGCGGCAGAGGCGTTGGCATGAAACCGCTTGCACCGGCGACCGTCCGGAACCGCCGGGTGCTCATCGTGGGCACAGGCTCGATTGGCGAGCGGCACCTGCGGTGCTTTTTGGCGACTGGCGTGGAGGCCGGCATCGTGGAGCCCAATGCGTCGCTGCGCAGCGAGGTGGCACAGGAGTATGGCGTGGCTCATGCATTCGAATCGCTCGAGGAGTCATTCGTTGACCGGTCGGGATGGCGGGCCGATGCCGTTGTGATCTGCACTCCAGCCAACATGCATGTGGCGATGGCCCGAGCGGCGGTGGCAGCTGGCTGTCACGTCTTGATTGAGAAGCCGCTCTCAACAAATTGTGACGAAGTGAGCGACCTGCTCCGCGAGGCTGCGGATGCCGATCGTGTTGTGGGGTTGGCCTACGTCTACCGCGCTCATCCGGCGATTGCCGCGGCCCGCGAGGCGGTCCAGAGCGGACGATTCGGCGATCCGGTCGAGGTGGTGGCCGTATCGGGGCAGAACTTTCCCCACTACCGGCCAGCCTACCGCGACATCTATTACAAGAGCCGCGCCACTGGCGGAGGTGCCGTGCAGGATGCGCTCACGCACGTGATCAACGCAGTC
>QWQH01000109.1 GCA_003670915.1 Planctomycetota bacterium | reverse complement strand
CGGGCACCTTGTTGCCCCCAATCCCGAGAGGATTGGCTTGGGCGATCGGGACATGAACGACACAACCGACAGCCGTGCCACCCGGCGAGGGCAGCGGCAAGAGCGAAATGAATGGGTGCTGCATGGGTCTCTCTGGCGGCCTTGCTGTGGGCGCATGGGCCCGCGGGAGGTGGAAGGGAAAGGAGAACAGGATTTCAAGAACGGCAAATGTAGTGGCGATTGCGTCGGACGGACAAGCCCGACATGCGCGGTGCCCTTTTGAAGGACTCATTCCAAGGGGTCCACGCCTTCGAAGTGGCATTCGATCTGGGCCCGCTGCTCGCGTTACCAGTGCCTATTTCCTTTGACCCCCGAGGCCCTCACTGGCTTTTGAAGCGGGGAATGTGCCGCCATGGAATCGGCGGCCTCACCCTGCATCCGGCTCCGGCATTCCGGCGGAGAGTCGCGGCCTCAGATTGCGAGAGACCTCTTCAAACCGTCCGTCTACGATCGCTGCTCGAAGCATCGCAACCAGTCGCTGGTAGAACGTCAAATTATGAATCGATGCCAGCACCGGCCCAAGCATCTCGCCAGCCATAAACAGATGCCGGATGTAGCTGCGGCTGTGCAGGCACGCGCGGCACGGACAGCCCTCCTCCAGCGGGCGCTGATCGCTTGCATGGCAGGCATTCCGCAGCCGCAAGGGGCCGTCAAATGTATAAATCAGCGAATTGCGACCGCAGCGAGTGGGCAGCACGCAGTCAAACATATCGATGCCCGCTGCCACTGCGGCGATGATGTCGCGAGGCTGGCCCACGCCCATCAGATACCGAGGCTTGTCGGCGGGCAGGTGTGGCGTTGTTGCGTTCAATGCGGTGTCCATGGCCTCCGGCCCCTCCCCTACCGATAGGCCTCCCACGGCATAGCCTTCAAACGGCATCTGACGCAGTCGCTCGGCACTCTCCTGTCGCAAGTCGGACTCCAAGCCGCCCTGCACGATTCCAAACATTGCCTGACCGCTGGCAGATCTGGCAGCGAGGCACCGCTCGGCCCACCGCAGCGACCGACGCATGGCCGATTCCACGCAGCCTCGGTCGGCCGGCAGGGCCACCACCTCGTCCAACTGCATGGCAATATCGGCACCCAGTTGCTCCTGAATGCGCACCGCTTTTTCCGGAGTCAGTTCGACGGCACTGCCATCCAGATGCGAACGAAAGCAAGCCCCCTGCTCCGTCACTTTCACTTGCTTGGCGAGGCTAAACACCTGGAATCCTCCGCTGTCAGTCAGCGTCGGGCCAGGCCATCCCATAAACCGTCCCACGCCTCCTGCCTGCTCCACGATCGCTTCGCCGGGTCGCAGGTGGAGGTGGTAGGTATTGGCCAGCACCACCCCTGCGCCAGTCTCGGCTACGCGGCCGATGTCGACCCCCTTTACAGTGGCCGCTGTGGCCACCGGCATAAACAGAGGCGTTGGCACGCTGCCGTGCGGCGTTGTAAGCGTGCCCGCGCGCGCGCCGCAAGGGCTCGCTGCAGCAACGTGAAACGAAAATCCTGCTGCCACGCGATCACGCGCCCACAGATGACGCGATTAGAAGATGCCCAACGCTTCGAGGCTGTAGCGAACCACAAGGCCGGCCACCACCACGCTCACCATGCTCATCAGTTTGACGAGAATATTGAGGCTTGGACCGCTGGTGTCTTTGAATGGATCGCCAACCGTGTCTCCCACAACGGCTGCCTTGTGAGCTTCCGTGCCCTTGCCGCCGTGCACGCCCGACTCGATGTGCTTCTTGGCGTTGTCCCACGCACCACCAGCGTTGGCCATGAATACAGCCACGCAGAAGCCGGTTGTAAGACCGCCGACGAGAAGCCCCATCACGCCACCCACGCCTAGGAGCAGCCCAATCACAATTGGTACGAGCAACGCTAAGAGCGATGGCAGAATCATCTCCCGCTGCGCCGCCTTTGTGCTGATAGCCACCGGAGCTGCATAGTCGGGCATTTCTGTACCCTGCATGATGCCCGGCTTCTCACGGAACTGCCGGCGGACCTCCTCCACCATCCCCTTGGCGGCCCGGCCGACCGCCTTCATCGTGAGCGCACAGAACACAAATGTGCTCATCGCTCCGATAAAGAGGCCCACGAGCACCTTCGGGTTCATGAGCGTCACATCGTAGAACCGCATGTAGTCGGCCATCCGAGCATTTTTGACGGCTACGATTCGATTGCCTGCTTCCAAGTCGGCAATGCCTGCCGGCGAAGGAATCGTGTCGATCACGGCTCGGTTCTTAAGCTCTGTAAATTCTGGAATTGCCTTGGGATCCAAGATCATCCACGTGGCATTTTTCTCCGGCTCTGCACCGATCTTCACGGCGAGTCCACCGGCCAACTTCACCCAATCTCCTTCTTTGAGGTCGCGTTTTTCGCCTTTCACATAGAGCCGCTGCAGGGCTTCGCCTGGAATGTTTTCGGCCACAACCTGGCCCCAGCGATCAAATCCGATTCGCACTTCCTCGATATACGCAGCCAAAAGTGCCAGCGCGGTCAAGGCCGCTGAACCGATGGCAAATCCCTTGCCCGTAGCGGCCGTCGTGTTGCCCAGAGCATCCAGTGCGTCTGTCCGCTCTCGCACCACTTCGTCCAGCCCAGCCATCTGAGCATTGCCACCGGCATTGTCGGCGATTGGCCCGTAGGCATCCGTTGCCAGAGTAATGCCAAGCGTGGAGAGCATGCCGACTGCAGCGATGCCCACCCCATAGAGGCCCAAGGCAAATGTGTTGGGATCCTTAAAGTCAAAACCGTTGGAAAAACCAAACGCCAAGAGCGTGGCCGCACCCGTGATCAGCACAGGCGCCCACGTGCTGAGCATGCCCTCGGCGATACCGCCGATAATGATCGTTGCCGGGCCGGTGAGGGCCTGATCGGCAAGCTCCTTGGTGGGTGCGTATTCGTTGCTGGTTGAGTATTCGGTCCACTTGCCGATCAGCCAGCCGGCCACGAGGCCAACGATCACACTGACGGCAATGCCGATGTGAACCCACCCAACGAGAAGAAATGTAATCACAAAAGAGGCACCTACGATGGCCATCGTGGAGAAGTTGATGCCCTTAGCGAGCGCTGCAAGCAAGGCCTTCTGGGAGGAATCCTCTTGGGTTCGCACCTGCCAGATGCCCCAGATGGACAAAAGCGTGCCGACTGCGGCAATCGCCATCGGCAGAAAGAGGGCTGCCATCTGCATCCGATAGTCGCCCACAAACGCCGCCACTCCGAGCGCCGATGTGGCCAAAATACTGCCACAATAGCTCTCGTAGAGATCGGCACCCATGCCGGCCACGTCTCCCACATTATCGCCAACATTGTCGGCGATCGTAGCGGGGTTACGAGCATCGTCTTCTGGAATGCCATGTTCGACCTTGCCAACAAGATCCGCGCCAACATCAGCCGCTTTTGTGAAGATGCCACCGCCAACACGCGCAAAGAGTGCCTGCGAGCTTGCTCCCATGCCGAAGCAGAGCATCGTGACGGTGATCTCCTCCAGCGACAGCGGCTTAAAGCCAAACATTGGCACCAGCCAGTAGAGGATGAAAAACCAGAGCATGATGTCCAAGAGCCCCAAGCCGACAACAGTCAGCCCCATCACAGCGCCCGATCGAAAAGCCACGATCAAGCCTTCGTTGAGGGATCGCTCGGCGCCTGCAGCCGTGCGGTTGCTTGCCAGCGTTGCCGTCTTCATCCCAAACCAACCGGCCAGTCCAGAAAAGAAACCGCCGGAGAGAAATGCAAATGGCACCCACGGGCTTTGCACCTTGAGCACAAAAGCTAGGATGAGCAGCAAGAGAAAAATCACGAGGAAGAACCCGGCCACCACCTTGTATTGCTGTTTGAGATAGGCGTCGGCCCCGGTCCGTACGTAGCCAGCGATTTCAATCATCTTTTGATTGCCAGCAGGCTGAACCTTCATCCACTGAAAGAACTGCCATGCTTGGAACAGCGCGAGCACCGAACCGGCCACGGCCAGCGACCACCACACGCCATACACGCCAAACAGCCAGACGGCTTCCGGCGAGGCTTGGGCCTCCGGTTGGGCCGCCTGAGCGATTGCGGGAAACACAATCGCAGGAAAAATCACGGCAACAAGGACGGCGAGAAAGGCCATGAAGGCACGGGAGGCGTGCGCGAATTTCAGGGTCATGTTCACGATTCAGAAGTCTCCGGGAAAAGGGGCAGGCGGAAGGCTGTTGACGGTACGGGAGCCTCCCAAAAAGTGACTGTGAGACTGCGAACTCTAATCGTCCGCAAATTCAACTGTCAAACTGTGCCAAAATTGAGGCTCCTATGCGGTGATATCCCGGCCAGGAAACCCCCGCGTGCCTCAGGGCCAGCCGAATCGACGCAGCAGGATTACCTGCCGATCACCGGCGACTTTCCAATCGAGTGATACGTAAAGCCCCGGGCGTGCATGTCCGCCGGCGAGTAGAGGTTGCGGCCATCAAAGATGATTGGAGCGGCCATTCGACGGGCCATGTCGACAAAGTCTGGGTGGCGAAAGTCGCCCCATTCCGTCACGATCGCCAAACACTCTGCTCCGTTCAGAGCGTCCATTGCGCCTGTGGCGTAGACGAGTCGATCGCCGTAAATCGCACGCACGTTTCCCATCGCCTCAGGATCGTACACCGTCACTTGGCTGGCTCCTGCAAGCAGTTGCTCGATCAGATCGATGGCCGGAGCATCCCGGATGTCATCGGTGCGAGGCTTGAAGGCCAACCCCCAGATGGCGATCTTTCGCCCCGCAAGGTGGCCCCCAAAAGAGGCCGAGATTTTCTCGCCCAGGATGTGCTTCTGAAGCAGGTTCGTTTCATGCACTGCATTGAGCACCCGTGGCACGAGGCCCTTGTCGCGCGCCATTGCAGCCAGCGCCTGCACGTCCTTTGGAAAGCAACTCCCACCATATCCGGCCCCAGGAAAGAGAAATGCAAATCCAATCCGGCTGTCGTGGCCAATGCCACGACGCACGTCATCGATGTCGGCCTCCATGCGTTCGCAGAGATTCGCCACTTCGTTAATAAAGCTGATCTTGGTGGCCAGAAGTGCGTTGGCAACATACTTTGTCATCTCCGAGCTTTCTGGCGACATCACCAAAAACGGATTCTCTGTACGCAGAAAGGGGGCGTAAAGATTTCGGAGTATGTCAGCGATGTCAGCCGATCGCACGCCTACAACCACGCGGTCGGGCTTTTGAAAATCCTCGATCGCCGCCCCTTCCTTGAGAAACTCCGGG
>QWQH01000150.1 GCA_003670915.1 Planctomycetota bacterium | reverse complement strand
CGGTCGCACACTTCGGCCAGCGTCGTCAGCCCCGCGTCGATCCGTTCCGAGTGCTCCGCCGTCAGCCGGCGATAGCGGATCGTTGTGAGGTCCACTCCCGACAGCCGAGCCAATTGCCTGTCGAGCAGAACGCCCGGCGGCATCTCGACATTGCAGACAACTGCCCGCAGTGTCGGCGTCAATCGCAACGCATCGACCACAGCTTGCATCGTGAACGCGGTCTTGCCGCTCCCCGGCGCGCCGCCGAGCAACGTCACCAGTCCCGGCCCGATTTCGAGGCGAGCGAGTTCCCCTTCGCCGATCGGATAGAACGTCGGCGGCTTACCGCTCAACACGTCATCGCGCCAGCCGTCGAGCACATCGGTCCCGTTTCGGTATTTCGGTACTGTCGGCGGTTTCATGGTTGATTGCCTTTCGAGTGATGTTTCAATCCGCATTCAATCTGCCGCCGAACTTCATTCGGTGCGAGTCCCGAATCGAGCGCGGCTTCGGTCAACAGTTCGCGAACCAACTCGGACGGACACCCGAACTCGGCGAGGTTGGCAGCCGCCGAGAACAACAGCCGATGCCTGTCACCGCTCCCGGCCCCGTTGCGGATGAAGTCCAGCGTTGAGCGATTCAATCTCGATGACATGCCGGCCGCTCGACGTTCGGCCTTCGCTTCGGTCGTTCGTTCGACACTGTGAACCGCTTCCCGCCAATCGGTCGCGGCTTGCTCGTTGAGCGTCGGCATTGTCGGCACGTCGAACGCTTCGGGCTTCTCGGCCAGTCGTTTCACGGCATCGACCGACAGCCCCATCAATTCGTCGAACGTCAGCCGCCGCTTGTGAAGTCCTGTCTTTTGATGCCGAGAATTCGGAGCACGGAAAGCGCGAACCTTGTCATAGACTCCGCCGTCGATCGTCACTTGAGCCGCAGCGGCCAGCCCTTCGGCCAGCCGCCTCGCCGTGTGATGAAACGTCAGCGAAGCGGACGGTTGCCAAAGGTCAGTCGGCAACCCGACGTGAAAGCCCTTTGATCCCGAAAAGAAAATCAGCAGCCCGTCATCGTCGAGCGAATAACGATCGACCAAACAGAGACACAATCGAGCCGCATCACGCCGAGCCGCTTCCAAGTCCGTGCGGTCGATATCGAACCAAACGAACCGCGCCCCGCAGACACCATCGAACCCCTTCGTTGATCCGTTCACGTCAAGATGCTGTCGGAAGTCATCTCCGAACCTGAACGCACTCAAATATCCTTCGCGATTCACTTCGGCCCGTTCGTCGAGTGCGGCATACGCCACGAACGCCGCTTGCCAATCGACAAGCCGGCGTTCGTTGGTGCATGGCCCGACGATCCTGAATCCAAGATCGTTGGTCGTCATGTTCGCCCCTCACAGTTTCGAGGGATCGAAAGACGTGTCCGCCTCACCCTTCGGATCGGCAGCCTCACCCGGCGGCTTCGGCGCGAACGCATCGGCTTCCGGCTTGTCGATGCCGACCGCGTCAAAGGTTTGCACCTTGTTGCGTTCGATGCCGTCATCGTCGCGCCGCACAACCGCCGTCACGTTGCAGCGAATCCACTTCGGCAACGGCTGTTCCATTTGAGCCGGCGACGTGATGCCCAGCTTGGCCAAGTCCCGTTTCGACTGCGGCAGCGCAGCCGGCGTGAGCCAGCAATCGAGCCACAGCTTGCGGCCTTGGAAGTCCCCGTCGATCACGGTGAACTCGACTTTGTAACCCGGCGTCGATTTCGAGCGGCTCGATTCGAGTTCCCCCTTGGTGGCATGGCAGACATAAACGCCACGGGGAACCGGCCCGAATTCACCCGCCGCAGCGGTCGCGTTCCAACGATCGTTGAAGTCGCTCCCGCTTCCATTCAGAATGTCAGACAGCTTGCCCATGTTCGTTGACTCCGTTCGTGGGTTGAGTGGTTGAGTTCAAAGCCGGCTCGGCGGTCGCACCCGTCGAGCCGGTTCCATTGGTGGTCAGAGCGTCGAGCATCAAGCGCACGTCGCGTTGCCGTCGTTCGACCGCTTCGCGTTGTCCGATGCCCCACAGCGTCAGCTTGCCGCGATGCCGAATCGGACGGCAGGACCGCACAGAGCCGACATCCACGATCAGCCCGCCCCGCGACAGCCGCAGAAAGATGCCGCCGAGCCAATGCCCGCCGTCATCATGCTTCGCGGCCAGGTCATCCGCCGCGTCATCACTCGACGCGCTCCCGTTCAACAGCAGCACGTCGAGGAATCGCGACTCAGCCCGCAACAGCCCAGCCGGTTCGCGATTCGTTTTCTTCTCACTCGCCCGAAGGATGCCGGCGTCGCGCAACAGTCCGCCACGCTCGACCGCTTCGGATTGTTCAAGGGGCGCAGACATCAGCCGGCCCTCCCGGCTTGGCGAACCTTCGGACAGCCAGCGGCAACCCATTGTTCGATTTCAGTACGACACCAGCGAACCAACGCCCCGACGTGTCGAGGTCGCGGCATCGCGCCGGCGTCACTCATTCGATAGATGTGACGCGGCGAGCAACACAGCATCGCGGCGACTTGCTTCACATCGAGCAACGTCGCGGGTGACTCAACCGGCGGTCGAGTAGTCATCACAGCAGACATGGAACGGTCTCCCTAGTCTCATCGCGGCTTGACTCCCGCTCACTGCGGGGGATTCGTCTTGCCGTATGTAGACCGGAAACCGGATCAAACGGACCAAACCGGACCAATGCCGGCGGTCGTCACAAGCCACGAACACAAAAGCGGTTTCGTGCTCACTCGATTCGCGCAGAAATTTCAGCGTTGGTCCGTTTTGGTCCGCTTCGCTGTATCGAGTCGCTTCGCAGCAACAACCGAGTGAGTCTCGTTGCCGATGCGAGGTCCGTTCTTTTGCTTGCCGTAGTAGGTCCGCGCTCTGCCGACATATCGCTTCCAGTTGTCACGTCGAGTCAACGAGATGCCGTCGGCCCTCAAATCCTCAACGAGCCAGTCATAGGCTTCGTCATCACCCACGATCGACGGCTCTTGTTCAATGGCGTGTTGGTACTGCGAAAACGCTTTCTTGTCGCACGGCCGAAGTTTCGTCGCCTCACTCGCCGAATTCGACTTGCCGCCGTCATCGGCCGCCGCTTCGGTCAATCGTTGCGACGATGTGGGATTGGCGTTCGGCGGCGTGTCCGTTCGCAACTGTTCGACGGCTGCGAGCGCGTTGGCGACTCGGCGTTTGACGTTGCCGGCATATTCGCGACTCAACTCCAAGTCGCTGATGATGCTCGTCTTTCCGTCGTCCGTTCCTTTCCAGCTATGGCCGCCAACGTTCTGTCTGACATAGTTCCAACCCTCACACAATTCGGCGTCAATGGCATCAGCAAGCGGTGCTGCGTTTTCAACCATCCGCAATCGAGCAAGCAACTCGTCTTGGTTGTTGTGCTCTTCATGGAACACCTCACCAACAAGCGATTGCCAGTCGAGCGAATCGTTGTGAATGGCCGATTGAATTCGGTCTCGCCATCGCCTCAGATCGTCACACAGCGCCGCAATCGCAGCGGGAGAAATCGGCATCGTGTCACCCGTTCCGTTGGTGACGTTCCAAAAGAAAACGCGGGCAGGCCGATGGAACTTTCGGCTTTTCGGGGATCAAACCTAGCCCGGCGTGATGCAACCTACCAGAAACTCGCCACGTCCGAAGGTTAGACTTCGGCGCGCAGAAGTTTTCGCGGTAAGATAGAAAAACCGTGAAGCTCGGGGCTGTCTATGAGGTAGCCGCCGCAAAACAGCCAATAGGACCCGTCAAGCCCCCCCCTCGGCCCCCGTCCGCTCCGCCGTTCACAGCGCCGCCAGTTGCTCATACATCTTGAGCCAGCTTGAGAGATCGGCGGCAGCCGACGTGATGTCTTCGCCACCAAGTTCGCGCAACACCGATCGCAGTTCGTCACCCGTCGGAGCGTTTTCCTCAAGCCGCGACAGCGTGTGAGCGAACGCGACCGAGCCGCCGTCGAACTCGTTTTCATACTCGGCCGGAATGCCGAGTTTGTCACAAGCCTGCCGCCATGCGTCGCGCTCCCGCTTCAGCTTGAAGAGCGTCACGTCCGCGATGGCTTTCCACGTCCTCCGCTCGGCGTCTGGGTCACGTTTTTCCTTCCGCTCGGCCTCCGCCGCGTCGCCCTGTTCTGGTAGTTCACTTTCGGCGCACAGCGCGAACGTCATCGCGAACCAATAATCCGCCACCGCCGCCAAGTGTTCGTGCCGAGCCAGAGCGGTCAGCGTCCACGCCGCCCGAACGTGCCCGCAGTGATGCGCGATTCGCCACGGAACCAACGGAGCGGAAGCGAGCAACCGTTGCTTTTCGACTTCATCACGCCGCACCACTGCCGCCAACAACGCTGTCGCTCGTTCCTTCGCCGTCAATCTGTCATACAGCTTGGCCACTCCGTTCGTCATGCCGCGTCCCTTTGCTTCGGTCGTGATTTCAAGATCGACTCCAACGCTTCCACCCGCGCCGCCACGTCCCCCGCGTCGATCGCACGCAACGCGATACCGGCCAGATAGCCCACCGCCTTTGCCCGCTCGACCGAGCCAAGTGAAGCATCCTGCCGCACCGCCGCGACTTGTTCGTCGAGCAACGCCAGCACGTCCGCCGCCGTCTGCAAGCGAAACTCGACCGGCAACCGGGTTTGACCGGGAGTTTGACAACCGCCCGCCCGTTGCAGCCGCTTGTAGTCCCGTTGGTAGCTCCGATTTTTCTCAGGATCAGCGAACGGCATGAATCCCCCCGTGGCTCTTCTCCGGCGAGCCAGCTTGCTCCGCCATCAACCGCCGCACCGCCTCGGCTCGTTCCTCATTCGTGAGCGGCAGCATGGCGAGCATCTTGAACGCGGCGGCGAAGTCCGTCTCGACCGGCTCGGGCTTCACTTCGGTGGGTATCCCAACAGCCCCCGCCGCAGCGGCATCCGCCACCCGTTTCCGTCGTTTCGGCGGTTCGCTGGTGCAACAGGTGGTGCAACCGGCCGAACGTCGTCTCGCAACTCGTTTGGTTTTCGTTGGTTGGAAACCTGCAGCGCCGGATTGTGGATCCGGAGGTCGGCGGTTCAAGTCCGCTTGGCCACCCTTTGAGGGCATTAAATGGCAACCCGGTTGCTTCGATGCGACCGGGTTGCTTCGTTTTGAGCGAGTTACTCTTTGACCGTCAGCAGTTTGTCTTCCGGGAAGGTTTCCAATTCGAGGCCCTTCCACTGAATTTCCTGCGGCACTTGGTTGGAGTGCAACTGCAATCCGATCGGAGCTT
>QWQH01000137.1 GCA_003670915.1 Planctomycetota bacterium | reverse complement strand
CGTACGGCTGGGAGAGTGTGAGCAACTCTCTCAGGAGAGCTATAGTATGCAGGTCTCTTCTACGCAACAAAGAGGGGTGTGAAACCCGTCTCTATTGAGTTGAAAGTGTGTTGAATAAACGAGTGTGATCACCAGCAGGAGCACTCGCCAGATGGAAGCTTTTTTAAGATTGCACAGGCCCTCCGTGAGGTGGGCCTGTCGCTCCATAACTTCATCGAAAACCCAGGGTTTACCAGCTATGCAAAGGCGTGATTTCCTGTGCGGGATGGCGGCGACTGCGATCGTGGGCAGCACGCAAACAGCGTGGGCCTCCGATCGGGAGAAACCGTTTCGCGTCCACCAATGGCAACGCCACGTGCAGAATCCAGTGTTGCCCCCCGGTGGCGGCCCGTTTGATGTCGGTTGCTGCATGAACCCGTTTGTCGTTGTGCACGGTGACGACTATTTTCTCTTCTATGCCGGTGCTGATGCGTCTGGTGGGCGACGCATTTGCCTTGCAACCTGCCCGATCGACCGTGTGACGGAATGGAAGCGTCACGGTCCGCTCTTCGATCGCGGCGGACCCGGATCGTTCGACGAGACGTGGTGCGTCTTACCTTGCGTCCACAAGTTCGGCGAGAAGTGGCACATGTACTACAGCAGTCGCAGTGCCGACAAAGGCGTTGGGCTGCAGGGATTTCGCGGCATTGGGCTTGCCATCAGCGACGACCTGCGCACGTGGAAGAAGTATTCCGACGAACCGGTGCTCTTGGGCGACGGCTTTGATGACTACCAAAACAACAAAGGAATCGCCGGTGGCGGACCGATTATTGAAGTGCCAAGGAGCGGCGGACGCACGCGATACCGCATGCATTACACGTTGGCGACTGGAAGTCCGAGCACAGACCTGCTCACCGATCAAGCAAAGCTCGCAGTGATTGCCGAAAGCGACGACGGCGTTACGTGGATCGATAGGAAAATCATGCTCCGTCCGCGGCTCGACGCAAAGTACGAAAATGCCGCGGTGATTGCGCTGAATCCGTGGAAGACACCAACGGGCTGGCGAGCAATCTACGCGAGCATCGGAACGCAATTCGGGGCCTACTCGATTTGCGAGGCCGCCAGCGACGACGGTATCGATTGGTACCGCGGCAAGCCCGGCGAGAATTTAGCCATCGCCCCAACAGGCAACGGTTGGGAAAGCAAGATGGTCGAGTATCCGCACGTCGTTGCCGAGGGGAATAAATTGCGGCTATTCTACTGCGGGAACGGCTACGGCGCGACTGGAATTGGCACCGCCCTCGCAGAACAACTTTCGTAAGCATGCCGTCAGAAGGAACTAAAACACACGGCCAAGGAAGATATTCATGCCGCACGACACCATGGCCCATCAGGAGTGGTCGGTTCCATTTGGGCAAACGCGGGCTGTCAGCCGTCGCGATGCAATCCGCTCGGGACTCGCAACGCTAGGCCTTGCCGCCGCGTCGCAGACGGCAACCGCAAGCGCCCCCCGTCCGTCTGCCGCCGCCATCGATGCTCGTTGCGCATCACCAAAAAAATACAGCATGAAAAAGTCGATTAATCTGTGGGCGTTTCCCTATCCACAGCGAATGACGCTCGAGGAATGCCTTCAGCTTGCAAAGAACGCTGGGTTTCATGGCATCGAACTCAACTACGATCTGGACAACGATCTTTCACCGAAAGCAACGGCGAAGGAACTCGCCGCCATCCGTACGCTTGCCGACCGGATCGGGATTGAAATAAGCGGCCTCTGTTCGTTTCTGTTCTGGCCCTACCCACTCTCCAGTAACGATCCGGCTAAACGGAGCCGTGGGCTCGAACTCGCCGGAAAGATCGCCCAAGCCGCCCATCACATGGGCGTTGAAAATGTGCTGATTGTTCCTGGAGCCGTGCACATCCCATGGCGAAACGACCACGAGCCCGTTCGAAATGACGTGTGCGATACGCGAGCGAGGGAGGCAGTTGGGACGCTTGCCGTTGTGGCCGAAAAGCTCAAGGTGTCGCTCAACATCGAAAACATTTTTTTTAATGGCTATCTCATGACCCCGATGGAGATGAACGCATTCGTCGATAGTTTTGGCAGCGACCGCGTCCGCGTTCATTTTGACACGGGCAACATTTCGATGTTTCAGAATGCCGAGCACTGGGTGCCTATTTTGGGAAAACGCACCAAGAACATCCACTTCAAGGAATTTACAAAGAAGGGGACCGACTACTCTCTAGAAACATTTCGCCCGCTGCTGGACGGCACTACCAACTGGCCGGCCGTGCTGGAGGCTCTTGACGCAGTTGGCTACGAGGAGTTTGTGACATTTGAGTATTTCCACCCCTACCCGCACTATCCAGAAGCACTCATCTATCAAACCAACGACTCGCTCAACCGAATACTCGGCACGCTTGTCTCAAGCTGACCGATTGTCGCTCGCTACGAGAGGCCTTTGAAAAAGTCGTCGAGCTTATCGTCTTCGGCTGCAGGCGCGGGGGCATCGCCATCGCCGGAGAGAAAATCAAAGCCGGGTGATGGCTCCTGCTGTTTTTCCTTCGGCTTACCCTTGGCTGGCGCGACAGTGCCCTTGGCTGGCGCGACAGTGCCCTTGGCTGGCGCGAGCGGCTTGGCCGACACAACTGGCTCCGGCGTTTCTTCGGGGAATTGTTCTACAGCCTGTTCTGATTCATCGACCAGAAATTGTGCAGCGGCTTCCGGGGAGTCTTCGGAATCCTCCGGCAGTTCCTCAACCGGTTCTGCGAGCACTTCCACGATCGCCTCGGCTGGTTCTTCTGCGTGCTCCACCTGCAGATCTTCAAACGGACCGATGGCTTCGTCTTGGCCTTCCGCAGCCGGCGGCACGCCCACTGCCACTTCGCCTAGATCGAGAGGCTTTCGATGAATCTCCGTGGTGCGTTCGGTTGTACCCACGTTGTACTCCACTCGAACCGTGAGGCTGCCCACGCGGACGGAGTCCCCGGAAGCAACGGCTTTCTTGATGCCGGGGGCCACTTGCTCTTCGTTCAGAAACGTGCCGTTGGTGGATTTCAGATCCTCCACGTAAACGGTGTTCCCCTGAGAAGAAAATTCGCAGTGCCTCCGGCTCACCCTGTCGTGCGGGATCCGAAATTTGACGCCTTCGCCCCGGCCCATAACTATCGGCAGTTTCACCGAATGAGCGCCCTGCTTCGCTTCCGGGGCAGTCACGATAAAGGAAACGATCATAGATTCCTCTTCTGGAGCGTTCTGAGCGATTTCAGACCCATTTGAGTGAGCGGCGGCCGTTCTGTTTGCGACACAGGCTTGCACACACAATGGGCCGACCCGATTCTAAACTCCAGAACAGGGCTTTCCAACGCAACAGCCCAGCTTTCCCAGAAAACCGCAATTCTCTAGAGGGGTGATCTTGCGGCCACCCTTCTAGCCCCTATAATCGCTGGGTTTCGTGGCGATCTGTCCTTGCCTTGATGGCCATGGTCTCTGCGGGTGTAGCTCAGTTGGTAGAGCACCACGTTGCCAACGTGGTTGTCGTGGGTTCGAATCCCATCACCCGCTTTGAGAGTCGCTGCTCATTGCCTCCTTACCTCATGGATCAGTTATTCGTTGCTTTCTTGTGCCCCTTTCCATCGTGGGGGCATCGTTCCGTCTGAGCGATGCTTTGCTTTGGATCCTGTTCGGAACCACTCATGTCTTCTACTGAACTCTCCACCGACCCGATTGCCCCCCTCGACACTCCCGTTGGTGCCGACGAAGCCGCCCGTCCTCCTCTCAAACTCGACGTCACGATCGAGACGGTGTCGACGTGCCAGCGACGCGTCAAGGTCTCGATTCCGCGAGACGACATCAATCGTTTTCACGATGAGGCTATCGGCGAACTCATGCCCAGCGCAATGCTCCCTGGATTTCGTCCTGGCCGTGCTCCTCGATCCCTTGTTGGAAGCCGGTTCAAGTCGGAACTCTCCGACCAGATTCGCACAAAGCTTTTAACTGAAGCCATGAGTCAGGCTGCGGATCAGGAAAAACTCTCCCCGATCAGCGAGCCCGACCTCGACATCGGTGCGGTATCGCTGCCTGAGGACGGGCCAATGACGTTTGAATTTTCAATCGAGGTCAGGCCCGAGTTCGAGATGCCTGAGTGGAAGGGGTTGTCGATCAACCGCCCGACACGGCAGATCGAAGAATCGGACGTGGACGAAGCCATCGCCAATCTGCTGCGGGAGCGGAGTCGGCTTGCGCCCCACCAAGGCGCGCCAGCCTTGGGCGACATGATCGTTGCAGATCTGCGTGTCTTGAACGGCGACACGCTGCTTTCCCAAGCCAGCGAACTGTCCATCGTGGTGCGTCCCACACTGTCGTTCGCGGATGCCGAACTGAAGGGTTTTGACGCACTCGTGAAGTCGGCCGCCGTCGGTTCGAAGGTCTCGGCCCCGGTGACGGTGTCGAGCGAGGCGGCCGTTGAGGATTTGCGAGGCAAAAAAGTGACCGTGGAGTTGACGGTTCTGGAGATCAAGAAGCTCGAGATGCCCGAACTTTCGCCGGAACTACTCAACGAACTTGGCGGGTTTGATTCGCCTGAGGCCCTTCGCGCTGCGGTGCAGTTGCAGTTGGAAAACCAGATTGAATGGCACCGCCGTAGGCAGGTGCGACAGCAGGTGGCCAACGCCCTGACTGCTTCGGCCACGTGGGATCTGCCACCGGCATTGCTCAAGCGTCAAAGCCAGCGGGAACTCGAGCGGTCAATCCTCGAACTGCGTCGGAGCGGTTTTGACGACGACGCGATCCGCCGGCACGTCAACGAACTGCGTCAGACTGTGATGGCCAGCACGTCGAGATCTCTCAAGGAACACTTCATTCTGGAGCGGATTGCCGAGGACGAATCAATTACTGATTCGGCAGCCGATTACGATGAGGAGATTCGAGCCATTGCCGCACAGTCGGGGGAGTCACCGAGGCGAGTGCGGGCGAGCCTTGAAAAGCGAGGCTTGATGGACGTCCTCCGCAATCAGATTATCGAAAGAAAAACGCTCGACCGGGTCACTGAAAACGCGAAGTTCACAAACACCCCATTTGAATTCCAGAAGACCGATGTGGAGGCCGTGGATCACGCCGTCTGCGGCGCCTTTGTGGGCGCCGAAGAGATTCCGGAGGCGACGCATGCCGAAGCAGGTGAGATTCGCTCGCCTGCGCGACGATAAAAGTGGACTTTATTGCCGAACGTTTGGGCGTGTTTTTCGCCAGTAGATTATTGTAAACAACTCCTACAAGCATCCTTTGAGAGTCACTATGCAGAAGCGTTTTATCGATTCGATGGCCTCGCGGACGCCTGATCAGATCGCCGGGTCCAGCGCCCAGCGAGACTACCAGCGGCAGCGGCAGATGACCCTCGGGGATCTGCTTCTGGAAAACAGGATCATCCTCCTGCAAGGGGAGATTTACGACGGTAACGCCAACGAACTGGTCATGAAGTTGCTCTATCTCCAGAGCGAAAATCGCCGCAAAGACATCCACTTCTACATCAATTCGCCGGGCGGTAGCGTGACAGCCACAATGGCCATTTACGACACGATGCAGATCCTTTCCTGCCCTGTGGCGACCTACTGCGTAGGACTCGCTGCCAGCGGTGGCGCCGTATTGCTCGCCGGCGGTGCCAAAGGCAAGCGATTTGCTTTGCCGCACGCCAAGGTGATGATTCACCAACCCTACGGGCAGGTGGGCGGGCAGGTCAGCGATATTGAGATTCAGGCCGACGAAATTCTCAAAACGCGATTGGTGCTGAACGAGATTTTGGCACACCACACCGGCCAACCCCTTGAACGCATTGCCAAAGACACTGACCGCGATTGCTACCTCACTGCCATCGAATCGAAAGAATACGGTCTCGTCGACGATGTGCTCACAAAACCGCCGGTGACAGCCGACGATGAGAAGGAGAAAGACTAACCCTATGCCTCTGATTCCCTACGTCATTGAGAAGAGCGGCCGTGAAGAGCGGGCGATGGATATTTACAGCCGTCTGCTCAAAGACCGGATTATCTTTCTGGGGTCGCAGGTCAACGATGAAGTGGCCAATGCCATTGTCGCGCAGATGCTTTTCCTCCAGTCGGACGATCCCAAAAGCGACATCCATCTCTATATCAACTCTCCTGGTGGCAGCGTGACGGCAGGTCTGGCGATCTACGACACCATGCAATTCGTGACCTGTGACGTGGCCACGTACTGCATCGGTCAGTGTGCCTCGATGGGGGCTGTGCTGCTGACGGCTGGGACCAAAGGAAAGCGTCGTTCGCTGCCCAATGCCCGCATCATGATCCATCAACCGCTTGCGGGCATGGAGGGCACGGCGGAGGAGATCATGATCCACGCCAAGGAATTCAAGAACGTCAAGCAAAAGCTGAATACGATCCTGCTCAAGCACACAGGCCACGCCCTGAGTAAAATAGAGCAGGACACGGATCGGGATCGGTTTATGTCAGCGCAGGAGGCCCTTGACTACCGGTTGATCGATAAGGTGATTGAGAATATGGATGACGTCAAAGGCGTCGCGTAACGCATCCTGCGAGACAATTCCAAACGCGAATACGGTTGAAGCGAACGGTTTTCGATGACAGTCTGAGGCGCAAGGAGGCGCATCATGGCCAGATTCACATGCCAAGCATTACGACGGGCAGTCCTGCCAGTCGCGATGGCTGCAGCGATCCTGCAAGCCGGTTGTAAAAGCGACATCAATCAGCAGTTGCTCGAGCGCGAACTGCGGATGCAGGAAGATCAGATCTACTTGCTCCAAGATGAACTCCAGCAGAAGTGCGCCAGGTTGGATCGCACCGCCGGCGAAAATAACAGCCTTAAAAAACAGCTCGGAATTGTGGATGCCGATGGGTCGTTACCCTCGAGGATACACGTTCCCCCTGGTGTGGCCTCGCCTGCACGACCGTTTGCCAGTCCGCCTTCGGGGGTGTCTGCACCGGTGTTCGTGCCGCCCGCGATTGGGTTGCCTGCCATTGAGGTGCCTGGATTGCCTGAGCCAACAGGCGTGCCGTCGATCGGAAGCGACGCGCCCAGCCGGTCCGGCGAACCAAAGGTGCCAAGCCCTGGTTCCTCAGATGGATTGCGATTTGGTCCTCCCGCAAGGTTTGACGCTCCGACGTTGGATGGTGTGCCACCGCTACCCGATGAGCCAGCCGCCAGAGGGGCCACAGGCCCTGTAGGCAGGCGGTTGTCTCACGAGGAGAGCCTCGCTGGCGAAGGCCGGATCACGCATCTTGTCCTCAATCCAGAAAGATGCGAGTGCTTCGATGGCAACGGCGATGGCGTTTCTGAAGGCTTGGCTGTCGTGTTCGAGCCTCGCGATACGGATGAGCGATTGGTGACATCCTCTGGCGACGTGTCGATTAACGTGTATGCACCAACCTCGCAGCCCGACGTGACTGTCGCCGAAGGCAATCCAGCCCCGCACGCTTCCGATGAGGGCGTGTGCATCGCCACGTGGAATATTCCCTCAGCCGAGGCCGCCAAACACTTCCGTAGAACCTCACGCGCTCGGGGGCTGCACTTTGTGCTGCCGTGGCCCGGTCAACCGCCCGAGGCCAGTCACCTGCGAGTGCTGGTGCAGTTCACAACGTTCGACGGCACGGTGTTTCAAACCGACGGCACCGTGGCTGTCCACTCAAAAGACGCCGCAGCGCATACGCCTTAAAGACCTTTGTCCTCAAGGAATTTGAGCAGGTCCGCAACGCGATTGGAGTAACCCCACTCATTGTCGTACCAGCTCACCACCTTCACGAAGTTACCCAAGCCGATCGTGTCGACTGCGGAGAAGATCGAACTGTGCGGATCCCCCTTCAGATCGGTCGAAACGAGTTCCTTGTCCGTGTAGCGGAGGATGCCCTTGAGTGGGCCCTCGGCTGCCTTCTTCATCGCCGCGTTGATCTCGGCGGGCGAGGCTTCCTTGTTCAGAATCGCAGTAAAGTCGACAACGCTCACCGTGGCAACCGGCACGCGGAACGCCATGCCGGTAAATTTCCCCTGCAATTCAGGAATCACGAGCCCCACGGCCCGAGCCGCACCGGTGCTCGATGGCACGATGTTGAGCGCCGCTGCTCTGGCATCGCGGAGATCCTTGGCCGCTGTGTCGACGGTTTTCTGCGAGTTTGTGTAGGCGTGAACGGTCGTGAGCAGTCCGCGATCGATGCCGTAGGTTTCGTGAAGCACTTTGGCGACCGGCGCCAGGCCGTTGGTGGTGCAGGAGGCGTTGGAGATCACGTGGTGTTTCTTGGGATCGTACATGCGATCGTTGACACCCAACACAATCGTAAGATCTTCGTTCTTGGCCGGCGCAGAGATGACAACCTTTTTCACGCTGTCTCGCTTGTGAGCAACAGCCTTTGTGGCATCGGTAAAAAAGCCCGTGCTTTCCACGACGATCTGCACGTCTTGGCTGCCCCATGGGATCGAACCTGGGTCCTTCTCAGCAAAGACCTTGATCGTGTGCCCATCGACGACAAGATCGTTTCCCTCGTAGCTGACCTTCCCCTTGAAAGGGCCGTAGTTGGAGTCAAATTCCAGCAGGTGCGCGTTGGTTTTGGCGTCGGTGAGATCGTTCAAGGCAACCACTTGAACATCGCCGTCGAGCCCGTACTTCTCGTAGATAGCGCGGAAGGTAAGACGACCAATGCGGCCGAAGCCGTTGATACCAACACGAATAGACACTGGCAATCTCCTGAGGCGGGACGTCGAGGGGATAGGCTGCTGCCGCGACGTTGCGAGCAGCCGGCACTGGACTGGCGAAGGCTTCAATGGCGACGAACTATACACCGTTCCGCGGTGCCCACTCAATCCGCCCCAAAAAAAACCGCTTTTTTCCCTCTCTCAATCGGCTCGCGCGGTGCAATCGGGCTGATGGTGGTGCTCTTGCTTATGACAGCCGTTCGAGGAGATCCCGTGGGCGAGACCAACGCCGTACTCAACTTGCCTCGCGGGGTGGTGTGGCTTGTGGACGACGCTGAAGAGACGGTCACAGACGAGGAGTTGATGCGACTGCCACCGGTGGATCCTGCTCTCAGCAGTCCCTTGCGGCGAACCAGATGCCTGGCCCGCGCCTTTCCCGATCGGGTGGATTCCTGGCGGTCGCACGAGCCCACAAACATCCGCGATCCCGGCCCAGACACGGCCAATTTCCCGAATAGTCCCTACACGCTGCCCCGCGGCGGGATCTATCTGGAGACGACGCCGATGGTCTGGACGGGGGCGAGTCGGCCTCGCCAGCCAGCGTCATGGAACTGGGAGTATCTGCTGCGATTGGGCGTCACCGATCGATTTGAGTTTCGGCTTTTTTCAAATGGCCTTACCGCATCCCAAGCCAACTACGGTCAACAAGCTTTCGTGGGCATCGCCCCGTTGATTCTGGATGCCAAGGTTCACCTCTGGGGCGAGAAGCCCGAGTACATCCTGCCAGGCGCGGGGATTGAGCTCTACGTGCAGACCGACTGGGCCAGTCCGCAACTCCAATCGGGCACGCAGCCTGGAGTAGCGCTGCTCTTCTCCAACTCGCTTCCGTGGGATATCGAACTGGAGTGGAACATCGGCCTCGGAGCGACCAACGGGCCACAGTCGGGCAGCATCATCTATCAAGAGACGCTCCAATTTTCTTTCACCAAGCCGATCACAGATGACTTTCAGATTTTTGTTCAGGGTCTCGTCAATGGGTCGTCGCTCCCGCGATTTGCCAGCAGTACCGTGCTGGGGGGTGGATTTGTGCGGTACATGGGCCGCCGCACCGTTCTCTTTGCGAGCTACAATGCCGGCGTTGAGGCTGGTGGCCCGCCAGCGGTCATCCAGGTCGGTGGTGCTGCGGCATTTTGAATCCCATTTCACCAGAATCGCCTCGCGACACCCAAAGGCCCGACGGCCTAGATTTTTACGTCCGTTCGCTTTTTTGCTAGAAAGCCCACCATGCCAGCACCGGTGATTGAACTCCTCAACGTTCGCAAGTCGTTCGCGATGCCCGGCGGTGAGACGGTGAACGTCTTAGACATTGAATCCTTCGCCGTAGCCCAGGGGGAGCACTGTGCACTTGAAGGGCAAAGCGGTTCCGGCAAATCGACGCTCCTCAATGTGATCTCGGGAATCATGCGACCCGACTCTGGCAAAGTGATCATCGATTCAATGGATGTGGCGAGGCTCGACGAAGCCAGACGCGACCGCGTGCGAGCCGATACGCTGGGGCTTGTCTTTCAGCAGTTCAACCTCCTACCAGGGTTCACGGCACTTGAGAACGTGCTGGTGGCAATGGCGTTTGGTTCTGCCAGGCCCAACAAGGCCCGGGCCACCGCGCTGCTGGCTGCGGTTGGTCTGGCAGATCGGTTGCACCATAAGCCCTCGGCCCTGAGCATCGGCCAGCAGCAGCGGGTGGCCGTGGCACGCTCGCTGGCAAACCGGCCTCGCGCGATTCTCGCAGATGAGCCGACGGCCAGCATCGATGCGATGCATCAGCAGCAAGTCATCGATCTGCTCCGCACCACGTGCACCGAGCAAGGCGTGGCGCTTGTGGTCGTCACGCACGCACCCGAAGTTGCCGGGCAGTTTCCCCGCCGCGTGCGTCTGGAAGATTTCAATCGTGCCGCTATCCACCCTGTCAAAGAGGCACGAGCATGAGCCTTTTGGGGATTGCCTGGCGCAACATTCGTCAGCGGTTGCTGACATCCTCGCTCACGTCGCTGTCGCTGGCGCTTGGCGTTGCGTTAGTGGTGGCCACGCTCGTGACAGGAGGCTTGGTACAAAAAGCATTCGAGTCTGGCTCTGGTCTTGGCTACAACATGATTGTCGGCGCGAAAGGCAGTCCACTGCAGTTGGTGTTGAACAGCGTTTATTTCATCAGCAAACCTATCGAAAATATTCCGTGGCCGGTGTACCAGGCATTTCTGCCTGCCAGCAAGAGATCTGACGGCGTTGATGGCCGGTTTGCCGCAAGCACGCAGGCAGCTGTACCGATCTGCATGGGAGACTACTTTCGCGGCTTCCGCGTCGTGGGCACGAATGCGGCGATGTTCGATCGTCTCACCAGCGGTGACGGCCAGCCGTTTCTCTTTATGAGCGGCGGTAACCTGCAAGACAGTGAGTTTTTTGATGGCGTGCTGGGGGCGACGGTCGCGGCTCAAACGGGGCTAAAGGTGGGCGATCCATTTGCTCCAACGCACGGCGCCGATGATGGCAAGGTGCACGATCCGTTCACAGTCAAAGGCATTCTGGCCCGAACCAATACACCGATCGACCGTGGTGTGTTTGTGAATATGGAAGGCTTTTATTTGCAGGATGGCCACGCCAAGCCAGTGGAGTCGGTTGAAGGCGATGGCCATGCCACGCTCGAAAACGCAGCCGATCCTGCGGCCGCCGCCCCGGCGGCCCGTTACGATCACGATGCACACCACAAACCGCTGCCAGAAGCTCAGCGGGAAGTCACGGCCATTTTACTCGCGACAGCATCCCTGCCTGGCCTTCCAGCAGAACTCACGGCGATGGGCCTGCGCACAGCGATCAATGAAGGTAGCGACGCGCAGGCAGCCTTGCCGATTGCAGAAATCAGGCAGTTACTCGACCTGTTCGTGCGACCGTTAGAGCTCCTGCTCCTTTTTGTCACGGCGATGGTTGTGGTTGTGTCTGCCATTGGAATCCTCGTGAGCATGGTCGGCTCATCGCTGGAACGCAGCCGGGATGTGGCCATCATGAGGGCCCTTGGGGCGAGGCGATTCCACGTGCTCACCACCGTGCTCATCGAGGCTGTGCTCTTGGCCGTGGGCGGCGGTGTGGCAGGATGGGTGCTTGGACACCTGCTTGTGGGCGGCGTTGGTCCGTGGATTACGACCCATGCCGGCGTGTCGGCCAGCGTGTTTTCTGCCTCGCCAGCCGAAGCCTTGCTGGTACCGTTTTTGATCGTGCTGGCCATCGTTGCGGCCCTTCTGCCGGCCATTGCCGCCTACCGCACCGATGTCGCCAGATGGTTGCAAGGCCCGGGGTAGAACCGGTATTTTGCACTGCCATTCGCGGTCTGCAGGCCTGCGCCACTAGAATGCCGGGATGCCAAGCTCTTCTAAGCCCGCCGGAATCGTAGCGTCTGCTCTCGTCGTGATCGCAGCGATCTGCGGCGATGCGCCAGCGGCTCGCGGCTGCCCGTTCTGCTCGGCGGTATCGCTGACATTCGCTCAGGAAATAGCGCAGAGCCAGGCGGCCGTTCTGGCCAGATTGGTTGAGCCGCCGACCTCCGGCTCCCTCTCGCCGCGAGCCGAGGGGCCGCTGCCCAAGGGAAAATTTGCGGTTGTGGAAGTGCTCAAGGGATCTGATTTGGTTCAGGAAGCCGGGTTCCTCGGGGGCGATGCCAAGCCGATCGAAACAATCCTCTTGGAGGAGAAGCCGATCGGCACGCTCTTTCTCTTGATGGGCATCGAGCCGCCCAGCCTGATCTGGTCGAGTCCGATTCCGATCAGTCAACAAGCCGTGGCGTATCTCAAGAAGCTGGCGGACCTACCGGAGAAGGGCGCCGACAGGCTGGCGTTTTTTCAGCAGTATCTAGAGAGCCCAGACGAAACGCTGGCCCGCGACGCTTACGACGAATTCGCAGTGGCGCCCTACGCCGATGTCCGCAACCTCGAAAGCCGGATGGATCCGACGCAGTTGCTGGAGTGGATCGAAAACCCGAAGATTCAGGGCAGCCGCCGCAGGCTTTACGCCACGATGCTGGGCGTCTGTGGCACCAAGGCGGATGCGGCACGAATCGAAACAATTCTCATCGGCGGCAAGATACCAAAGACTCCTTCAGTGAGCGGAGCCGACTCGGACGATGATTCAGCTGCGATACGGGATCAGGCCGAATTACGATCCGGACTCGATGCGTTGATCGCCTGCTCCGTGACACTGCGGGGCGCCGATGGCCTCGATCTCATCGACAGGCTTTTTTTGGATCGCCAGGGTCGCGACGTGCCTTTTACTGAAACCTACGCGGCCGTGATGGCCTTACGATTTTTAGGTGAGGAATCAGATTCCGTGCCCCGTGCTCGCGTGCTTCAATCCCTGCGACTGTTGCTCAAGGAGCCAAAGCTCGCAGATCTTGTGATCGCTGATTTGGCTCGCTGGGGAGATTGGTCGGTCGTCGACACCCTGTCGGACCTCTTTGTAAAGGCCGATGCCGATAACATCTTTGTGCGGGAGCCAGTGGTCAACTATCTCAAGGCCTGCCCGCTGCCGGAAGCCGCTGTTGCCCTTGAAAAACTCGAGAAGATCGATCCAGAGGCGGTGCGTCGCGCAGCCACGTTGGCAGGATTTGCAGGGGCACCTTCGCCCAAGCAGCCTTCTGGGGACGCAGAAGACGAGTCTGGCGAACAGCCCTCCCCTCCGACTCTCAGTCACTCCACAGGAGCGATAGTGTCGAACGAGGCCGCCCCTGAGGACACGGCCTTGGCAGCCAGAATCTCACCTGTGCTGGCCGACGAAGAAGCGACCGATGATCGGGACGGGGTCGATCCCTCGCGGGTGCCTGTGGCCGATGGGAAGACGGACTCGAAAAGTTGGGTGATCTTTTGGAAGTGGGGCGTGTGGGGAGCCGTTGTGCTCCTAGTCGGCTTTTTCTCGCGATCAGCTTTTCGTTCGGGTGCAGCCGAAAAATAAAACTATTCGTGCTGAGCCTGCACGCGTGGCTCAGCACTGCGATGCAGCAGCGAGCAGTTGAAATCATGTCCACGGGTCTCTTTGAATCATCACCACTGCCTGTTGCGCACGCTGTTGCAAAAGAAAAGAGCGGTGAAGAACAGACCGACCGTTACCGCGCGCTGGGGGGGGTATCGATTGCGAGCCTCGTCATGGCGTTGGTGTCGCCGCTGGTGTTTCTGGATTGGTGGCTGGTCGTTGTCCCGGTGCTGGGCATGGTGTTGGGATTCGTTGCGTGGCGAGACATCGCCTCGCGTCCCGATGAACTCACAGGCAAACCACTGGTGGCTGCTGCGATGGTTTTTTCAGCCATCATGTTCGTGGCGGGGCTTGTCTATTTATCCAGCGTCTATGCTGCGGAGTTGCCGGAAGGTTTCCAGCGGCTGCACTACACGATGCTCCAGCCGCTGGAGGGCGATCCACCCACCGCCGTGCCCGACGCCGCCTTGGCGATGAATGGTCGCCAGGTCCTCCTGAAAGGCTACATCTATCCGGGCAGTAAACAGCACGGGATCTCGCAGTTTTTACTGGTGCGAGATCAGGGCGACTGTTGCTTTGGCGGCAATCCCAAAATCACCGATCGCGTGTTGGTGCAGTTGCAAGACACAAAGGGGATCAGCTTCACGCCACGGCTCACGAAGATTGCTGGGCGATTTGTCGTGCGCCCAACAGGTGCCCCAGCGCTCGATGGAGGCGTGCTCTACCATTTGGAGGATGCCGTTGCGCGATAGTGATCGATGGAAATATGCGTGCGTGGCTTGGATTCTCTGCGGAGCCACCGGCTGCGAGCAGAGGGCGGCGCCGGCAAAGGGAACCACCGAAGCCCCCTTGTCGCAGCCGGCACCAGTGTCGACGCAACCGACTCCGGTTGCTTCCTCGGAACGACCACGAGAGATCACATTTGATGACATCAAGTTTGAAATTGAAAAGGGAGATCCCTTCACCCGCAGTCTTTTGCCCGATCGCGTGACAAGCTTGGAGCACAAACGCATCCGCATCCGCGGATACATTCTGCCGAGCTTTCAGCAGGCTGGCCTCAAGCAATTTGTGCTGGTGCGAGATAATATGGAGTGCTGCTTTGGCCCTGGCGCGGCGATTTATGACTGCATTGTCGTGCGAATGATTCCAGGCAAAACTGCGAATTTCTCGATTCGTCCCGTTGCCGTAGAGGGCATCTTTCGTCTCGAAGAACTCCGTGGCCCAGATGGCAACCATCTTGCGATTTACACGCTGGACGGTGAAGAGGTGCAGTAAGGTATGGCGAGTGCTACATTCTTCAATCTTGAGAGTATTGCTCGAGGTTCGATTCTGAGAATGCGTGAAAAATAATTATGTTTTACTCGGTTTACGAACTACCAACACACATTTTCGCGATCCTCATGATCGCCTTCTTTGTGGGATTTTACTGGATCGGGGCGCTTCTGCTGCGGCCTATCCTGCGACAGTTTGTCAAACACACCAAGGGTGCCAACGATGTGGTGGGCTATGTGCTCTCCTGCTTCTGTGTCTTTTACGGACTGCTACTCGGCCTGATCGCTGTGAGCGCCTATCAAAATGCATCCGAAACAGGGACCAATGTCACACGTGAAGCAGCGGCGCTCTCTGCCCTCTACGAAGACGTCTCTCGCTACCCCGATCCCTACGGGCAAAATCTTCAGTGGCTTCTCCGGGACTACACCCGATATGTCATTAAGTATGCGTGGCCTTTGCAGCGACAGGGCATCACTCCCGTGGAGGGCACGATTCGGGCACAGGCTTTCCAAGAGAAGTTACTCGACTTTACACCCCAGACTCGCGTGGAAGAAATCCTCCACGCCGAAGCACTACGGCAGTTCAACTCCTTTCTGGAATACCGTCGCATGCGACTCTTCTCGGTGAGCACCTGTATTCCCAGCGTGATGTGGTATGTCGTCATCCTTGGGGCCGTCATCAATATCGCGATGGTGTGGCTGTTTGACATGAAATTTCTGACCCACATGGCGCTTGGCGGCCTCCTCTCTGCATATCTCGGTACGATGATTTTCCTGATCGCTGCAATGGATAATCCATTTCGCGGCGAAGTGAGCGTTTCCTCGCAGCCCTTTGAGGCGCTCTACAAGCACATGGTTGAGGAGTGAGCCATGCCTCGCGACGTTTCCCCCGAAAATAAAAAAGCTCCCCGTCGGCACTCGCCTCTGGCAACCAGCCAATCGCGACGAGAGTTTGTGCGACGCAGCGGCGTTGCGGCCACGCTGGCCGCTGCGCAGGGGCTTGCCCCGATAATCTTCGCCGGTTGCACCAGCGGCGTGCCCGCCAAGGGGCAGCCGATCAAAATTGGCCTGCTCCATTCGCAGACGGGCACGATGGCTATCAGCGAGACATCCCTTCGAGACGTCGAACTCTTTGCCATCGAACAGATCAACTCCGCTGGCGGCTTGCTCGGCCGCCAGATCGAGGCATCTGCTCCCGATCCACGTTCGCGAGACGATCTGTTTCCGAAGCGAGCCCGGGAACTGCTCTCCGGTGGGGCTGCGGCCATCTTCGGATGCTGGACATCAACAAGCCGTAAAGCGGTGATTCCAGTGGTGGAAGAGTTCAATCGATTGCTCTTCTATTCGGTGCAGTACGAAGGGAATGAGACCTCAAAAAACGTGGTTTATGGTGGGTTAGTTCCCAATCAGCAGGTGCTGCCGTCCATCGACTGGCTCGTGAGTGCTGCCGGGGGCCTGCGAAAGAAAGTTTTCCTGCTGGGCTCCGACTATATCTTCCCTCGCACCGCCAATTTTATTGCGAAGAAATACCTAGAAACGAAAGGCCTCAAACCGGCCGGCGAGATCTATCTGCCGCTGGGCCATCGCGAATTCGGCCCGGCCATGCAGGCGATCCTGGCATCGAGTGCCGATTGTGTGCTCAGCACCGTCAACGGAAATAGCAACGTTGGGCTGTTTGCAGGCATGGCTTCTGCCAAGATTGATCCCGACAGGGTACCGGTTCTATCCACGAGTATCGCCGAGGACGAACTCCGCAATTTGTTGCCAGAGCAGGTTCAGGGGCACTTCGCTGCCTCGTGCTATTTCCAAAGCTTACCCCAGGAGGCCAACCGACAGTGGATCGAGCATTTTCGTAAGGAGTTTGGTTACGACCGCGTCACGGGCGATCCCATGGAGCCCGACTGGTGTTTGTTGCATCTCTGGAAAAAGGCTGTGGAAAAAGCTGGGTCACTGGAGACCGATGCGGTGCGAGCGGCGATGCTGGAGGGCCTCAGCTTTGCCGGGCCGGGTGGTCTTGTAACACTGGATCCGAAAACGCAGCACACCACGAAGTATTTTCGGCTGGGAAGGATTCGCAAGGATCGGCAGTTCGATGTTGTCTACGAATCGCCAACTCCCATCGACCCCGATCCCTATCCGCAGATAGCGTTTCCTGGCTGGAAGTGCGATTGGACCGATGGTGGGCTTACGCGTGGCCCGGAGGTCACAATCGATGGCGACGTTTGAAATAGAGCATGCCGAAGGGATGCGATGGGTAAAAGTGGAACTCGTGAATGACGACGTTCGCACTGAGCGCGGTGCGCTCAACCACATGAAGGGTATGCTGGCGATGGACGTGCCTTGGCCCACATTGAAGTCGTGGTGGGTCTCGCTTTTTTCTGATGAATCGCTGGTGCGGCCTCGCTACAGCGGCACCGGAACGGTCTATCTCGATTCATCGTTGGGCGGCTATCACCTCCTGAAGGTTCAACGCGGGGAAACTTGGATCCTCGACACAAAATCTTTTTGGGCCAGCGACGGCGAAATCAAATTGTCGATTCACCGGGAGGGCTTCCTCACGGCGTGGTGGGCCGACCAAGGATGGTTCTGGTATAAGACCTCGCTTCTGGGCGAGGGGCAGGTCGTCTTGGCGGTTGACGGCCCAGTCGAGGAAATTGTTTTAGAAAACGACCGCCTTATCGTGGACGGGCCTTTTGTAGTGGCTCGCACCCAAGGGATCTCACTGCGAATCAAGCGGCCAACCAAGTCGCTGATGAGTTACTGGCTGTCCGGACAGGCGCGAGCGCGAGTCTACGAGGGAACCGGTCGGCTGATTCTTTGCACGACCCCTTACTGGCGGCAGCGGATGCAGCGAGAGCGGGCCAGCGATTCAGTCAATTACGAGTAGCAACTCATTGCCTTGAGTCTGCTCAGGACTCAAACAAACGCAGGGTCGCCAGCTGTTTTCCACGTGGAAAATGTCATCCGGTCATCCAGTCATGGGGTCATCAATAACTTGTTCGACAGACTGATAGACTGAATGGCATGAGCAGGCAGGGCTGGATGGTTGACATCGTGACCGCGACGGCACTCGTTGCCGCGACGAGTGCCGCCAGCACGACCAGTCGAGCCGATGCCTGCCCATTTTGTGGCGTGATT
>QWQH01000114.1 GCA_003670915.1 Planctomycetota bacterium | reverse complement strand
TCGGGCATCGGCCCCTGTAAACGCACCTCGCTCGTGCCCGAAAAGTTCGCTCTCCATCAAAGCATCTGGGATCGCACCGCAGTCTACCGGCACAAATGGGCCCGCCGCACGACGGCTGCGACTATGCAGCGAGCGGGCCACAAGCTCCTTGCCGGTGCCTGTTTCACCCGTCACAAGAACATCCACTGAGCTTGTCGCCACCCGATCAATAATCGAATAGACGTGCTGCATCGGTGGACTCTCACCTAAAAAATCATCGAACGAATACGGCCGCTCAACCGCTCGCCTGAGCACTTCCTCGGCGGCCATTCGCCTGGAGGCCGACAAGAGACGCACGAGCGAGTCTTCAAGGTCGGTCTCAACTCGTTTGAGGTCCAAATAATCGCCAGCCCCCGCTTGCAAGCAGGCTCTCGCCGTGTCGACGCTGGGATGCGGATCGATCACCACCATCGGGAGTTGCGGATCGGCTTTTTTGAGCGCGTTGTAAAGCACATCTGCCGTCGGCCCGAGCCTCGCCGTAACGATGCCCAAATCCCACGAATCGCGAGCGAGGCTGCCGAGCGCTTTCTCGAGGGATGTTTCCACCCGCAGTTCCATCGGCTGCAATCTCGCCACGAGTGTAGCGTAGGGCAGACCGGTGGCCCCCGAGGAATCGACGACGAGAATGCGAGGTTGCCGCATGGCGACTTGTGTCCGCGTGAAAGCGAATGAAATAAAGCGACGGCCGCCTACCCGTGCTCTTGAACCTGATCAGTATGCCGAGTTCACAACGAACCGGCAACTCGCAGCAGTGCCACCCCACGGATCTGCACGTGAAAGAAGCTGACCCTTCGGGCATCTTTCGGCGCGCCACGGCTCTGGTATATTTCACAGACATGCCCATGGCACAGAAATGTCTAGCCGTGAGCTTGGTCATTGTCTTTGTTATTTTATTGTCTGGGTTTCTATTGTCCCTGTTGAGCAGAGGAGATTTTTGGCACATGCCCATCGACCCCTACGCAGCGTGTCCCGGCGGCACTGGCAAAAAGATCAAGTTCTGTTGCACCGAATTGGTGTCCGATCTGGAGCAACTCGACCGACTCATCGAAGGAGATCAAATATCGGCTGCACTCGAGCAAGTCGAACGCCTCTCGCAGCGAACGCCGAACCGCGCCTGCCTGATGGCCATGCGAGTCAAGCTGGAGTTAGGCTCTCGGAAATTTGCTGCAGCGGCGGCGAGCAGCCGCGCTTTTCTGTCCGCTTTTCCCGACAATCCGCTGGCCCTAGGGCACGCGGCGGTAGCCGACGCGATTGCCGGACGGTTACAGGAATCGGCGGCCTTGTTTGACAAGGCCCGTGAAACTGCAGGGGCAGATGTCTCGCCGGACATGATCAACATCGCAGCCACGCTCGTGCAGGCCAGTGCGCAAGCTGGGCACGTCGGATGTGCGCAAGGGATCGTCGAGTGGATGATCGATAAATCGCTCAGTACCCCAGAAGACCGGCGGCTTCTGGCATCGATCGTTGGCTCGTCGGGAGTGCCTCCGGCACTCCGCACAAAGGTGCGGTTGGCCGATACCCTCGAAAACTCTCCCGGGAAAAAAGAGTTTGATGCGGCACTGCATGCCGCCCGGAGCTGGAAGCTCTCTGCCGCCTTGGCGATGTTTCGTTCCCTTCAAAAATCGACTGGTGAAAGCCGGCCGCTCTTCACCAATATTGCCCTCCTGTGCGAGATGCTGGCTCGCCCATTTGAGGCGTCTGAGGCATGGCTGGCCGTTGCTCGGCTACCAAACGTTCCGTACGACGATGCAGTCGAAGCCACCGGCCGCGCCATTGCTCTAGAAACTGAGGCCGATGAAGATCGGTCGCCTCAGGTGCCGTTTGAGCGAGCCAAGGCCCCGCTGGCTGCCACCGAGGCGGGCTCCATTGAACTCCTCGAAGACACACTGCGGCACAATGCCCTCTTCGATACGTCCCCATTCGAGCGATCTGAATGGGTTTCGCGAGGTGCTGTGCCACCGCGTTCGGCGTGGCGTGTGTATGAGCCACCGGCCATCCCTGGCAAGGCCTCGCAACTGCTGGCACTGTTGCTCATCTTTGGTCGGCAGACCGACCGCGAGCCAGAAGTTGTCCTGCAGGGATTTGCGCCCGATGTGGCTCGAGCCAAGCGAATCGTAGAGCCGCTGCTGCACGTATCTTTTGCCGCGGAATCCGAGCGCGAGGGAATGCCTTCCACCACGCCGACCAACTGGCTGCTGTCTGCGCAGTTTCGAATGCCGCCGCCGGAAAACCTGAAGGAAGGCACGCTGCCAGGCGAGGCATCGGTTTTTGAGAGAATGTTTCACGAGCAGCAAGCAGCCGCCTGGGATCGGTTCCGCGCCGTCTGGCCCGATACGCCGCTGCCAGAACTCCTCGGCAGGTCGCCGAGAGAGGCGCTCAAGCAGCCAGAAGGTGCGTGGCGAGTCGAGTCATTGTTGTCCGAGGGAGAAGCCACCTCCCGACGCCGCGACGCTGCTGATGCTTGGGCTGCTATGCGATTGCAATTGGGTGTAGCTGTGCCCGCTGCCATCGAATCTATCACCCCCATGCAGGATGTGCCTCCGATGCGATGGCATCGCGTGTCGCTGGGGTCGCTGGCCTTGGACCAACTCCGCGGAATTTTTATGACGGCGGTCGATGCAGGGTTTGATCTGGCAGCCGAACGGGCCGCAGAGGCGATCGTGGCGAGGGCCGACGCTGCGCCAGTCGACCGCATGGAGGCCTGGAGCCTGCTTGAGGATCGCGCTGAGTCCAGCGTGCGGAAACTCGAAATCATTCAAGAGCTCAGAGCACTGGCCACAACGCTCAAGGCCAGCGACGGCATGATTGACGTGGCTGAACTCCGCATCCGGTTGCAGCGGGGCGATCAAGCCGACATCATGCGGCTTCTGGATCACCTACGACGGGATCACTCCCGAGATCAGAAGGTCCTCGAATCGCTCGCGGCGGTGCTCAGCGAGGCCGGGATCGATCTGTCCAGCTTTGCAGGACAGGCCCAAGGCGGCGGAGTACCGGCTCTCGGTGCAGCGGGCACAAGTGATGCAGCTCAGCCCACAGGCAGCGCAATCTGGACTCCCGGGGGGAGCCAGCAACCTGGGCCACAAGGTGAGAAGAAGGCCATCTGGACGCCGTGAGATGGGTATGGCAACATCCCGCCCAACGTTTGACTCATCGGCAATGCAGCGAGCCCTTGAACTGGCCGTGCGTGGGCAGGGGTATGTCGAGCCAAATCCATTGGTTGGTGCAGTCATCGCCTCGTCCGACGGCACGGCTATTGTTGCGGAAGGGTGGCACGCTCGTTTTGGCGAAGCGCATGCTGAGGTGGCTGCCCTCGTGGCAGCTGGCACGAATGCCCGTGGCGGCACGCTCTACGTAACGCTCGAACCCTGCTGCCATCAAGGCAAAACGCCCCCCTGCACGTCGGCCATCATCGCCGCAGGCATTGCGAGAGTGGTTGTGGCCTCTGGTGACCCATTTCCTGCCGTCAACGGGGGTGGAATAGCTGCGCTTCAGGCGGCGGGAGTGGTTGTGGAGATGGGCCTCCACTCACAGCAGGGAATGCGTCTGATCGCCCCATTTTGCAAGCTGTTGACGCAAAAAAAACCGTGGTTGATTGCCAAGTGGGCCATGAGTCTGGATGGCCGCATGGCCACCCATCCGCCGGACAGTCCCTGGATCTCGTCCGAAGAATCTCGAGCCATCGTGCACGAACTGCGAGGCAGAGTCGATGCGATCTTCGTTGGCATAGGCACTGCGATTGCCGACGACCCACTCCTCACAGCCCGTCCGGCCGGTCCGCGACAACCGCTGCGAATTGTGCTCGACACGCAGGCCCGCTTGCCTCTCTCGAGCCAATTGGTGAAGTCGGCCAGAGACATACCGCTGCTTGTGGCCACCGGCCCTGAAGCTCCCGTTGAGCGACTAGCCGCCTTACGCGAAAGTGGCTGCCACATCTGGCAAGGACGCGAACCATCTCGTGCTGCTCGCTTGGAATCGCTTCTCCAGGAACTAGGCGATCGACGGATGACAAACGTTCTCGTGGAGGGCGGCTCTGAGGTGCTAGGCAGCTTGTTTGCTCACAAGGCAATCGATGAGGTCTGGACATTTATCGCACCGAAAATCATCGGCGGTAATGCGCTCACATCGCCACTCTCGGGAGAGAGTCTTTCCGGTATTTCCGACGCATCAGCACTCGATATTGAGCACATGGCCTATCCTGGTGGCGATATTTTCATGCGAGGCCTTCTACGATACCCTCGGACGACCTAAAAGGACTTCTGATGCATCCTCCACAGAAGATTTCGCTCGTGCTCAGCGACGTGGATGGCACGCTTGTAAACGCCAACAAAGTGTTGACGCCACGCGCTCAGAAGGCCGTCCTCCACTTACGTGATGCCAACATCCGATTTGCTATCACCAGTGGCCGTCCGCCTCGCGGCATGGAAATGCTGATCGAACCGCTGCAACTCGACACCCCCATCGCCGGCTTCAACGGCGGCATGTTCATGAGCGCACAACGAGAGTTTTTTGAGGAAAAAACGCTGCCCGAGGACGTCGTTGGCGAAGCCATCGAACTCATTCGTTCGCACGGCCTTGAACCGTGGGTGTACAGCGGCAACGCTTGGTTTGTGCCTGCATGGGATGGGGCCCACGTGAGGCACGAATCCTCCACAGTTCAATTTGCGCCCAGCGTCGTCACCGACTTTGGCACAGCGATTCAAGGGGCCATCAAGGTGGTGGGGGTCAGCGATGATCTCGATGCAGTAGAGCGATGCACGACCGCCTCAAAGGCTGTGTTCGGCCAAAGGGTATCCGCCAGCCGCTCGCAGCCGTATTACCTCGACATCACCCATCGCGACGCCAACAAAGGGGCTGTAGCCGAATATCTGGCAGGGGTTTTAGGCATTCCCTTCGAGGAGATCCTCACGATCGGGGACGGGCTGAATGACGTGCTGATGTTTCGCAAATCAGGGTTTAGTATCGCGATGGGCAATGCAGCCGAAGCAGTTAAGTCGGTAGCCAGCGCCACGACCGACTCACATGCCAACGAAGGCTTTGCAAAGGCAATCGAGCAGTTCGTCTTCGGCGAAGACTTCATTCGGCAGGCAAATCCCGAATGACGTTTTGCCAGTGAGTGACCGTGGCGTCCGACTTGATTGCTGTCTCGGCAACAGCCACTCGCAGCGATCGGAGCACATCCAATACGACGGCCACTTGCTTGAGCGCGTCTTTGGCCTGCTCGTT
>QWQH01000047.1 GCA_003670915.1 Planctomycetota bacterium | reverse complement strand
GGAGGTGATCGCTCGCTGGTTTCATCCACCCATGTCGTTGCAACCTGCCTGCACGCTCGACGACGAGCAGATTCACCTGCGGCTTTGGGAAACGATCGACGGCCTCTTTGAGAAGCGAATCATTCTAGACTTCACAGACCATCTTTCGGATCGTGAACTCTACGTGCTCATCCGCCGCGATATCTTGCCATCTGCAGTCAAACGTGTCGATTTACCTGACAACTACTTTCACTGGGACTGTAGCGCGACTGATGCGGAAGATGCAACGGTCTGGCTGACGTACTACGCCACCGAACAAGAGCGGGAGCAATGGAGCCTTGAAGAGGGCCGCGATCCGCCCGCGCGCCAGGTGCCCACGTATCCCCGCGCACTGCCGACTGCGCCAGTGTGAGCGGGCAGCAGATCGATTCGATACGAGCCAAACCCCCCATGCAATCGCTGTATTGCACGCTCCCGGGAATCAATGATTCCCATGACGCATCTTTCTTTTCGGCTCGCACATGAAGCGATATGTGGCTCTTTATTTGCACGAATCGGCGATTGCGCGTAAAGTTCTGGGTATCGCTGCGTTTTTTCCGAAGGGAGCCAGGCCGATTCATCGGGCTCCCGCGGCCCACCTGACGGACAGCCTGCCATGCCTCTAGGTCTCTTTCGTAGCCACTGCTTGGCGGTTGGTTCAGTCTGCTTCTGGCTGGGTGTGGCATCTGGCTGGATGCTGCTTCAAACCGCTGCCGCCGATGAGAGCCCCACGGTGCATCCAGGGAGTGTCGTCTACCGCGAACACTGCCAAGCGTGTCACGGTGAAAGCGGCGCAGGCACGAAAGACGTTCCACAGAAGCTCGTGGGCGATCGCTCCGTGGCCCAACTGGCCAACTATATTCACGACACGATGCCAGAAGACGATCCGTCGGCGGTGACTGGCGATGCTGCCCGCCACGTGGCGGAATACATCCATGCCGGGTTTTATTCGGCCGTCGCGCAAGACCGCAATCGGCCGGCCCGAGTGGAACTCTCGCGGCTGACCGTGCGGCAACATCAAAACACACTGGCCGACGTTATCGGCAGCTTCTACGGCCACGGGCCGCGCGTCGAAGAAGCACGGGGACTGCGGGCGAGCTATTTCCATGGCCGCAACTTCGACGTCATCCAGCGTGTCTACGATCAGATCGATCCGCACGTGCATTTTGACTTTGGGTTCGAGGGCCCCGACCCCGAGCGGTTTGTGCCGAATCGTTTTGCCATCCGTTGGGAAGGCTCCATCGTGGGGGCTGAAACAGGCACCTATGAGTTATTGATCCGCACCGAACATGCCGCGAGGCTTTGGGTCAATGCGAGCGGGGATGAAACGCCGCTCATCGATGCCTGGGTGAAATCTGGGGATAGCACAGAATACAGCAACAGTATTTTTCTACTCGGCGGCCGAGCGTATCGGGTGAAACTCGATTTTTCAAAAGCCAATCAGGGTGTCGACAACACCGTGCATGAGCGACCGTCGCGGGCCACGATTGAACTGTGCTGGAAACCGCCGCACGGCGTGTGGGAAACAGTGCCCAACCGTTGTCTCTTTCCGCAGGACAGCCCACCTGCTTTCATCCTCAAGACGCCGTTTCCTCCGGATGACCGAAGCATTGGCTACGAACGCGGCGCGAGCGTATCGAAGGAGTGGTTTACCGCTGCGACACGTGCAGCAGGCGAGGCGGCGGGGTATGTCCTCGACCACATTCAACACATGGCCCACGTGCAACGCGATGATCCTGACCGGGCCAAAAAACTCATGCAGTTTGCTCAACTCTTTGCCCAGAGGGCCTTTCGCCGGCCGCTCTCGAGCGAACTCGAATCGCTTGTCATCCATCGTCCGTTTGCCGACGCTCCCGATGTGGACACGGGTCTCAAGCGGTCGATTCTGATCGTGCTGAATTCGCCGAGATTTTTATTCCGGGAGTCGAGCGGGGCTGCCGATGCGTCCGACGCGGCTGCAACGGTTTCCTTTACCACGGCCGCCCGCCTTTCGTTTGGCCTTTGGGACTCGATTCCCGACCAACCTCTTTGGGATGCCGCAGCGCAGAACCGCCTCGTCACAGTCGAACAAGTCGCCAAGCAGGCCGAGCGAATGGTGAACGACCGCCGCACGCGGGCGAAGGTCCGCGATTTTTTCTTCAGCTGGCTGCGAGTCGAACACGGCCCTGAAATCGTCAAGGATAAGACCCGCTACTCGGAGTTCTCTCCAGAAATCGCTGCCGACCTCCGCACCAGCTTCGAGCTCTTCATTGATGACGCCGTCTGGGGGCATGAGTCGGAAGGACGACGCTCCGACTTTCGGAGGCTCTTTACCGATTCTGAGGTGCCCATCAACGGCAGGCTTGCGTTGCTCTACGGCGTGGACCTGCCTGCCGACGCACCGTTTCGTCGCGTAAGGCTGGACGATGGCCGGCGTGCCGGCGTGCTTTCACATCCCTACACGATGAGCATCTTGTCGTATGCGGGTTCTACATCGCCAATTCATCGCGGCGTTTTTCTGGCACGCACCGTGCTGGGCAATGTGCTCAAGCCGCCACAGGAGGCCGTGGTGCCTGTGGCCGATGCATTGCATCTGGAGAGTACAACCCGGCAGCAGGTGGCTCTCCAGACCAGCTCTGTGGCCTGCCAAACCTGCCACACGATGATTAATCCACTCGGTTTTGCGATGGAGGAATTTGACGCGATCGGCCGCTACAGGAGTACTGAAAAGCGTGGCGCACTCGAGAGTCCAATCGATGCCTCCGGCTCCTACCAGCCTCGCGACGGCGCAGAGGCGACGTTTTGGGGAGCCCGAGAACTGGCTGCCTCGATTGCCGCCACCCGCGACGCCCAAGAAGCTTTCGTGCAAAATCTCTTTCATGCGCTTGTGAAGCAGCCCGTGCGGGCTTGGGGCCCCGCTACGCTTGAGCAGCTCCGTACGTCGTTTGAACACAGCGGATTCAGCGTTCGACGACTCCTGGTCGATATCATGAAAGTGGGCGCGATACCACCCCAGGCTCCCGCCGTCTCGATCCACACGAAAAGCGAAACAACAAGCCAGACACAATCGCAGACAGATAACCAGAAAACCCAGACAGAGGCTGTCGTGCCCCAGGAGAATAAATCATGATTTCACGTCGCAAACTCCTCTGTCGTCTGGGCGTTGGTTCGGCCGTGCTGCCGTTTCTAGCCAATCTGCCGAGCCTAGCGATGGCTGGCTCGACTGGAGCCAGAAAGCGGCTTGTGATCGTGTTTAGTCCCGACGGTGTGGTGCGAGATCAGTTCTGGCCGAAAGAGGCGGGGGCCTTCAAGGATCTACCTCCTGTTCTGAAGCCATTGGAACCGTTCAAGGACAGGCTGCTGACGCTCAAGGGCGTGCACGACAAAGTGCAGGGAGACGGCGATAGCCACATGCGAGGCATGGGCTGCTTGCTTACGGGCATCGAACTGCTGCCGGGAAATATTCAGGGTGGAAGTGACACGCCCGCCGGTTGGGCCAGTGGCCGATCGATCGATCAGGAGATCAAACAGTTCCTGCAGAGCCAACCCGCGACGGCAACCCGTTTTGGATCGTTGGAATTTGGCGTGCTGGTGCCCGACCGCGCCGACACGTGGACTCGCATGATCTACGCAGGTCCCAACAAGCCCGTCACGCCGATCGACGATCCCTACCAGATGTTCAGCAAACTCTACGGCCAAGTGAAGGATCGCCAGAGTATGCGAAGCGTGTTGGATGAACTGCACGAAGACCTCGCAAAGGTGTCGGCTGCGCTGCCTGCCGAGGATCGCCGAATTCTGGAGGATCACACGACCTTGGTGCGGGAATTCGAACGGGAGCTTTCGACCCAACACGCAGAGGTGGCCCATGCCGAACCGGTGTTGGAGCAAGGATTGATCGAGCAGAACGATCAGATGCCAAAAATCAGCCGCATGCAGATCGAATTGGTTGTGGCTTCGCTGGCGGCGAATTTCACGCAGGTGGCCAGCCTGCAATACACCAATTCCGTTGGGCAGCCACACATGAAGTGGCTGGGTATTGACGAGGGCCAACACAGCCTTTCTCACGAGTCCAACACCAACGCCGATGCCCAAGAGAAGTTGACGAAAATCGGCGCTTGGTATGCCGGCGAAGTGGCCCACTTGGCCACACGACTGGCCCAAACGCCCGAGCCCGGCGGAGACGGCTCGCTGCTGGACCACACGACGATTCTCTGGACCAATGAATTGGGCGAAGGCAACTCGCACTCGCTCGACGACATCCCTTGGGTGCTCGTGGGCAATGGCCTTGGGTTTACGATGGGCCGCGCGATCCAGTGTGGAGGGTTGCCGCACAATCGGCTGCACCTCTCGATTGCCCATGCAATGGGCCTGACGGAACTGAAGCGATTTGGCAATCCCGACTACTGTGGTGACGGCCCACTCACTGGGCTTGTCTGATCGACTGTGGGATGGAAAGCGACCCCACCCCTATGCACGCATACTCAGTCGAGGGACACCACCTGACGGTCGGCCTTCGCCGCCAGTAGAAAATGAATTCTTGCGTCGATGTCGAAGCTGACTGATCGCACCGATCCATCGCACATCGCCGCATTGAAGACGCCTGGATGCGCGCTGCCAAAAACGCCAGCGAGCACCAATGTAATGGGTGTTGCATCGCTCTGGGGCAGAGCCTGTCCGCCCCGAAGCGTGTCGGCCGAATCGCCCACATACGCACACTGAGCGTCGCCTTGCCCAGCGGGCGTCCCAACTCCGTAGCTGGAGCGTGGCACGTATTTCTCGGCCATCAGATAGGTGTTTGAAGTTCCGTCCCGAATGCTGACCGGCAGAACAGAACTGCCCGCAAAAATGACGCCGCCGGTGGCAACAGCGGCCCCAGACAGGGGCGGCGCTTGGCTCGTGTTGAGCGTGACACCTGCGGCCTGCAACCCTGTTTGCAGAAGAAGCAGGTCGGATGGCGTGGATGGGTACGAGGTTGGGAGCGCATAGCCGGGCGGTCCGAACGTTGTTTCTCTTTCTACGTTGGCAGCGGTCGGTGCAGTGGTCGGTGACGCTGGGGGAAACCCGTACGATCCCCTGTTGCCGGCGTAGTCGGTGTGCAACCAAGGTCCAAGAGCGATACCTGTCGGCCCGGTCACGCCCGCTGGCACAAGCCCGGTTCCACGGCGAGTCGGACAGACAAACAGAGGCATGTTAGTCGAGGCAAGTATCGTGGAAACTGAATCGTAGAGGTTTTTTGCATCAATGAATGGCAGGATCGTAAAGCACCAGC